>JBASBO010000216.1:0-83508 GCA_049651165.1 Xanthobacteraceae bacterium | reverse complement strand
GGCCTCGGCGTGGTCGCCGCGGCTTTCGGCGCGGCGGCGGGCGTCGCGGCGGCGGCATCGGCGCACTGGGTCTTGCGGAAGTCGTTCCACTTCTGGCCATTCAACGTGCCCGCCGTCTTGGCGGCCTGATACTTGGCGCTGCATTCCTGCGCGGTCAGCGCGTGAGCCGGCGCCGTCACCGACAGCATGGCGAAGCCGGACACCGCCGCCGCCGCACAAAGCAATTTGAGATGATTCATTTCGAGATGACGCATCATTGTCGTTCTCCTCGGCGCATTGCCGTGTGAAAATCGCGCAATCCTAGCCGAGGCCGGGAACGTTTCAACGGCGTCCGTGCTTTGTCAGGCAAATTATTGTGAAACGCGCGCACCTGTCATTCATCGGATGTTCAGCATCGCGGCCGTCAGTAGAGGATTGCCGATCCCGTCAGAGGCGGATCGCCGCCCCCCAGCCGGGCGACACGCGACCCCCTTCAACGCGCTTCGCAGGAGGTCCGCCTCATGTTCGATGGTCTTGACGCAGTCGTTCTCGCCCGCGCGCAGTTCGCCTTCACGATGTCGTTCCATATCGTGTTTCCGGCCTTTTCGATCGGGCTCGCCAGCTACCTCGCGGTGCTGGAGGCACTGTGGCTGTGGACCAGGCGCGACGTCTTTCTCACGCTGTTCAATTACTGGCTGAAGATTTTCGCCATCGTGTTCGGCATGGGCGTGGTGTCGGGCATCGTGATGTCCTACCAGTTCGGCACCAACTGGTCGGTGTTCTCCGACAAGGCCGGGCCGGTGATCGGGCCGCTGATGGCCTACGAGGTGCTGACGGCGTTCTTCCTCGAAGCCGGCTTCCTTGGCGTCATGCTGTTCGGCCTGAAGAAGGTCGGGCCGCGCCTGCATTTCATCGCCACGCTGATGGTCGCCGTCGGCACGTTGATCTCGGCGTTCTGGATTCTGTCGGCCAATTCGTGGATGCAGACGCCGGCCGGCTACGCCGTCAACGCCGCCGGGCAGTTCGTCGCCGCCGACTGGTGGAAGGTGATCTTCAATCCCTCGTTCCCCTATCGCCTCGTGCATATGGTGCTGGCCGCCTATCTCACCACCGCGCTGGTGGTCGGCGGCGTCGGCGCGTTTCATCTGCTGCGCGATCCGAAGCGCGAGAGCGCACGCGTGATGTTCTCGATGGCGATGTGGATGGCGACCATTGTCGCGCCGATCCAGATTCTCGCCGGCGACCAGCACGGCCTCAACACGCTTGAGCACCAGCCGGCGAAAGTGATGGCGATGGAAGGCCACTACCAGAGCCATCCCGACGGCGCGCCGCTGATCCTGTTCGGCCTGCCCGATCAGGCAGGCGCCAAAGTCGATTACGCCGTTCAGATCCCAAAACTGTCATCGCTGATCCTCAAGCATTCGCTCGACGCGCCGCTGGCCGGGCTCGACACCGTGCCGCGTGAAAACTGGCCGCCGGTGCCGGTGGTGTTCTGGGCGTTCCGCATCATGGTGGGGCTCGGCTTCCTGATGATGGGTCTTGGCCTCTTGAGCCTGTGGCTGCGCTGGCGCGGCCGGATGTATGATTTCCGGCCGCTGCATTATTTCGCGATGGCGATGGCGCCGGCCGGCTTCGTCGCGGTGCTGGCCGGCTGGTTCACCACCGAGGTCGGCCGCCAGCCGTTCACGATCTACGGCCTGTTGCGCACCGCCGATTCGGTGTCGCCGCTGGCCGCCCCCGCGGTCGCCTCGTCGCTGATCGCCTTCGCGATCGTCTACTTCCTGCTGTTCGCCGCCGGCGTCGTCTACATCCTGCGCCTGATGGCGGAGCCGCCGCGCGCCGGCGAGGAAGGCCCGAGCGGCGACGCGCCGTCGCACGCCGCCGGCATCACGCCTGCCTCGGGTGTTGCGACCTACGCGAAACGGTGAGCGCCATGGATTTCACGTCGGATTTCGCATCAAGCCTCCCCCTGATCTGGGCCTTCATCATCGCCTTCGCGGTGTTCGTCTATGTCGTGATGGACGGCTTCGATCTCGGCATCGGCATCCTGTTCCCGCTGTTTCCGAGCAAGGAAGACCGCAACGTCATGATGAACAGCGTCGCCCCGGTGTGGGACGGCAACGAGACGTGGCTGGTGCTCGGCGGCGGCGGATTGTTCGCGGCGTTTCCGCTGGCCTATGCGGTGCTGATGCCGGCGCTCTATACGCCGATCATCGCCATGCTGCTCGGCCTCGCCTTTCGCGGCGTCGCCTTCGAATTCCGCTGGCGCTCGCGGCGCGAGCGCAACCGCTGGGACCTGGCCTTCGCCGGCGGCTCGCTGGTCGCGGCGCTGGCGCAGGGCATCGCGCTCGGGGCCATCCTGCAAGGCGTCAAGGTGGCGGAGCGCGCCTATGCGGGCGGCTGGTGGGACTGGCTGACGCCGTTCAGCATCCTCACCGGCGTCGCGCTGGTCGTCGGCTACGCCTTGCTCGGCGCCACCTGGCTGGTGATGAAAACCACCGGCGATCTGCGCGAGCGCGCCTACCATCTGAGCTGGTGGCTGTTGATCGCGATGCTCGGCGCGATCGGCGCGGTCAGTCTGGCGACGCCGTTCCTCGACGCCGAATATGCGCGGCGCTGGTTCGCCTGGCCGCACATCCTGTTCACCGCGCCGGTGCCGCTCGCGGTAGCGGCGGTCGCGGCGCTGTCGCTGCGCAGTCTGGCGCGGCGGCAGGATCATTGGCCGTTCCTGCTGGCGCTGGTGCTGTTCGCGCTGTCCTATGCCGGGCTCGGCATCAGCATGTATCCCTATATCGTGCCGCGCAGCATCACCATCTGGCAGGCGGCCGCGCCGGAAAACAGCCAGTTGTTCATGCTGGTCGGCGTGTCGATCCTGATTCCGATCATCCTGATCTATACCGGATGGGCCTACTGGGTGTTCCGCGGCAAGGTGGACCCCGAAAGCGGCTATCACTGATGGCGCGGCGCGACGACGACACGCCGCTTTCGCTGCCGCGACGGCTGCTGTGGTTCGCGGCACTGTGGCTCGGCGGCGTCGGCGCGGTGACCGTCGTCGCCTTCGGCCTGCGGCTGTGGATCGCGCCGCATTGATCCGCCGCACCCCTGCGGCTTGCCATCGCCGCCATGGTGCGATTTGATATCCGCTTGACATCCATCCGCGCTTCGCGGCCTCAATCGGGGCACGCATCACCGACCACAAGGATCGCCGAATGCTTCTTCGACGCCTGCTCTGGATGCCGCTCTGGGCTGCGGCCGCGCTCGCCGTGCTGCCGACATCGCCGGGCTTCTGTCAAGGCCAGAGCGAGGATTTGTCCATCGGCGACGAGCCGGGCCGCGTTCCCGACGAATCGGTGCAACTGCCGCCGCAGTTCCAGCGGCAGATGGTGCTGTATCGCACCACCGAGCCGCCCGGCACCATCATCGTCCACACATCCGAGCGGTTCCTCTATCTGGTGCAGGGCAACGGCCGCGCCATCCGCTACGGCGTGCGCGTCGGCCGCGAGGGGTTCCAGTGGCAGGGCCTGCTGAAGATCACCCGCAAGGCCGAGTGGCCGGACTGGACACCGCCGCCGGAAATGATCCAGCGCCAGCCCTATCTGCCGCGCTTCATGGCCGGCGGGCCGGGCAATCCGATGGGCGCGCGCGCGATGTATCTTGGCGCCACGGTCTACCGCATCCACGGCACCAACCAGCCCGACACCATCGGCAAGGCGGTGTCGTCGGGATGCTTCGGCATGGTGAACGCCGACGTGATCGATCTCTACAGCCGCGTCCCGGTCGGCACCAAGGTCGTCGTCCGCCAACGGCCGTCGCTGTGATCCGCCCGTCCGTCCCGCGCGCCCCGCGCCCCGTTCATGAGCGAGATAGTGCCATGCTGAAGTTCGATTTCCCCCGCGCCCGCGCCGCCATCGTCGTTCTCGCCGCCGTTGCGGCGTTCGCAGCGCCCGGCAACGCCGATGCCCAGATGCTGAAAGCGGTCAAGGATCGCGGCCACTTGATCTGTGGCGTCTCGACCGGCTTGCCGGGCTTCTCCAACGCCGACGACAAGGGGGTGTGGTCGGGGCTCGATGTCGATCTGTGCCGCGCGGTCGCGGCCGCCGTGTTCGACGACGCCAGCAAGGTGAAGTACGTCCCTCTCAACGCCGAGGACCGCTTCAAGGCGCTGCAAGCGGGCACGATCGACCTATTGTCGCGCAACTCGACCTGGACGATGTCGCGCGAGGCCGAGTTCAACCTGAGCTTCGCCGCGGTGAACTATTACGACGGTCAGGGCTTCATGGTCCGCAAGAGCGCCAACAAGGATTCCGCGCTGGAACTCGACAACAGCAAGGTCTGCGTGCAGTCGGGCACCACCACCCAGCTCAATCTCGGCGACTATTTCCGCACCAACAACATGAAGTTTCAGGAAATGGCGTTTCCCAACATGACGGACACGCTGAAGGCTTACGACAGCGGGACCTGTGACGTGTTCACCAGCGACGTCTCGCAGCTTTATGCCGAGCGGCTGCAACTCTCCGCGCCCAACGATCACGTCATCCTGCCCGACGTGATCTCCAAGGAGCCGCTGGGGCCAGCGGTGCGTCAGGGTGACGGCCAGTGGCTCGACATCGTGAAGTGGTCGCACTTCGCCATGCTCAACGCCGAGGAACTCGGCGTCACCTCGAAGAACATCGACGAGGCGCTGAAATCGCAGAAGCCGGACGTCAAGCGGCTGGTCGGTGCGGAAGGCGCTTATGGCGAGCGCATCGGCCTCACCAGGGATTGGGCGGTGCGGATCATCCGGCAGGTCGGCAACTACGCCGAATCCTACGATCGCAACGTCGGCACCGCCTCAAAGCTTGGCATCCCGCGCGGCCTCAATCACCTGTGGAGCGAAGGCGGCATTCAGTACGCCCCGCCGATCCGTTAGCTGCTTGATCCAGAGGAATCTAGCGCGAGGGCGGATCGATTTCGATGTCCCGCAAGGACGCCGCATCAGCTTCCGCCTGCCCCCGAAACACCGCCGCACGAACCAGAACCATCAGCGTAATGGGCGTGGTGACGGTCACGAATATGGCGATCAAGACTTCGTGGACCACAAGCCGGCCAGCGAGCGCCGAAAAATAAATGATCGACGACATCGCGATGAAACCGACGCCGAGGGTCGTTCCAAGCGTCGGCGCATGAACCCGCTCATAAAACGTCCGGAGTCGAAGCAATCCCAGCGAACCGATCGAGGTCACCACGGCCCCGGCAACGAGAAACGTCGCGGTCAGAACAATTGAAAGCGCAGGAAGCTCCGCGACGTCGCTCATTCGATGACCTCGCCGCGAAGCAGGAACTTGGCAAGTGCGACCGTCCCGACAAAGCCGAGCAGAGCGACGATAAGGGCGGCCTCGAAATAGAACGTGGAGCCCGACTTGATGCCAAACACCAGAAGCATCAGCATCGAATTGACGTAGAGGGTATCGAATCCAAGAACCCTGTCTTGCGCGCGCGGCCCCCGCAACATGCGGTAAGCCGCGAACGCCATCGCCGCACCCAACAGGATCTGCGCGATGACAAGCGACCAGGCGAGCAGGGCCACGGCGTTCATGAAAATATCTCCAGCAGCGGCCGTTCGTAGCGCGTCTTGATCGTGCTGATCCATTCCGCTTCATCGACCAGATCGAGGACGTGAATGGTCAGGGTTCCGGTCGGCTCCTCGAATTTCACCCATAACGTTCCCGGCGTCGAGGTAATGATGCAGGCCAGGACCGCAAGGCCATAGGGGTCGCGCAACTCAAGCGGGATTTCGAGGAAACCCGGCTGTCGTTCTTTCCGCCCGAAACCGAGAATGATGCGGGCGACGGCGATGTTGGACCGGACAATATCCACGAAGACCATCGCGGCTAAACGCAATACCGTGAGGGGCCGCCTCGGGCGCGCCTTCGGCTGTTCCAGCGCGGCGAGCGCCCACCCGCCGACCACCCCCACGCCGACGCCCAGCAAGAGTTGGCCCGCGGACAGCGACTGGTTCAGCACCAGCCAGAATCCAAAAAGAACCGCGCTCGCAACCGGATAGGGAAGAAGCAGCCTCATCGGCCTCCCCTCCCCACATCCGGTGTCACGTACGCCGCACCGAGAACGCTCCGCACATAGTCGTGCGGGCCGTGCAGTGCGCCCGCTGTCGCCTGCGTGAAGCGTATGACCGGTCCGGCCTCGATCGTCTGGGCGGCGCAGAGCAGAATAAGCGCCACGATCGGCGCGATCTCGACAAGACCGACACGCGGCATGGTGCGGTCGGGCGAAGCCCAGAGTGCATAAATTCCGGCGCGAGTCGTCGCGATCAGCGTTGCCAGTCCGGACAGGATCAGGACGACAAGAAATATCCATGCCGCGCCCGAGATGTGATCCGGTTGCGAACTCAGCGCCGCCGTCAGGAGCGCGAACTTGGCGATGAAGCCGGACAGCGGCGGCAGCCCGGAAATGACGAGAGCACAACAGATGAAAGCGCCGCCCAGGATCGCCATGCCTGCTGGAATCGCGATGCCTACTTCCTGTATCTCCTCGAGTTCATCTTCTTCGCCGTAGAGTTCGCGGGTCACGGCGAGAACGTCCGCACCGGGTTCGCGGCCCCGCTCGAGCAGCTCGATGAGAAGAAAGAACGCGGCGAGGCCAAGCGTCGAACTGATCAGATAGTAAAGCGCTCCGCTCGTCACGCCGACATATCCCATGGCGACGGCGGCAAGGACAGTGCCGGAGGATACGAGCACCGAATGAGCGGCGAGCCGGGCCATGTCCTGCGATGCGAGACATCCGATCGCGCCGAACATGACGGTAGCCAGCCCGCCCGCCAGAAGCAATTCGCTGCCGAAATGGGCCGACGCCCCGGCATGATCTCCGAACAGCAGCAGCCACAGACGGAGGATGATGTAGATACCCACCTTGGTCAGAATCGCGAAAATGGATGCGACGGGAGCCGGTGCGGCGGCATAGGTGCGCGGAAGCCAGAAGCACAGCGGCCACATGCCGGCCTTCGTCAGAAAGGCGACGCCGAGAACGCCCGCCCCTGCTTCGAGCAGCGCGCGATCTTCGGCGCGGATGGCCGGGATGCGCACCGCAAGGTCGGCCATGTTGAGCGTTCCGGTGACGCCATAGATCAGGCTGACGCCGATCAGAAACAGAAGCGACGCCACCAGGTTGACAATGATGTAGTGCATCCCGGCGCTCACCCGCGACACGCCCGAGCCGTGCAGCGCCAGACCGTAGGAGGCGGCAAGCAGGATCTCGAAAAAGACGAACAGGTTGAAAAGATCGCCGGTGAGGAAGGCTCCGTTGATCCCCATCAACAGAAGCTGAAACAGGGAATGAAAATGCGCCCCTACCCGGTGCCAGCGGGCCAGCGCGAATACCAGAGCAGCCAGAGCGAGGATGCTCGTCAACAGCAGCATCACGGCGGCGAGCCGATCGGCGACCAGAACGATGGCGAACGGCGCCGGCCAGTTGCCGAGACGATAAACGCCCGAGATGCCGGTCGGCGAGGCATCGGCCGCGCGGAGCAAGATGATTGCGATCACCACGAGCGCAATGGTGGTGACAACGTTGAGCGTGGTGTTGAGCGCGCGGCGGTCGCCGCCGGACGCCAGCATGATCGCGCTCGCGAACAGCGGGGCCGCGACCGGCGCGATCATCAGATGGGACGCCATGTCGCTCATCGCTCCGGCTCCCGCCCGTCGACGTGGTCGGTGCCGGTCAGTCCGCGCGACGCGAGCAGGACGACAAGGAGCAGGGCCGTGGTGGCGAAGCTGATGACGATCGCGGTGAGCACCAGCGCCTGCGGCAGCGGATCGGCATAGAGTCCGGGATCGCCGACCGTGCGGGCCGCGAGAATCGGCGCGGCCTCGGTCTTCAGCCGCCCCATGGCGACAATAAAGAGATTGACGGCATAGGACAGCAGCGACAGGCCGATGATGACCTGGAACGTGCGCGGGCGCAGGATCAGCCAGACGCCCGAGCCGACGAGGATGCCGATGCCGACAGCAAGAATGATCTCCATCACGGCGTCTCGACGCGAGATTCGTTGACAACCTGCGCGCGCGGCATGCGATGGCTGCGCACGGACTGACGGGCGATCGCGATCAGCATCAGCACGGTCGCGCCGACAACCAGCGCGAACACGCCGAGGTCGAACAGCAATGCACTGGCAAGCGGAACGGCGCCGATCCAGGGCATCTCGACGTATGAAAACGACGAGCTCAGGAACGGCCGGTCGAATAGCAGGGCCGCGGCTCCCACACCGCCCGCCGCGAGCAGGCCCGCCCCCATCCAGCGGATCGGCAGGATGCGCAGATGCGACTCTACCCAGATCGTCCCGCGCGCGATGTATTGCAGGATGAACGCCACCGCCATCGTCACGCCGGCGACGAAGCCGCCACCCGGCAAGTCGTGCCCGCGTAGAAGCAGATAAAAGGCGGTGGCGATGATGACCGGAAACAGCGCGCCCATCATCAGCGCGGGAACCGCCATCGCGCTTCTGACGGTCGCGCCGCGCTGATGCGTTTCGCTCGCATCGTCGAACAGATCCTGGGTGCGTTGCTGATCGGGCACCGGAATGCTTTCGGCGGCCGGACGGAATCGCCGCAGCAACGCGAAAACGGTGAGCCCGACGATGCCGAGGACGGCGATTTCCCCAAGCGTATCGAACGCTCTGAAATCCACCAGGATGACGTTGACGATATTGGTGCCGCCACCCTTCTGATAGGCGTTCTCGACAAAGAAGCTGGAGATGGTTTCCGGAGCCGGCCTTGTCATCACCGCGTAGGCGAGCGCCGCCATGCCGGCGCCCGCGACGACCGAGATGGAAAGGTCGCGCATACGATACCAGCGAGCATTACCCGCCTCCGCCGCCTCCAGCTTGCGCACGCGCGGCGGCAACCAGCGCAGCCCGAGAAGAAGCAGCACCGTCGTAACGGTTTCGACGACCAACTGGGTCAGGGCAAGGTCCGGCGCCGAGAGCCAGACAAAACTGATGCAGGCCACCAGCCCGGCGCCACCGACGAGAATAAGCGCCGCCAGACGATGAAATTTCGCCTGATAGGCCGCGGCCAGAGCGCAAGCAATGCCGACCGCCCAAATGAGCGCGAATCCGACATCGAATGTCGTTCCCTCAAAAAATGTCATCCACCCGAAATTCTCAACGCCGATTCCACGCAGATACACCGGCGCCATGCCGATGAGCACCGCGGCACAGATCAGGATCTGGAGTTGCGGCTGGAGGCGCTGCGTACCAAGCACGCGCTCCAGCCACCGCGCGAGCCGCCACGAGAGCGTAATGAGGACGCGCTCAAAAATGCGCTGCCCCTTGATGTGACGAAACAGCGGCGGCCCCTCGTTGGTGCGGAGATACGAGCGCAATACGGCGTAGGTCGCGGCCCCGCCGGCGCTGGCTATCAGGCTCATCATGAATTCGGGCGTAAACCCATGCCAGACCGCCAGGTTGTATTGCGGGATGACGGGCCCGAGCACGGCGCGAACGGCGGTCGCCAATAGAGGCGCTATCGTGATCGCCGGAACGATGCCGATGACAAGACATGCCAGCACCAGCAACTGGGCCGGCAGGCGCATCAGAAACGGCGGTTCGTGCGGGGTGCGAGGGAGGTCCTTGGGCGCGGGCCCGAAAAACACATCGAGGATGAACCGCAACGAGTAGGCAACGGTGAACATGCTCGCAACCGTAACGATGTACGGCAGCGCCTGATCCACGAAGGAGTTATCGTGGATCTCGATGGTCTGGGCAAAAAACATCTCTTTCGAGAGAAACCCGTTCAGCAGCGGCACCCCCGCCATCGCGGCCGCGGCGACCATTGCGAGGGTCGCCGTGATCGGCATGTAGCGCCAGAGGCCGCTCAGGCGGCGGATGTCGCGCGTTCCGGTTTCGTGGTCGATGATCCCGGCCGCCATGAACAACGACGCCTTGAAGGTCGCGTGATTCATGATGTGGAAAATGGCGGCAACCTGCCCAAGCGGCGTATCGAGCCCGGTGAGCAGGGTAATCAGCCCAAGGTGACTGATCGTCGAATAGGCCAGAAGGCCCTTGAGATCCTGCTGAAACACCGCAAAAAAAGCGCCGAGAATGAAGGTGATCAGCCCCGCGAACCCCACCAGCCAGAGCCATTCGTTCGTTCCCCCCATCGCAGGCCACAGGCGCACCAGCAGGAACACGCCGGCCTTCACCATCGTCGCGGAGTGGAGGTAGGCCGAGACAGGCGTCGGCGCGGCCATCGCGTGGGGGAGCCAGAAATGGAACGGGAACTGCGCGCTTTTCGTCAGCGCGCCGATGAGAACGAGGACAAGCGCCGGCACGTAGAGGGCGTGCGACCGGATGACCGCCCCCGACGCGAGGACGCGGTCGAGATCGTAGCTGCCGACGATGTGGCCGAGAATCAAGACTCCGGCAAAGAGGCAAAGGCCGCCAGCCGACGTGATCGTCAGCGCCATGCGGGCGCCATCGCGCGCCTGCGCGGTTTGGTGCCAATAGCCGATCAACAGAAAGGAGAAAAGACTGGTCATTTCCCAGAAGAAGACCAGTTGGATCAGGTTGCCCGAGAGCACGATTCCAAGCATCGCGCCCATGAAGGCGAGGAGAAATGCAAAAAACCGGGGAACCGGATCGGTGGAGGACATATAATATCTGGCGTACAATACCACCAGAAGTCCGATGCCGGTGATCAGGGCCGCGAAAACCCACGCGAAGCCGTCCATGCGCAGGCTGAAGCTCAGGCCAAGCTCCTGCACCCACTCGGATTTGTATTGCAGAATCCCCCCGCCGCCGACGTGCGGATACATCGCGATGACCAGCATCAGGGCCGACAGGACAATCAGCCCTGCAAAATAAGCCGCCCCGTCACGGGCGTTCACGCGGAACAGGACGGCCAGACAGCTTCCCAGGAATGGGAGAACAACGAGTCCGAATAGAAGTATTTCAGGAGATGCCACTAGCTGTTCCCGGTCGCGATAGCTCTGGTTTCTCCCTAATTAACACGTTCCAGCGACCGCGAGGGCGGGCTTCTTCCTCGCGCGTTTTGAATCCCGCCCGCGCAAACGCAAAGGCGGAACGCGCCGGAGCCGCAAAAACCGGTGCTGCCATCAACTCCGCATTTTCTCCCTGGAGGCTTTCACCGTTTCATGGAACCGGTGAAAGCCTCCAGGTTTTTGTTTTGACGCGCTTTCTTCACGCGAGCCGAATCCACCTCGCTTGAAGGCGCTCTGGATGCCAAGGATGTAAATCTACGCGAGCGACCGCCCAAAGGGTACTTCTAATCGGATCGGGGGGCTCATGAAAGCGCAGCAATGCCGCAGCCAACGTCATGATGCGAACCGGCCGTCGCCAAGCCGAGTCGGCTATAGCCGGCGCAGGTCGGCATCCGCTTCGCTCACCGGGGCGCTTTCGCGCTTCCCGGCACCTCAGCGGCAACAGGAGAGAGCGTATCGCCGCCCTTCGCGGCTTCCACTGGCCGGACCGACCCGCCCGGCGATCTTGACGTGAACGACTCAGATTACCCCGGTCACGCCGGCGACAAGTGCTGTCTCAGCGTTTCCGACGGCAGTTCGCCGAACATCTTCCAGTAATCGTTCGCGAAGCGGCCGAGATTCGAGAATCCGCACGCAAGAGCTACCCCCGTAACGGAGGTGGTATCATCCGGCTGATTCAGCAATGCGTGGGCATGCTCGAGTTTGGTCTTTTTTGCAAAGATCATCGGCGAATAACCTTTGTGCTTTTCGAATGTCCTGAACAGGGTGCGAGCGCTCACCCCTGTCACTTCGGTCAGCGCTTCCATTGTGATCGGCTGATCCCAATTCGCCTCGATGAACGCCTCGGCGCGCTTGACGTGGTCGGACGACGTCTCCAGCGGCCTGCGATGAAGCTGATCGCTGAATTGATGACGAGCGGTCAGCAGAAGCTGGGTGACGATAGCCTTCTCGATCTGACGGACCACGAGCAGGGAAAGCAGGCAACTCCGATCGTCGAACTGGCGAACGAGGATGTCGATCAATCCGAGCAGGCCCGACAGCATCTCCTCGGACGTAAACCTGGTGAGTTCGAACTCGATCTCCCGGCTGATCGGTGCGCCGAGCAACGCTGAAAGATTGCGGTTCAGGGCTTCCGGTCTGATCCGCACGACGAGCTTTTCAAGCTCCGCGTCATATTGCAGGGCCGCGGGACGACCGGCTGAGACCAGCGCGGGACAACCGACGCCCACGGGTGCGGTTCGCTTGCCGCTGGTGGTTACACCATGTCCCTTGATCGGTAGTCCGAAGGCCGGCATGGCCTTTTCCGCAAAATCGAGGCGGACCGACGTTCCGAATGTCCAGAAACTCAGGCTGAGATCCTCGAGATCGACAACGTTGTTGCGAAACTTGAGGGCTGCGGGGTCCGGCAATTGAAATCCCGTTGCACCGAAGACAGCCGTCAACCGATGCTCGAATTCCTCGAGATTTGATGTGCGAAAGGCTGATGCCGGAGAAAGCGGCTGAATCAAGCGCTGTAATCCCGTTTCGTCAAAATCGAGAGCGAGTCGACTTTCTCATCATCCGATCTTCTGATTCGTCAAGGCATATGGGTCATTCCGAAAGCGAGTGGCTGAAGCCGGCCGAATGGCGCTTCCCGGACTAACGGCCGGTCCACCATTATAAAATATAACTTTGATGATGACGGTTTGATTCGAATCAAAGGTGCGATCGCGCGCCGCGACCACGATCAAAATCGAGATAATGACCTTATGGGGCCACCTTACTAGAGAAGGTCGGGGGACACGAATGTTGAAAAATCTGAAGATTGCCGGACGCCTGATGCTTGGCTTCGGGTTGGTTATACTGATGACGGCGGTAATTGCCGGCTACTCGGTCCATGCCTCACGCGATGCGAGCGGATTGTTCGATCGCGCGGTGAGGTTCAAGACCAATGAAGCCGGCGACGGAATAGTACTTAAGTACGTTTTTGAGGCGCGGATGCGCGCATGGACGGCTCTTGCAACCGATGATCAGGGCTATTGGGACAGAGCCGAACGGGCCTACGGAGAGGCGCTTGAGCACCTGGATCGATTGATCGCCGATACGATCGATCCTACGCGCCGGGCGCAGGCCAGCGACCTGAAGGCGGCCGTCCAGGAAAACAAAGCGAAAAACTTCGCTCTGAAAGAGTTTCGCGGCAGGAACGGTGCGCTCGAAACCGATAAGGCGAAAGCGGCGATCGATACAGCGATCACGGCTGCGCAAAAAATGGAAGGCATGGCGGAAACACTTAGAACCGCCTACCGGGATGCCGCCGATCAGGTTGTTTCCGAAGCCCAGAGCGACCTCGTTCTCAGCATCAGGATTGCGATCGTTCTCGGTACGCTTTGCACGCTCATCGGAGCCGCCCTAGCTTTCCTCACGTCATCAAGTATCAGCAGGCCCATCCGTGCGTTGACCGCTTCGATGCTGGAGCTTGCGGAAGGCAAGTTTGACGTTGTGCTGTCCGGACTCGGCCGCAAGGACGAGATCGGTGGAATCGCCGGCGCGGTGGAGAGGTTCAAGGTCAAGGCGGCGGAGAAGGCGCAGGCCGAAGCGGAAGCCAAAATACATCAGGACAGGATTTTGGCCGAGCAGCGCAAGGCCGACATGCACAAGCTCGCCGACGGGTTCGAAGCCGCGGTCGGAGAGATCGTACAAGCCGTATCTTCCGCCTCAACGGAACTAGAGGCATCGGCCGCCACGTTGACGACGTCCGCCGGCAGGGCTCAGGAGTTGGCGACAAGGGTAGCGGCGACGTCCGAACAATCCGCCACCAACGTGCAGTCGGTCGCCTCCGCTTCCGAGGAACTCTCGGTCTCGGTCAGGGAAATCAGCGCTCAGGTCCAGCAATCGGCGCGGATTGCAAGCGAGGCGGCGGGCCAGGCCCGTTCGACGTCGGACCGCGTGAACGAACTGTCAAATGCCGCGGCTCGTATCGGCAATGTCGTCGAGTTGATCAACACGATCGCAAGCCAGACCAATCTGCTGGCGCTCAACGCCACCATCGAGGCGGCACGGGCAGGCAGCGCCGGCAAGGGATTCGCCGTCGTGGCCTCGGAGGTCAAGGCGCTCGCGGAGCAAACCTCCAAGGCGACCAGCGAGATCGGTCAACAGATCGGCGACATCCAGTCGGCGACGCAGGAGTCCGTCGAGGCGATCAGGGAGATTTCGGCCACGATTGAAAGGCTCTCGGAAATCTCGTCGACGATCGCGGCGGCGGTCGAGGAGCAGGGAGCCGCAACCCAGGAGATATCCCGGAACGTTCAGCAGGCGGCTCAAGGCACGCAGCATGTCACGTCCGACATTATTGACGTTCAGCAGGGGGCCGGGGAAACAGGCTCGGCATCCTCTCAAGTCTTGTCCGCGGCTCAAACGCTGGCGGCCGACAGTAGCCGCCTGAAGCTTGAGCTTGGCAATTTCCTGACGACCGTGAGGGCTGCTTAGCAGCCTCTCACACCGGCCGATCCTTCGGGTAATACGACCGATCGATCCAATCAACGCCCGTACTGTTAAACACTGGTTTGCACCTGACAATGCAGACCCGGCCAGCCCCGTCCCGGCCACCGGCGGCGACGGGGCTAGGGCCTTTCGGCATCCGATAGAATTAGAAGCGGGGCTCTATCTTTATATATGAATATATGACGCGTTTTCTTCACGCGAAACGGTACCCACTTCGCTCGAAAACGCCATAAATGGCCAAGGCTGCCGCAGAAAATGAACCCGATCGAATTTCCGGAGTCACCGGAATAGCGGTTCGCGCCCGCCCGACTTGCCCCGTTACCGCGCCGCATATCCGCCAGTCCTTCCAAGAGGCGCCTGAAGGCCATTTCAGGCCACCCTTATCATTCTGCATCGCAGGGTTGCGTGGATCGCCTTGCTTGCATGCCGCCGGATCCTGCGTAGCCGGTTCGGGTCAAATCCGCTGTGCGGTTACGTTTCCGGTTTTTGATCTTCATCAATGAATGGGCGCGGGGCCCGGATAGGTATCGCCGGTTGAAATTGAGGCGGGCGTTCCGAACAGCGCCGGCAGTTGCGGATTTACGTCGGGGGACCACTTCATGAAGTACGGCCTGGGGATCATCCTCGCTGGAGTGCTGTGTTACATCACATTTCTGGGCGCCGCCTTTGCAGTCGACGAGCCGTTCCGGCAGCATATGTGGATCGCGGTTTTCGTGCTCGCCATCTTCGTCATCGTCCTGATGCGGAAGACGAGTTTCGAGCCGGAAGCGCCCATTGACGAATCCGCCTACATGGACGAGCCGATCCGCTACGGGGTCATCGCCACGGTGTTCTGGGGCGTCGTCGGCTTTCTCGGCGGCGTGTTCATCGCCGTCCAGCTCGCGTTTCCCGACTTCAATCTCGAGCCCTGGCTGAACTTCGGCCGGGTCCGCCCGCTGCACACCTCGGCGGTGATTTTCGCGTTCGGCGGCAACGCGCTGATCGCAACCTCGTTCTACGTCGTGCAGCGGACATGCCGCGCGCGCCTGTTCGGCGGCGACCTCGTCTGGTTCGTGTTCTGGGGCTATCAGTTCTTTATCATTATGGCGGCGACCGGCTATCTGCTGGGCATCACCCAGTCGCGCGAGTACGCCGAGCCGGAATGGTATGTGGACCTGTGGCTGACGATCGTATGGGTCGCCTATCTCGTCGTGTTCATGGGCACGCTGTTCAGGCGAAAGGAGCCGCATATCTATGTGGCGAACTGGTTCTACCTTTCGTTCATCATCACCATCGCCATGCTGCACGTCATCAACAATCTGGCGATGCCGGCGTCCATCGTCGGCTCGAAAAGCTATTCCGCGTTCTCGGGCGTGCAGGATGCGGTTACGCAGTGGTGGTACGGCCATAACGCGGTGGCGTTCTTCCTCACCGTGCCGTTCCTGGCGATGATGTATTACTTCGTGCCGAAACAGGTGGATCGGCCGATCTATTCCTATCGTCTGTCCATCGTCCACTTCTGGTCGATCATCTTCCTGTATATCTGGGCCGGTCCGCACCATCTGCACTACACGGCCGTTCCCGACTGGGCGCAGACGCTGGGGATGGTGTTCTCCATCATGCTGTGGATGCCGTCCTGGGGCGGCATGATCAACGGCCTGATGACGCTGTCGGGCGCGTGGGACAAGATCAGAACCGATCCGATCGTGCGCCTGATGGTGGCCGCGCTGGCCTTCTACGGCATGGCCACGTTCGAAGGCCCGATGCTGTCGATCAAGTCGGTCAACTCGCTCTCGCACTATACCGACTGGACCATCGCCCATGTCCATGCCGGCGCCCTGGGCTGGAACGGCATGATTACGTTCGCCGCCGTCTACTTCCTGACGCCAAGGCTGTGGGACCGGGAGAGGCTTTATTCCATCCGCATGGTCAACTGGCACTTCTGGCTGGCGACGCTCGGGATCGTGCTCTACGCCGCGTCGATGTGGGTGTCGGGCATCATGCAGGGCCTGATGTGGCGCGAGTACGACGAACAGGGCTTCCTCGTCTACTCGTTCGTCGAAACCGTCGCCGCGATGCACCCCTACTACGTGATGCGCGTGTCGGGCGGGGTGTTCTATCTCACAGGCGGCTTCCTGATGGCGTGGAACGTCTACCAAACCATCCGGGGCCGGGTGCGTAACGAAACGCCCATGGGCATGGCGCTGCCGACGCATGGCGCCACCATGCAGCCGGCCCAGTAAGGAGCGCGATCCATGTCCATTCTGAAGAACCACGCCAGGCTCGAAAAGAGCGCGACCTGGCTGCTGATCGCGTCGCTCGCCGTGGTCACGGTGGGCGGCCTCGTCGAGATCGCGCCGCTGTTCTACTTGCAGAACACCATCGAAAAGGTGGAGGGGATGCGTCCCTATACGCCGCTCGAACTCGCGGGTCGCGACATCTACGTCCGCGAGGGCTGCTATGCCTGCCATTCGCAGATGATCCGGCCGTTCCGTGACGAGGTCGAACGCTACGGCCACTACAGCCTCGCAGCGGAATCGATGTACGATCATTCCTTCCAGTGGGGCTCGAAGCGCACCGGTCCCGATCTCGCGCGCGTGGGCCAGCGCTACTCCAACGAATGGCATGTCCAGCATCTGATCGAACCGCGCGCGGTCGTGCCGGAATCGGTGATGCCGAGCTATGCGTTCCTGAAAAACAAGCCGCTCGACGTAAAAGTCGCGTCGCTCAACCTGACCGCCAACCGCCGGGTCGGCGTTCCCTACACCGACGAGATGATCGCCAACGCCGCGGCCGACATGAAAGCGCAGGCTAATCCCGACGCCGACAGCAAAGCGCTGGAAACACGCTACCCCAAGGTCAAGGTCGGCAACTTCGACGGCAACAAGAACGAGCTGACGGAAATGGATGCGCTGGTGGCCTATCTACAGATGCTCGGTACGCTGGTCGACTTTTCGACCTATGACGAAACCGCAGGCTATCGCTGAGGAGGACGGCATGGAAACCTACACCGCCATGCGCCATTTCGCCGACAGTTGGGGGCTGCTGGCCATGGTCCTGTTCTTCATCGGCGCGGTGATTTTCGCGTTTCGTCCCGGCAGCCGCTCTATCGCCGATGAAGCCGCCCGCATTCCTCTCAAGGACGACTGATATGAGCGACAAGCAGATCGACGAATTTTCCGGCGTCTCCACGACCGGCCACGAATGGGACGGCATCAAGGAACTCGACACGCCGATGCCGCGCTGGTGGCTCATCATCTACTATGCGACCATCGTATGGGCCGCGGCTTATGTGATCGCCTATCCGGCCTGGCCCCTCGTTCGCACGGCGACGACCGGCCTGCTCGGCTATTCCAGCCGCGGCGAGGTCCGGGCGGAGCTGGAGGCGGCGAAGGCGGTCAAGGCCGACTATATCGCGGCGGTCGGCTCCAAGACGGTCAAGGAGATTCTCGCCGACGAGAAGCTGCGGACCTTCGCGGCCGCGGCTGGCGCGGCGGCGTTCAAGGTGAACTGCATCCAGTGTCACGGCTCCGGCGCGCAAGGCTCCGCCGGCTATCCGAACCTCAACGACGACGACTGGCTGTGGGGCGGCAGCGCCGAGCAGATCCAGCAGACCATCGCGCACGGCATTCGCTACGCCGAAGATCCCAACACGCGGGTTTCGGAAATGCCGGCCTTCGCCGACATGCTTCAGCCGAAGCAGATCACGCAGGTCGCCTCCTTCGTGGCCTCGCTGTCGAACAAGGCCGAGGGCACCAGCGCCGCCGACCTTGCCGCTGGCAAGGAGCTTTTCGCGCAGAACTGCGCCTCCTGCCACGGCGACGACGGCAAGGGGAACCGCGAACTCGGTGCGCCCAACCTGACGGACGCCATCTGGCTCTACGGCTCGACGCCGGCGGCGATCGCCGCGCAGATCAGGGCGCCGAAACATGGCGTCATGCCGGCCTGGGGCGCGCGCCTCGGCGATACGACGGTGAAGGAACTGACGGTATATGTCCATTCGCTCGGAGGCGGCGAATAGAACGGTTGCGCAACGCATGATGCGCAATGATCGGCGCGGCGCGCGACCCGACTCGACAGGGCTCGCGCGCCGTCGGGCGTTATAGATGAGACATGACCGGCGCTTCCCCGGACGCGCCGCGGGAGACGACGGCGATGCTTGAAACGGCGGAGATCGAGACGTTCGACGCAACCGCGGTGAATTCCGCGCGGGTGCGCCAGCCGCTTTACGCCGCGCGCAAGAAAATCTTTCCCAAGAGAGCCGAGGGCCGCTTTCGGCGTTTCAAGTGGATGGTGATGCTGATTACCCTCGGCATCTATTACCTGACGCCCTGGCTGCGCTGGAATCGCGGCCCCTATGCGCCGGATCAGGGCGTGCTGATCGATCTTGCCAACCGGCGGTTCTATTTCTTTCCGATCGAAATCTGGCCGCAGGAATTCTACTTCGTCGCCGGTCTGCTGATCATGGCGGGGTTCGGGCTTTTCCTCGTGACGTCGACGGTCGGACGCGCCTGGTGCGGCTACACCTGTCCGCAAACCGTATGGGTCGACCTGTTCCTGGTGATCGAGCGCGCCGTCGAGGGCGACCGCAACGCCCGCATCAAGCTCGATAGCGCGCCGTGGTCGATGAACAAGCTGTTCAGGCGGGTTTCCAAGCATCTGCTCTGGCTGGTGATCGCGGTGGCGACGGGCGGCGCCTGGATTTTCTACTTTGCCGACGCGCCAACATTGCTGCGCAATCTCGTCACCGGCCACGCCCCGGCGGTCGCCTACATCACGGTGGCGATCCTGACGGGCACGACCTACGTCTTCGGCGGGCTGATGCGCGAACAGGTCTGCACCTATATGTGCCCGTGGCCGCGCATTCAGGCGGCGATGCTCGACGAGAACTCGCTCACCGTCACCTATAACGACTGGCGCGGCGAGCCACGCACGCGTCACGCCAAGAAGGCGGCCGCCGCGGGACAGGCCGTCGGCGACTGTGTCGACTGCAACGCCTGCGTCGCCGTCTGTCCGATGGGCATCGATATTCGCGACGGACAGCAACTTGAGTGCATAACCTGCGCCCTATGTATCGATGCCTGCGACAGCGTGATGGACAAGATCGGCAAGGATCGCGGATTGATCGCATATGCGACGCTGGCGGAGTATCAGTCCAACATGGCGCTGGCGACGATGGGCGGCACGTCCGCCATCGATCCGGGCAGGGTGCACACCGCCGACGGCAAGCTGTCGGACAAGGTCACGACGTTCCATGTGCGAAAGCTGCTGCGGCCGCGCACCCTGATCTATCTCGCGGCGTGGTCGCTGGTCGGCCTCGGCCTGCTTTATGCGCTGCTCACGCGCGATCGGCTGCAAGTGAACGTGCTGGCGGACCGCAATCCGCAGTTCGTCGTTCTCTCCGACGGTTCGATCCGCAACGGCTACACGGTGAAACTTCTCAACATGATCCCCGAACCCCGCACCATCATCGTAACCCTGCAAGGGCTGCCGGGAGCGGAGATGAGCGTGGTCGGGATGGATCATCCGGCAGACCGCTCCTTCGCGGTCGAAGTCGATCCGGACAGGCTCAAGACGCTCAAGGTCTTCGTGCGCCAGCCGCGCGAAGCCGTCGCCGGTCCGGCGAAGCATTTCACCTTCGAGGTGAAGGACAAGGCGAGCGCCGAGAACGATCGCTACGAAGCCACATTCGATGCGCCGGAGATGAGCAAATGAGCATGGCGGACGGAACGCGCGAATTTACCGGCCGGCACATGCTGGCCATCATGGTGACCTTCTTTTCAGTCATCATTTCGGTGAACCTGACGATGGCTTTTCTCGCGCGTTCGAGCTGGACCGGGATCGTGGCCGAGAACACCTATGTGGCCAGCCAGAAGTTCAACGAGAAGTCGGCGGAAGGCCGCGCTCAAGCGGCGCTCGGCTGGACCTCGGAGCTTGTCGTAGCCGGCGGCAAGGTCAGCTATCGCCTCGTTGACAAAGCCGGAAACGTGGTGGCCGCGAGGCGCGCGACTGCGAGTTTCCGCCGCCCGGCCTACGAGGCCGAAGATCAGGATGTCGTTCTGATACCGCAAGCAGACGGCTCGCTCTCATCGCCGATCGAATTGCGTGACGGCCTCTGGATCGTCGAGATCCATGCCGAGGCCGGCCTCGCTCATCCCTATCGCGACACGAGGCGCCTGAGCTTGCGCGACGGGCTTATTCAATAGCCGTCATCCGCGGCCACCATCCGTTCAGGGAGGTCGCGGGCGGCGAGCGGAAGCCATGAGCCTCGTGAGCGCCATGGTCGCCCAATCGGCAAACTGTCCGTCGGCGCTTGATTCCTGTCGAACGTGAGGTCATAGAGATTGGGTGCCTGAGACCTGCGGCGCCTCAGGCACCAACATCGACCGGAGCGCACATGCAGCCGGCGGGCTCGGCCATGCGGCGCGCCTTCCGGCCGCTGCTCCGCGGATCGCCGGGCACATGCCGCGCGGATGCAAAGCCAACGGACCGGGGTGCGGTTGCCATGTATGATCTGCTCTCGGGTCTGTCGGTGATCGAGGCGTCGTCTTTTGTCGCCTCACCCAGCGCGGGACTCTATTGCGCGCAGTTCGGCGCGGAGGTGATCCGTGTCGACCAGATCGGTGGCGGGCCGGACTTCCACCGCTGGCCGGTGACCGCCAACAACGACTCTCTTTATTGGGAAAATCTCAACCGGGCGAAGAAATCGCTGGCGCTGGATCTCGGGCGCCCCGAGGGTCGCGAACTGTTGCAGGCGCTGATCCGCGGCACCGGACAGGTCATCACCAATTTTCCCGCCAAGGGCTTCATGGCCCATGACGTGCTGTCCGAAGGGCGGGCCGACCTGATCACCGTGCGGATCATGGGCTGGGCGGACGGCACTCCCGCGCTTGATTATACGGTCAACAACGCCGTCGGTTATCCGATGATGACAGGCGCGGGGCCGGAGCCGGTGAACCATGTGCTGCCGGCATGGGACCTGCTCTCGGGAGCCTACGCCGCGTTCGCGCTGCTCGCGTCGCTGCGCCGCCGGTCGGAAACCGGGGCCGGAAGCGAGGTGCGGATTCCGCTTTCCGATGTGGCGATCGGCACCGCGGCCAATCTGGGCGGCATCGCCGAAGTCCTGTATGAGGGCGCGAACCGCCCGCAACTCGGCAATACGGTCTACGGTCTTTTCGGCCGCGATTTCATGACCGCCGATGGCGTTCGTACGATGATCGTGGTCGTCACGCATCGCCAATGGTCGAACCTGCTCGCGGCGCTCAGTCTCCAGCAGGCGGTCGCGGCCATCGAAGCCGAGCGCGGCGTCTCTTTTGCCAGGGACGACGGCCTGCGCTTCGCGCATCGCGATGCACTGTTCCCGCTGTTCGATCGGGCGATCGGCGCACGGACTCATGCCGAACTGGTTACGGCGCTCGATGCAGGCGGCGTGGTCCATTCGGCCTATCGCACCATGCTCGATGCCGCCAGCGACCCCGAACTGGTCGCGAACAACCCGATATTCGGTGCGGTGGAGAACCCCAGCGGCTTCGCCTATCCGGGGGCAGGCTCGTTTGCGACGGTGCCGCAACTGGAGCGGCGCGCGCCGCGTCCCGCCCCCCGCAACGGCCAGCATTCCGAGCAGGTCCTTACCGAACGCCTCTCGCTTTCCTCCGTTGAAATCGCCCGTCTGATCGACGCCGGCATTGTCGGCATCAGCTAATGGAGACTACCCATGACTTTGCGTCGCGCTGCCATTGTTTCTCCGATCCGCACTGCCGTCGGCAAGTTCGGCGGCAGTCTTGCGTCGCTGAATGCCGGTGAACTGGGCGCGGTTGTCCTCAAGGCTTTGATGGAGCGCACCAGGATCGATCCCGCGCGGGTCGACGACGTGGTTTTCTCGCAGGGTTACGGCAATGGCGAGGCGCCGGCGATCGGGCATTGGTCGTGGCTGGCGGCCGGTTTGCCGCTCGACGTGCCGGGCTATCAGCTCGACCGTCGCTGCGGATCCGGTCTACAGTCCGTCGTCAACGCCGCCATGATGGTGCAGACCGGCGCATCGGATGTGGTCGTGGCGGGCGGCGTCGAGTCCATGTCCAATGTCGAATACTACACCGTCGAGGCGCGCCGCGGCTCGCGTGGCGGCGGCATGATGCTCCATGATCGCCTGACGCGCGGCCGCTTGATGTCACAGCCGATCGAACGCTTCGGCGCGATCTCCGGCATGATCGAAACCGCCGAGAATCTCGCGCGCGACTATCAGATCGGCCGCGAGGCTTGCGACGCCTACGCGGTGCGCTCGCATCAGCGCGCGGCCGCGGCATGGAAGAACGGCCTGTTCGACGACGAACTGGTTCCGGTGCCGGTTCCGCAGCGCAAGGGCGATCCGGTGGTGTTCGCCCATGACGAGGGCTATCGCGCCGACGCCAGCATGGCGACGCTCGGCGCCCTGAAACCGATCGAGGCCAAGACCATTCCAGGCGCGGTGGTCACGGCCGGCAATGCCAGCCAGCAGAATGACGCGGCCGCGGCCTGCCTTGTGGTCGCGGAGGAGAAGCTGGAAGAACTCGGTCTTGAACCCATCGCCTGGTTCCATGGCTGGTCCGCGGCGGGTTGCGATCCGAGCCGCATGGGCATCGGCCCGGTGCCGGCGGTGGAACGTCTGTTCGCGCGAACCGGCCTGTCCTGGAAGGACATCGACCTCGTCGAACTGAACGAAGCCTTCGCGCCGCAGGTGCTGGCGTGTCTCAAGGGTTGGGGCTGGAGCGGCGACGACAGCCGCCATGAGATTCTCAATGTCAACGGCTCGGGCATCTCGCTCGGCCATCCGATCGGCGCGACCGGCGGACGCATCCTGGCCAACCTGACGCGCGAGCTGGTGCGGCGCAACGGGCGCTACGGGCTGGAAACGATGTGCATCGGCGGCGGACAGGGCATTGCCGCGGTCTTTGAGCGGGCCGCCTGACCATGACGGATCTGAAGCAGGCGCTGGACGCCGCGCGTTCCTATCGGGCCGCGGCGCAGGCGGCGCTTGCGCAGCGACTGGCCGTGAAGCCGATCGACTCGCAGCAGCGCGCCGCGCACGGCTTTGCATGGATCGCAACCAGCGTCGCCGCGCTCGATGCGCTGCTGGAATGGGCCGAAGCCGGCAATGGCGCCAACCCGCTCGACCGGATGGTCGTGCGGCTCGCCTTCACAGAGACGATCGGCCAACTGGTCGGCGGACTGCCGATGGGGCAGAATGAATTGGTACGTCCCGCCGATTTGGGAATCGGCGCGGCGGGACGCGCTTTGGCCGACGCCTGCGCGGTCTTGCTTGAAGAAGACCTGTCGGACATGCGCAGCGAACTGGTCGCCGCGCTGGCGCGGGGCCGATGGCCGAGCGAGACGCTGCACGATACGGACCTCGACGCGATCCGCGACCAGTATCGCCGCTTCACCGACACACGGATCATCCCCAACGCGCACAAATGGCATCTGGCGAACGATCTCGTTCCCGACGAGATCGTGCAGGCGATGGCCGACCTCGGGACGTTCGGAGTCTGCATTCCCGAGGCGTATGGCGGGCTCGGTCTCAACAAGCTGGTGATGTGCCTGGTCACTGAGGAATTGTCGCGAGGCTGGATCGGCACCGGTTCGCTGGGCACGCGCTCGGAAATCGCCGGCGAATTGATCGTCATGGGCGGTACGGATGCGCAGAAAGCCCATTGGCTGCCCAGGATCGCCAGCGGCGAGGTGCTGCCCACCGCCGTATTCACCGAACCGGACACCGGATCCGACCTCGGCTCGTTGCAGACGCGCGCGAGGCGGGACACCACCGGCGAATGGGTGATCGACGGCGCCAAGAACTGGATCACGCACGCCAGCCGCTCCGATCTGATGACACTGTTGGCGCGGACCTTGCCGGACGCCAAGGGCTATGCCGGCCTTTCCATGTTGCTGGTGCCCAAGCCGCGCGGCACGGCGGACGATCCGTTCCCCGCCGAGGGGATGAGCGGAAGCGAAATCGAGGTGCTCGGCTATCGCGGCATGCGCGAATACGCGCTGCAATTCGACGGCATGCGCGCGCCGGCCGATGCCCTGCTTGGCGGCGAGGAGGGTCAGGGCTTCAAGCAACTGATGCGCACGTTCGAAGGCGCGCGTATCCAGACCGCGGCACGCGCCGTCGGCGTCGCCCGTCGCGCACTCGAATTGGGTCTGGACTATGCGCTCAACCGCAAGCAGTTCGGCAAAGCCATCATTCACTTCGCCCGCGTCTCGGACAAGCTGGCTGCAAGCCTGGTCGATTTTGTCGCCGCGCGCGAACTGAGTTACGCCGCGGCGCGCGCCAAGGATTCAGGCAAGCGCTGCGATATCGAAGCGGGAATGGCCAAGCTGCTGGGAGCCCGTGCGGCCTGGTCGAATGCCGACGCATCCTTGCAGATTCACGGCGGCAACGGCTATGCGCTGGAATACGAAATCAGCCGAGTCCTGTGCGATGCCCGCATCCTCAACATCTTCGAGGGAGCGGCTGAGATTCAGGCGCAAGTGATCGCGCGCGGACTGATCGGTGGCCGCAACTAATCGGCTATCGCAGCATTGCCGCCAACGACGCCCGTCGTTGCTAGCGCGACCGCCAGAGCAGGAAAGCGGCCCCCTCTTTTTTGGAATCACGCTCTAATCAAAGTTTGGACGAATCCCCGGGGGAACGCTGAAGCCCAGATCGCCGCGCGCGATAACACGCGCCTTGCCGCCCACGCGTACGAGCAATTCGCCCTGTGTGGCCTTGGCTTCGATATCCGTTGCCTGAGGATCGCAAACCTTGAGCAACTCCGCCATCAAGTCACGCATCACCCCTTTCGAAGACGAAAGGCCGGCGATGTCGACCAGTTCTTCGGGATCCGCACGGAGATCAAAGAGCTGTGCCGGATAGTCCGTATAGTAGACCAGCTTGTAGCGATTTTTCCGGATCATATAGGCGGCCGACTTCGAACCCATGCCGTGGTACTCGGAGAACACGGCACGATCGGCCTGCTGCCCACACGACAGCCGATCAAGATCCGTTCCCGGATGCGCCGAGGTCACCGTTTCATCGTCGACGGCGCCGACTGTCGAGAAGATGAACGGATAGATGTCAAGCAGACTCGTCGGTGTCGTCACTTCCCGGCCGCCGGAAAACCCCGGCCCTGCAACAATGAGCGGCACTCCGACCGACTCTTCGTACATCGTCGACTTGCCCCACAGCCCGCGGCTGCCGACGTTGTCGCCGTGATCGCTGGTGTAGACGACACGGGTATTCTCGATCCAGCCGCCATCCCTGGCCGCCTGGAGGATCTTGCCGATATTTTCGTCGAGAAACGAGCACAGACCGAGGTATCCAGCCTGCGCGCGCTTCACCATCTCCGGTGTTTCAAAGAAATCGTCATAGGCAAAGGAGCGGCGATAGTCCTCGATATAGGGATGCTGCCGCTTCTTCCGCTCGTCGTACAGCTTCGGTAACGGCAGGTCCTGATCGTAATAACGATAGAAATGCTCGGGGGGCGCGGTCAGAGGAAAATGCGGACACACCAGGGAGACAAACAGAATCCACGGCTTATCGGTGTATCGCCTGGCTTCCTCACGGAGCCAGACTTGAGCTCGGGCGGTGATGTCGCGATCGTAGGTCGTATACATCGACTCGCCCGGTCCTGCCATGCGCGCCATTTTATAAGCGCCCTTGCGTTTGGGCATATCCTCGTCGCGGATCAGGCCAAGCAAGTCCCCCTGACCATCGACGACATGCATTCCGACCTGTTCTTCGGAAAATCCATTGTCGTCATCGCTGGAGCGAAAATGCAGCTTGCCGATCGAAACGACCCGATGTCCGCGTTCGCGGAGCAGACTGTGCCAACTGGGAACCGACCCGTCGAACGGCATCGCATTATCCCAGAATCTGATGTCGTGAACGTATTTTCCGGTCGCAAAAGCCGCGCGCGCTGGCACGCAGACAGGACTTGGCGTATAGGCCGAGATAAAGCTCACGCCGTCGGCCGCAAGCCTGTCCATATGCGGCGTATGCACGATCGGATGCCCTCGAAAGCCGAGAAAGCCCGAATTGTGTTCATCCGACATGATGATGATAAGATTCTGCGGCATACGATAGCTCTTGGTGTCGATCGATCCAGCCGAGCAGGCGCGGGGCATCGCTCCGCGGCGGCGGATATCGAGGGGGATAGCGGCAAGCCGCCGATATAGACGCGCGCGAAGCGCTTGCGATCAGCGACCCCGCCAGTGAACGATCCGCGACTCGGCGACCTCAATCACGGTATTGAGGATCAATCCGATCAATCCGATCAAGGCGATGCCGATGAAGACCGTCGGGATATCGAACAGCAAGGCAGCATTGTTGATCATGAAACCGAGTCCGGTCTGAGCTCCGACGAGTTCCGCCGCGACCACCACGGCCCAGCTCAGGGCAAGTGCGACACGCAATCCCGTGAAGATTGACGGCAGCGCCGCCGGAAAAATCACTTTCCAGAATTCCTGCCACTTTGACAAACCAAGTGTCGCCGCGGCGCGCCGATAAGCCATCGGCGTACCCGCGGCGCCGGCCTGCGCGTTGACAACCGCATAGTTGAACGCCGTCACCGTAATCAGAACGACCTTGCCCGTTTCACCAAGGCCGAAATACAGCACGACCATCGGAATGAAGGCGATCGGCGGGATCGGACGAATGAAGGACATGATCGGCGAGATCATCGCCGCAAGAAACCGGCTGTAGCCTGCGGCGAGACCCACAGCCACGCCGAGCGTGCCACCGATGACAAATCCGCCCAACGTTCGCGACAGGCTGGCGTTGATCTGGCCGAACAGACTTTCGCCCTGATAACCGTCACGCAGCAGGACCCAGAAGCGACTGGCCAACGACTGCGGCGAAGGCAGATAATCCGGGGATACGAATCCGAAATTGGTCGCGCCGTACCAGACCAACACCAGAACGACGATACTCAATGTCGAGATCGCGAACCTCGGAATAACAATCCGTGGGCGCGCACGCGCGGCCGCCGCGTCGACATACCGCGGCGCCATCACCGCGGCCAAAATCAAGCCAATCAACTTCATCTTGCTCTTTCCCGGCGGTTGATACTCGGTCGCATTTATGCGCTTGAGGGTCCTCTCGGATCCTTGAGGTGCACAAGCTCCTCCTGGATCAGTGCAAGCACCTGATGCTCAAGCACGGTGAAATCAGCTTGCCGCAGCATATCGAGGGTTCTCGGCTTGGGCATCGGCACATCGATCAGGCTTTTCAGCTTGCCCGGCCGACGGGTCATCACGCCGACGCGATCCGAAATGAAGACAGCCTCCGCGACATCGTGCGTGATGAAGAAAATCGTCGGACGGAATTCGTCCCACAATTCCAGCAATAGCTGCTGCATGACGATCCGCGTCTGATAGTCGAGCGCACCGAACGGTTCATCCATTAGAAGCACGCGCGGATTGCTGATAAGCGCCCGCGCGATCTGCACGCGTTGCTGCATGCCGCCGGACAACTGATAGGGGTAGCTTTTTTCGAATCCCGCCAGTCCAACCGCCTTCAGCAGCATATTCGCCCGCGCAAGGTATTCGTCCTTCGGCACACCCCGGCTTTTGACCCCAAGCGTTACGTTATCGATCACATTGAACCACGGATAGAGCGCAGGATGCTGGAACACCACCGCCCGATCCGGTCCCGGTCCTATGATCGACGCGCCATCCAGAGCGAGATTGCCCTTCGTCGGGAACTCAAAGCCGGCGATCAGATTCAGCGCCGTCGATTTGCCGCAACCGGTTGGACCAACGATCGAGAATATCTCCGATTCCTGAATCGCAAGCTGAAGTTCACCGATCGCGACAACCTGGTTGCCGCTGCTATGGACCGCGGGATAGGCTTTTCCGACGTTGTCGAAAACAATCTTCGTTCTGCTAGTGTTCTGAAGCATCCAAATCCCCTCTTGGAAGCCATTTGCGTTGGCTCAGTGCCTATCCAGGCGAGGCATTTCCCGAAAATTGCAAAAGCCTCCTCGAAATCGTCATGCGCATCGGCCGGCACGGGGCAGGCGAGCAGGTCCTCGTCCCGGCCTGCTCGCCATTCCACTTACTTGTTTTTCTCGACATACGCCTTCAAATATTGAGGATCGATTGCATCGCGGAGCTGACCATCCGGGATCGGCTCCTTCAGGACGCCTAACGCCACATACGTTTCCGACGCCAGTTTCAATTGTGCAAAAAGCCCGCCTTCGCCAACCAGGGAATATCGTGACTTCGGATCGATCTGGCTCTCAAGGGTGGGTGGATTCTTGAAATAGAGTTCATAGACCTGCTTTGAAAGCTCGGGCGGAATGCTGAGGCGCTTCGCTAGCGCATCAACCGCTACTTGCGGATTTTTTTTGATTGCCGCCAGCGCCTCAGCCTGCACCTTGACGAGGCGCTCGGCGAGCTTCGGCTTGGCTTTCAGAGCCACCTCGGTGGCGAGCGTGGTTTCCGGACAAGTACCACCGCCGGGCACCCATTCAGGATCGAAGCCGACCAGGGCAACGCTCTGATCCACAAGTTGTAGCGAATACGGAGCCCAGGCAATGCCTGCATCGATCGAACCGCTAAGCAAGGCATTGCGATAGAGCGGTGGTGCGATATTGACCGTACTGAGCTTGTTGTACTCGGTGCCCGCGGCCTTGGCAGCCCAATATAGCGATATTTGCGCGCAGGTGCCGATCGCCGACGCGACATGCTTGGCCTTGCCGAGATCCTTGACGGATTCGATACCCGTGCCGCGGCGAACGAGCAGACCTTCCGACTGCGCGGCATCGCCCATGTAGAGAACGTACTTCACGGGAATGTTCTGGCCGAGCGCAAATACCGATGCCAGGCCGGTCGTCACAACGTCGAGACTTCCGCTCTTGAGCCCGGCGAGCAAGGGAGCACCGGACTGAAACGAAAAGAACGTCGGCTTGAGGCCGTTCTTTTCAAATAATCCGAGATCCTGGGCGACATAAACCTGTATATACGATGCCGTCGGCATACCGTAGTTGAAGGAAATGACGTCATCCGCAACAGCGCGCTGGCCGATGGATGTGGTTGCCAATACACCCACGCTCATCACCGCCGTTGCTATCCATTTAGCAACCTTCATTGGCTTCCTCCCTTGGTTTGCTTTTTTAGTTTTAGTCCCGCGTATAACTACGACAGCGCCCTCGGACCTCCTCGATGTCCGCAAGCGCCACAAGATCGCCAGTGGCCATGTCTCTCGAAACAGAGATACCAGGATCAACGTATCTTGAAGGAAATGGGCTTCATCATTAGTCTGGCTAATGGAAGGGCATCGAGAATATCCAACCGCGGCTCATTCGGGGTCGGACATCCCGACAGATTTGCTCAAAAACCAAACCCATTCCTTCAAGGTCTTCAGGGCTTTCCAAAGTAAGCCTTGACGTATTGCGGATCGATGGCGTCGCGCAGCTTCTCCTCCGGGATCGGCTCTTTCAGAACGCCGAGCGCCACGTAGGTCTCAGAGGCAAGCTTGAGTTGGGCGAACAGCCCCTTGTCGCCGACAAAAGCGTAACGGGAATTCGGATCAATATGCTTCTCAAGCGTCGGCGCGTCCTTGAAATAGCGGTCAAACACCTGCTTGGCGATCTCGGGGGTGATACTGAGTCGCTTCACCAGCGCATCCACGGCCAATTGCGGGTTCTTCGCAATCAGTGACAACGCCTCGGCCTGAACCTTGACAAGACGCTCGGCGAGTTTTGGCTTGTCCTTAATCGCCGCAATGCTGGCAAGCGTGGTTTCAGGACAGGTGCCGCCGCCCGGCACCCAATCGGCGTCGAAGCCGACAAGCTGCTCGCCGGCCGCGACGAGTTGTAGCGAATATGGCGCCCAGGCCACGCCGGCATCGACCGAACCGCCGAGGAATGCGTTGCGATAAAGCGGCGGCGCGATATTCACGGTCTTCAGCGCGCTATAGTCCGTTCCGGCGGCTTTGGCTGCCCAATATAGCGATATCTGGGCACATGTGCCGACCGCCGCGCCGACCTGCTTCGCCTTGGCCAGATCCTTGATGGAGTTGATGCCGGCACCACGGCGAGCAACCAGCGCTTCGGCCTGCGATGCGTCACCCATATAATAGAGATACTTGACAGGAATGCCCTGCCCCAGTGCGAATACCGAGGCCAGGCCGGTAGTCACCACGTCGAGGCTGCCGCTCTTTAATCCCGCAAGCAGGGGCGCTCCGGACTGAAACGAAAAGAAGTGCGGCTTCAGGCCGTGCTTGGGAAACAGCCCTTGATCTTCCGCGACATAAAGCTGCACGTAGGATCCGGTCGGTATGCCGTAGTTGAACTCGATCACCTCTTTCTCGTCGGCGCGCGCGCCGGCCGTCGTGATTGTCGCCAACAGGACCGCGAATGCCGCGGCTCCGATCCACTCACGCATTTTCATACTGCTCCCTCCTTCGAGACATTGCATCGAATGGATGCTTTCAGCTCAGGCTATTCGTCCGGCTTCTTTTCAGCGCCGATCGTCAGGCTGCGGCCCGCTTGCGCAGACCGATGATTTGCGCTGCTTCGGCCGGTGTCGCCACCGAACGACCAAGCGCTGTGACAATGCTGGCGGCCTTCGCGACGAGCTTCTCGTTGGTAGCGAACTCGCCGGGCGACATGTACAGGTTGTCTTCCAAACCGACGCGAACATGCCCTCCGAGAAGGGCAGACAAGGCAACGAAATCGAAGCACTGGCGTCCGATCGCGAAAGCCGCCCAAGCGGCGTTCGCCGGCAGCATTGCTCGCATCGCCATAAGGACTTCAGGCGTCGCGGGCGCGGCGTTAGGAATGCCCAGACAGAGCTGGAATAGCGGCGCTCCGGTAACCAGCCCCTTATCGATCAAGGCCCGCGCCTGGGCGATATGCCCCAATTCAAAGCATTCAAGCTCGGGAGTAACGCCGATATCCCTGATCTTGGCTGCCATCTCGCGGATGTGAGGTGGAAAGCCGACAAAAATCTGCTCGCCGAAATTGACCGTTCCAACATCGAGCGTACAAATATCAGGCTTGATATCGACGACGTGCCGCAACCGCCGCTCCGGATTTGCGAGATTGGTGCCGGGGCCGCCAACCTGGGGATTGTCGGCACCGGGCACATAGCGCCCGCCCCACCCCGTGGTCAGGTTGATGAGGACATCGCTGCCGCTGTCACGCACGCGCGCGACCACTTCGCGAAACAATGCCAACTCCCCCGAATGCTGTCCTGTCTTGGGGTCGCGAACATGGATATGGACGACGGCCGCGCCGGCGGCGCGGGCGCGGAGACAATCGCGCGCAATCTGTTCGGGCGTGATTGGAAAATCGGGAACCTTCGCAAAGTTCCCGTGCCCCCCAGTGATCGCGCAGGTTATGATCGTCTTATCCATCGGTGTGCGTCCCTCATGCCGTCATGGTCGCTTTTTGAGCTTTTGTTTCCAGCCCAGGGTCGGATCGGCACGTCAATCTGACCTGCTCAAAGGCAAGGGATGACTATCAGTTTTACTTATTCTTATGTATTGAACAAATCAGTTCGACCAGCACTGAAGACGATCTCATGGCCAAACATCCTGATCGCAACCTCGACCTCGTGCGCGCACTTGAGTGTTTCGTCACCACACTGAAGATCGGCAGCATGTCGGAAACGGCCCACAAGCTGAATATTACCCAATCCGCAGTATCGCAGCAGATCAATAACCTGGAAAAAGTCCTTGGCGCACAACTGGTGGACCGGACGCTGCGTCCGCTACGCCCCACCAGCGACGGGATGCAGCTATTCTCCCAAGCCGAAGCGCTGCTGGATAGCGCGAGCCGAATTCTGTCCTCGACCCGCAACCTATCCGAGCGCTCGATGCCGATCCTCCGCCTTTCGGTGCTATCGTCATTGTCGCGCATCCTAAGTCCGTCGATCGTTCAGACGCTTTACGAGCAACTTCCAATTGACAAGATCGTGGTTACTACCGGCCTCGCCCATACCCATCGCAGGTCGCTCCTCAACCGCGAAACAGACATCCTGATTACATCGGATCCGCTTCTCGAGATCGATTCACTGGAGCGCCACGATATCCTGCTCGAACCGTTCGTGCTTCTTCTGCCGGCGGACGCACCTTATACAGCCGGCGATCTAAGAGGCCTCGGCAAGGTGCTGCCGCTGGTTCGCTATCACTCGGAAAGCCCGATCGGCAACCGGATCGAGGTGCATCTCCGACGCCAGGGAATCGAATTGCCGCATTGGTGCGAATTCGATACCGCGGACTCGGTGGTCGCAATGGTGGCGTCCGGCAAAGCCTGGGCCGTCACCTCTCCATTGCATGTGCTTCAAGGCGTCCGGGACTGGAGTCAGGTGCAGTGCCTTCCCTTACCCCGGCCCGGAATGTCGCGTCTGACGGTTGCCGTATCGCGGCGTGGAGAGTTGCGCGGCCTGCCGTTTCGCGTCGCCGAACTCGCCAAGGCGATCGTCCGCAGCACGGTGGTGCCGGTCATCCTGCAGCATATTCCGTTCCTCAGCGCGGAAACCAAAGCCAACGGCGTCGTTCATCTGATCGCCGACACCGCGCCGCAGCCTCCTCCACGTCGGCAAGCCGCCACACCGAAATCACTTGTGTAGCGCAAGATGGCACCGGGCGTCATCTCGCTCCGACGTTTGCGCACGATCCAAAAAGCCGTTCTCGCTTTTTGGAATCATGCCCTAACGGCGGAATGTCACCTTCTCCGCCCCTCGCGACAGCTGAAAGAAGTTCACATCCTTCTTCAAGCGCAATTCATTCAACAGAATCGCTGCGGATGACTCGGCAAGCGGATAGTGCAGCGCGTCGGCGCACATCTCCCGCCACGCCTGCAAGGTTTTGGGTTTGTAGTGGAAGGCGAGGATCAATTCCTCATCGCTGAGATCGGCGCCGAACTCCTTACGAGCGCGCTCGACCAGTGGCGGGACATGATCCGCAGGCCGCCCCTTGATCTGCTCTCTGCCCTGAGCCACCTTGTCGTAAACGTCCGGATTCATCGGCGCCGGATGCTCGCCGTACCAGCCGAGCGCATAGTTGCGCACTTCAGCCGGCACCACCTTGTAGCGTTCGCCGTGAAGCACGTTGAACAGCGCCTGCACCCCGATGAACTGGGCCATCGGGCTGACCATGATCGGGTAGCCAAGATCCTCGCGGACGCGCATGATCTCCTCCAGCAGCGCGTCAAAGCTGACGTCGAGCTTCTGCGCCGCCATCTGGCTGCGTAGATTTGACATCATGCCCCCCGGCACCTGATGCCGGTAGAGCGCAGGGTCATAGATCGCTCCGATACCGGTCGGCTTGCCGTGTTCTTTTGCAACCTTGCGGAAATAGGCTGCCTCCTGCTCCATCTTTTCAAGATCGAGCGGGATATCGTATCCTTGGCGGATCGCCTCATAGACGATGGTTTCGGTGGACGGATTCGAGGTGTTGTTCGCCAGCGGCGAAACGGCCGAGTGCATCACGTCGATGCCGAGGGGCAGCGCAGCAATCGCCACCAGCGGCCCCAGACCGGACGTGCAATGCGTGTGGAAGTGGAGCTTGATCTTGTCGCCGATCGCCGCGCGGATCTTCGGCACCAGTTCCGTGGTGCGCTCGGGCGTGAGCAGCGCGCCCGAATCCTTGATCTGAACGGCATCCACATCCATCGCCACCAGTTCCTTGGCCTTGGTGACATAATAATCGTCGGTATGCACCGGACTGATTGAATAGACCAACGATCCGATCGACTGGAGACCATACTTTCGCGCCGCGCGAATGGTCGATTCCATATTCCGGGTATCGTTGAGCGCATCAAACGCATTGATCGCCGTGACGCCATATTTGCCGAGCGTGCGGATCGTCAGTTCGGTGGCATCGTCGGGGAAGATATCCCAGCCGAGAATATTCAAGCTGCGGATGTAGCAAGCCTTCGGGGTTCCGGGCGTCAGCCGGTTCACCATCGCGAGGCGGTCCCAGGGATTCTCCGCAAGATAATAGATGCACGAATCGAAAACCGCGGCGCCCCCCAGCCCGATCACCGCGTAGCCGACCTGACCGACGGTGGCGGCAATCGGTTCTATCATCGCGGACGTCATGCGCGTCGCCCAAAGCGACTGGTGGCCATCGCGCAGCGTCGTGTCCCAGAAATCAATCCGCCGCCGCGGCGCGACTCCGGCCTTCTCGACCTTCCCGTTCATCGATATATCCTCCGCCCGCGTCAGAATTGCAGGTTGGCCTGTTCAAACCATCGCGTGTGGTGTCTGCCTTCGCGGAATTCAGGGTGGTTCAGAATGCGCAACGTGGCGGGAATGGTGGTTGCCACGCCTTTTATCTTCGTCCCCTGCAAGGCGCAGACGAGGCGGTCGATCGCCGCCTCGCGCGTTGCGCCCCAGGCGACGATCTTGGCAATCATGGAATCGTAGAACGGCGGAATGACCGTCCCGACTTCACAATGGCTATCAATCCGAATTCCGGGTCCTCCGGGCAGGATCAGTTCCTCGATGCGCCCCGGCGTCGGCATGAATCCCTGCGCCGGATCCTCGGCGTTGACACGACACTCGATGGCGTGACCGCGCAGTTCAGGCGTCCCCGAAAAACTCATCGACTCGCCGCCGGCGATGCGCAATTGCTCGGCGACCAGATCGACGCCGCTGACCATCTCGGTCACCGGATGCTCGACCTGGATACGCGTGTTCATTTCGATAAAATAGAAGCGGCTGGCGGACAGATCGACAAGAAACTCGATCGTCCCCGCGTTGCGATAAGACACGGCGCGGCACAGCTTGAGCGCGGCCGCGCACAGGTCATCCCGCAGGTTTGGCGGCAGACCCGGCGATGGCGTTTCCTCAATCAGTTTCTGATGGCGGCGCTGAACCGAACAGTCGCGCTCCCCGAGATGGACATAGCTATCTTGACCATCGCAAATGACTTGTACTTCGACATGACGGGCGTTTTCGATACATTTTTCGACATAGACACGCCCATCCCCAAAGGCGCCACGCGCTTCGGAGATCGCCTTGAGGGCCTGCTGCTCGAATTCATCCGGGCTATCGACCTTGGTCATGCCTCGGCCACCGCCACCGGCAGCAGCCTTGATCATGACCGGATAGCCGATCGTCTCGGCGGCACGGGCCAGCAGATCCTTATCGGTGGTGGCCTCTCCTTCGCTGCCGGGAACCACCGGCACGTCGGCCGCGACGGCACATTTCCGGGCGTGCGCCTTCTCCGCCATCAGACTGATCGACCGTGGATCAGGCCCGACAAAAACAAGACCTGCCTTGGCGCAGCGGGCGGCGAATTCGCTGTTCTCGGCGAGAAAGCCATATCCGGGGTGAATCGCATCCGCCTTCGTCAACAGAGCCGCGCCGATCACGGCGTCGACATTCAGATAGCTCTGCTTCGATGGCGCAGGCCCGATGCAAACGAAGCGATCGGCCGCGCGCACAGCCATCGTACCGATATCCGCCTCGGAGCAGACCGCCACGCTTTCAAGCTGCAATGCCCTGCAAGCTCGAATGATTCGCAGCGCTATCTCGCCACGATTGGCGACAAGAACACGTTTGAGCATGATGGTCCTTTGGACTCTCAATAGCTAACCGGGCTCGATCCACAACACGGCATCGCCCTTGGAGACGAGCTGGCCGTCCTGCACATCTATTCGGCTGATGCGACCGGCGGCGGGCGCCTTGATCAGGTTCATCACCTTCATGACGTCGATGATGCAGACCACCGAATCGTCCCCCACGACCGATCCCGGCGTGACGAAGGGCGGCTCATCCGGCGCAGGCGCGCGATAGATGACGCCGGTGAGCGGCGCGCGCAGCGGAACCGCCGTCGGCGTCGGCGGCCCATCACCGCCGCCAGAGGCAACGGACGCTGCCGGCTCGGCCGGATTCGCAGCCGCGCTAACCGGCGCGACCGCTCCCTGTGTCGCGGAAGGCGACACTCCTGTTGACGAAGGCATCGATGGCGCCGCCATTCCCGGCGGGCCACGGCGCACGGTCAGCTCGATATCGCCGGAACGGAGCGAGATTTCCCGCCCCTCGCCGTTTTCGATGATCGCGAGCGCAACCTTGATGTCATCCAGCGTGATGGACATCGGCTATTCTCCTTGATGTGGGGCCGGTGCCGGCCATTGATTCCGGCACGGTTGCCGCATCCCTGTCTCAGGGGGTGATGCCGTAAGTGGTGTAACCGCCATCGACGCAGAGCAGATGGCCGTTTACGAACGAGGCATCGTCAGAAGCAAGGAATGCCACAGCATCGGCAATTTCATGCGGCTTGCCATAACGCCCCAGGGGGATGCGCTCCTCCCGGCGGCGGCGCAACTCTCCGACCTGCTCGAAGATCATCGGCGTTTCGATCTGCGCCGGCGCGATTCCATTGGTGCGAACTCCCGTTGGCCCCCATTCCGCCGCCATGGTGTTGATGAGGCCGAGAGTGCCCGCCTTCGAGGCGTTATAACTACTCATGGTCGCGACGCCGCGCATCGCATTGATCGACGCGATCACAACGATACTGCCCTTCCCGGTCGGCAACATCCGCCGCGCCGCGGCGCGGCCGCAGACGAACACACCCGTCAGGTTGACCTTGAGGCTCAGATGCCAGTCCGCGAGCGTCGTTTCGAGAATGGGCGCCACCGGACGAACGCCGGCTCCGCAGACCATGATATCGAGACGCCCGTGCCGTTCGGTCACGGCCGCGGTGGCCCGCTCGACGGCATCGTCATCGCCGACATCGACCGTCTGCCCGTGAACCTCCAGACCCTCGGTCCGAAAGTCGGCGACGCACTTGGCGACACCGTCGGCGACGGCGTCGAAGATCTCGACCTTCGCACCTTCGGCGGCCAGGCGCCGGACCGTCGCGCGGCCGATCCCGCCCGCACCGCCCGTCACGATCGCCACACGGTTGTCAAGACGCCGGCAAGTGGTGGGATTGGTTTCAGAACTCATGTTCGATCCTTTGGATTGCGGAATAGAGGAATCGCGATCAGATAATCTGGACGGTCTCACGGACCCAGGCCCGGACCGCCTTTGCGCCGGACGCGGCGGTATGGGCTCTCGCCTCCTGCCATTCCGGCGAGTTGTAAGCACGCTGGGCAGCCTCCCAGTCGTCGAACAACAATTCATCGGTGCCGCAAATGTCCGGATCCGCGCCGGCTTCTCCCTTGTCGGCCAGATTGATGACATAGCCGCGCAACCCAGGCATCCGTCGCGCGATCGGCGCATGATCTTCCAGCCACCAGCGCTGCTGTTCTTCCAGGGTCTCCTGATTGCGGAATAGCGTAATGGTCATCTTTATCATTGAGCGCGTCTCCTCCGACCTATCGTTGCTTCGATGTAGCGCACGGCTCAAGACAGACCTTTATTAGTTCAACTTATATACCCCGCATCCGGCTTTCCTGATTAGCGTTTGCTATCGGCAGGATCACGCTCCGCTGTCACTGCGGACATCGAGCGCAAGACGGATACGACAGATGCAGCTTACACAGTACGAAAAAGACATGCTTGCCGGCAGGCATGGAGAACCGCGGCGGTTCGCGCTGGAGCAGCAACTCAAGGTCGGACAGTTCTTCGACGCCGAGCGCTTTGTCGAGATATCGCAAGCTCATTTGATGGCGGACAGCGAGGCTGTCGGCCCTGCCGGCGTCGATCTGCTCGAGCGCTTCGTCGGATACGGTGCCGACGCCTGCCGCGTCATGGTGCCGACCGTCACCGATCCGTCCAGCGTCGATCTGCATCACTGCGAGCTGATGAAGCAGCCGGCCCAGGCGATGGCCCTGGAAGAACGCATCGCGGCCGCGTTCACCAGCATGGGAATCATGCGCACGTCGACCTGCATCAACTATCAGACCATCATCCCGCCCCTGAAGGGCGAACATATCGCCTTTGGCGATACCGGCTCGGTCATCTACGCCAACAGCGTCTGCGGCGCGCGCAGCAATTTCGAAGGCGGCTCCGCGGCCTTGTGGGCGGCGCTGACGGGGCGCGTTCCCGCTTACGGCTACCATGACGAGCGGGTCCGCAGAGGCACGGTTCATTTCCGGTTGAAGGTTCAGCCGCGCGACTGGACAGACTGGGGTGCTTTCGGCGCGCTGATCGGCAAGCGGATGGCGTCCTACTGGGACGTGCCGGTGCTGTCGAACGTGCAATCGCCTCCAACCTCGGACGCCCTCAAGCATTTCGGCGCCGCGCTTGCAAGTTTCGGTTCGACCCCGATGTTCCACATCGTTGGCGTCACCCCCGAAGCCGGGACGATCGAGGAAGCCTTCGGCGGTCCGCCGCCAACACCGATCGACATCGACGAAGCCATGCTCGATGCCTTTTTCAACAGCTACAATCAGGAGCAGCGGATCGACGTCGTCGTGTTCTCCGCGCCGCAGCTTTCCCTGTTCGAACTCCGCCAGCTCGCGGGCCTGCTCGAAGGCCGCAAACTCGCCAAGGGCGTCCAGCTTTTCGCGACCACCTCGCCGGAGATCGGCAGCGGCGCGCGGCGCATCGGGCTTCTCGACAAGATCACGGCAAGCGGGGCGGTCGTTCTCGAGGGGACCTGCTTCTACCAGATGTATGCCCGCGAAATGGGCCAGGCGAACGGATGGAAGCGGATCGCGACCAACTCGGCCAAGTTGTCCAATATCATTGCCGGATATGGCTATGACCCGGTCCTTCTGCCGATGGACCGTTGCGTGGACGTCGCCATCAAGGGGGCACTGACATGAGCGAGACGATCGAAATCATCCGCGGCCACGCCGGAATTGGCGAAGCGCTGACGGGCACGGTTCTCGCGGCCAATGACGGATTCTCGGCGCGCTACGATCTCGACCGTATCAAGGGCGTGTTTTCGCGTCCGGCCCACAAGCTCTACGGGCAATCCTACATCGACAAGGTTCTGGTTCTCAACATGGCCAAGGGCGGCGTCGCCTCGGCCTGGATGCTGCATCAGATGGTGAAGATGAACAAGGCGCCCAAAGCCATCCTCTTCAACTTCGTCAATCCCGTGATCGCGCAGGGCGCGGCGCTGGCCGGCATTTCGTTGATGGATCGCTTCGACTGCGACATCACTGCGGCATTGCGTACGGGCGACGAAGTGGAAATCGACCCGAAGGCGGGACGCGTCAGCATCCTTCGGCGCGCGAGATCCTGATGGCGACCACGCCCGAAATCCGGGCAGATCTGCTGGCACGTCTCAACGGCGACGTGCCCGGGACATTCGCCGCGCTGCTCGGCTTGCGTTTCATCGAGGCGGATCCGGATTACGTCATCGCCGAAATAGTCCCTGCCGACAACCACATCAGCCGGCGCAATGTCGTGCATGGCGGCGTGCTGATGGCGATCGCCGACACCGTGGGCGGCTTTGCGACCCGCATCAATCTTCTGCCCGGACAAGGCACGACGACGATCGAATCAAAAACGAATTTCCTTCGCGCGGCGGCGCCTGAACGCCGGCTCCGGGCCCGCGCGGACGCTCTGCATAAAGGGCGAACCACGATGGTTTGGCAGACGGTCATCTACGGCGACGACGATCGGCCTGTCTCAATCACCACGCAGACGCAACTCGTGATCAAAGGCTAGGCGATGAGCACGGCGATAAGGATGAGCATCTGGACGCAGCTTCTGAAGGCGATCAAGAAAATGCGCAGCGGGTACCGGCCGGAGCGGCACTATATGCGGGGGCCGCGACGCGCGGATCCTGTCCCGAACTCCACCGCTGGCCGAAAAAAGCGCGACACGGCGAAACAACGCTTCCTGAAATCCTAGCGGGATTTGCTCGTTGCCGATGATTTGGGGTGAGCATCAGAAAGTTGGCTTTAGATCTGAAATCCGATGTTGTCCGGTGACATCGCGCCGGCGCATCAACGTATAACCGGAATCTGAACGAACCCGCCGGGCTCGCTCCCTGATACGAAGGGTATGACATGGAAACGGCGGGCTATCCTGAATCTCTCGCTTTGTTCGTCGCGGGGCAATGGCGTCGCGGCGCCGGGCGCGCCTGCATTGCCATCGAGAATCCGGCGGATGGCTCAATTCTCGGCGAACTTCCGGTTGCCCGGGCCGAGGACATCGACGATGCCATCGCCTCGTCGGTTCAAGGCTTTCACGAATGGTCGCGCCACTCTCCATGGCAGCGCGCCGAGATTCTGCTTCGGGCTGAAAGCCTGATTGCGGCCGATACGGAACGTCTGGCCCGCATCATTACCCTTGAGAATGGAAAGCCGCTGCCGGAGTCGCGCGGCGAGATCGACCGGGTGCGTGAAACCCTCGTCTACTGCGCCGAGGAAGGCAAACGGACTTATGGGCGGGTTTATCCGCCACGCGCCGCCGGCCTTGCGCAAACCGTCATCAAGCGGCCGCTGGGCCCCGTTGCGGGATTCTCGCCGTGGAATTTCCCGGCGGTCCTGCCGATGCGCAAGATCGCACCGGCTCTTGCGGCAGGCTGCTCCATCGTGCTGAAGCCGGCGGAGGAATGCCCCGCCATCTGCATCGAACTGGTACGCCTGATGATCGAGGCCGGCGTTCCGGCAAACGCGTTGAACCTGTTGTTCGGCGATCCTGCGGCCATATCCGACCGACTGATCGCCGCGCCCGAAATTCGCAAGATCTCGTTTACCGGATCGATTGCCGTAGGGAAGCTCCTTGCGGAGAAGGCAGGCCGGCACCTCAAGGCCGTTACCATGGAGCTTGGAGGGCACGCGCCCGTTATCGTCTTTGACGATGTCGATGCCGAAACGGTCGCGCTGCGCTGCGCCATGTTTAAATATCGCAATGCGGGTCAGGTCTGCCTTGCTCCGTCGCGCTTCTATATTCACGACAGCGTCTTTCCGGCTTTCGCGCGGGTTTTCGCCGAAGTCGCGCGCCAGTTGAAGGTCGGCCCCGGTCTCGAGGCCGGCACCGAAGTCGGCCCCCTGTCCAACCGCCGGCGGCTGGAAGCGGCGGAAGCCCTGGTTGACGATATCATCAAAGGCGGCGGGGCTTTGCTTGCCGGTGGTCAGCGACTCGGCAATGCCGGCTACTTCTTTGCTCCCACCGTGGCGACCGATATCGATCCAGCGGCCCGCATCCTCAGGGAGGAGCCATTTTGCCCGATTGCACCGCTGATCCCCTTCACCGATATCGACGCCATGTTTGCCGCCGCCAACAATAACGACGTCGGCCTCTCGGCTTACGCTTTCACCAATTCGCTCGACCGCGCCCATGCCTTCACAGAACGTATCCAGGCGGCATGGCTCGGCATCAACGATTTCGTGCCGTTATTGGCCGATGCGCCGGTCGCCGCTCACCGGCAGAGCGGCCTTGGCTACGAGGGTGGACCAGAGGGCCTCGACGCCTTCCTGGAAACGAAGTTCATCAGCCAGCGGCTGGCACCGTGAGGTAAGGAAAGTCGGCATGGAGGAATTCGATTATATCGTCGCCGGAGCCGGGTCGGCGGGTTGCGCCGTCGCGGCGCGGCTGGCTCAAGATCACGGCATCCGCGTGCTGCTGCTCGAAGCTGGGCCAAAGGACCGCAATATCTGGATTCATATCCCGATCGGTTATGGCAAGACGATGTTCAACAGCTCCGTGAACTGGCAGTTCTATTCGGAGCCTGAGCCTCACCTCGACAATCGGCGCATCTATCAGCCGCGCGGCAAGGTCCTCGGTGGCTCAAGCTCGATCAATGGCCTGATCTATATCCGCGGACATGCCAACGACTACGATAACTGGAAAGCCATGGGCAATGAAGGCTGGGGATGGGACGATGTCTTGCCCTACTTCAAGCGCGCCGAAGCCAACCAGCGTGGCGCCAGCGCCCTGCATGGCGGGGATGGCCCTTTGCGGGTCTCCGATGTCCGCGGCAAGCACGAGCTGGTCGAGGCGTTCATCGCCGGTGCGGTCGAATGTGGAATTCCGCGCAACGATGACTTCAACGGCCCAAACCAGGACGGCGTCGGTTACGTTCAACTTACAACCGGCGGCGGGCGGCGCTGCTCCACAGCGCGCGGCTATTTGCGCAACGTCAAGCGCGAGGGTTCGCTCACGGTCGAAACCGGCGCGCTCGCGCGCCGCATCCTGTTCGATGGCGTTCGCGCCATCGGCGTCCAGTACGAGCAGAACGGCCGCATCATGGAGGCTTACGCGCGGCATGAAGTGATCGTCAGCGCCGGCGCATTCCAGTCGCCCCAGCTTTTGCAATGCTCGGGCGTAGGACCCGCCGACCTGTTGCGCGACATTGGCGTGCAGCCGGTGGTCGATCTTCCCGGTGTCGGCCAGAACCTCCACGATCACCTTCAGGTCCGGGTGATGTACCGATGCACCAAGCCCATCACCACCAACGATTCGCTGCGGACATTGTGGGGCCGCGCGCACATCGGATTGCAATGGCTGCTGCAACAAAAGGGGCCGGTCGCGGCGGGCATTCAGCTTGCCTGCCTGTTCGCGCGCAGCCGGCCGGAGGAAATCCAGCCGGATATTCAGTTTCATTTCGGAACGATCAGCGCCGACAAAACCGCCGGCCAGCCGCATGATTTCCCCGGCTTCACGTTGTCGGTGTGTCAGCTACGGCCGACCAGCCGCGGCCACCTGAAGGCGCGCAGCAAGGATATGGCGACGCCGCCGGAAATCCTCATGAACTACTTTGCGACCGCTGAAGATCGCCGCGTCATGACCGCCGGCGTCCGGCTGGCGCAGGATATCGCCCGCTCAAACGGTATGACGCCCTATGTCAAGGCGCCATACCGACCGGACCGCTTCCTCGAAACAGATCGCGAGATCGAAGACTTCATCCGCCAGACGGCAACAACGATTTTTCACCCTGTCGGCACCTGCCGGATCGGCAACGACGATATGGCAGTCGTTGACCCAAAACTCCGCGTGCATGGCGTATATGGTTTAAGGGTCGTCGATGCTTCGGTGATGCCGGCCGTGCCATCGGGCAACACCAATGCCGGCGCCATCGCTATCGGCGAATATGCCTCCGACATGATCAAAAGCGATCGCCGGACGCGAAATATCGATATATCCGCGCGCCAGAGCGCCTGATAACGATGCGGCGAATATCGCCGCGCGTCGTGCTTGGAAATGCGCCTAACCCATCAGTTGATGCTGCTGACGAGCTTGATGCGGGGCGAGAGGGTGTTCGTCAGCTCCCGATAGGTTTCGAGATAGTTGAGCGCCATCCGGCGTGCGGTGAAGCGCGCCTCGAACTCCCCGCGGATCGCGACGCGATCGAGCGTTTCAAGCCGATCGACAATCGCGACCGCGCTGGTCTCGTCCTCGACGACGAAACCGGTCTTGCCGTCTTCCACCACCTCGGGGACCGACCCGCGATTGAATGCGACCACCGGCGTCCCGCACGCCATCGCCTCGATCATGACCAGACCGAACGGCTCGGGCCAATCGATCGGCACCAGAAGCCCGATCGCGCCGCTGAGAAATTCCGACTTCTCGCAATCGCCGATCTCGCCGATGTACTCCACCAAGGGGTGATCCATCATCGGACGAATGCGTTCGTTATAATAATCCTCGTCCGCGCGATCGACCTTCGCGGCGATCTTGAGTGGAATGCCGCACCGGATGGCAATGTTGATCGCCCGATCCACGCCCTTCTCGGGCGCGATGCGGCCGAGCACCGCGAGGTAATGCGGCTTGATCGGTTGCGGACTCAAAAGATGTTCAGGGAGACCATGGTAGATCGTACGGAGCCATCGTGCGTGCGGCACTGGGCGTTGCTGAGAGTCCGAAATGGAAACCACCGGGATCGACGAGAAGGTTTCAAACACCGGCTGGTGTTCGGGAAGATCGAGCCGTCCGTGAAGCGTCGTCAGAAAGGGAACAGGCTGCCGGGAGAACAGCGAGAAAGGATAGTAATCGAGATGAAAATGCAGAAAATCGAACTCGTCATGATCGCATTTGCGGCGGACGCGCTCCAACATCATCATGTGAAGCGCATTCGGATCGCGAACGGACCCGTCCAGCCGTAGCGCCTTCGGCCAGCTTGCATCAAGCCGGCCCGAAGTATGCGAGTCCCCGCTCGCGAACAGCGTGACGTCGTGTCCGAGTGCGACAAGTTCCTCCGTCAACCAATGTACCACCCGTTCGGTGCCGCCATACAACTTCGGGGGAACAGCCTCCGTTAACGGAGCAACCTGCGCGATGCGCATCTAGAGCCTCCTGCTGATTTTTGAGTTTGCGTTCCTCACGCAGCCTTGCGGCGCCAAACCGCCCACGCGGGAACGTTCTTGCTGGCGAGAGGTTCCCAGACAAACAACCAGGTCTTTCCACGGACCGTCTTGTTGATGCCATGAGTGGCGATCACAACTTCCGTTCCCGCCTGTTTCTTTGCGCTGGTTCCGAAACCCATGTTGCAGGCTTACCGCGAGGCGGCGGCAATTGTATGGAGCCTTCAAGTGATTCCGGATCGACGAATCGTGATGCGGTTCCCGCAGGCTCTCCTTTCGGCATGAGGATCTATCGTTCCATGGAAGATCTTTCGGTTTACGCGCATCGCCCCTTTCCATTCGTCATGCACTACCTGCGCCTGCGTACCGCTGCGCACGGCCTGATCCTCGGCGCGGTCGTCGCGGCGGTCATCTGCTCGGTGGGAACGCAATACGGCGTAAAAGCGCTGGTTGATGCCCTGGCCGCCGGCCCGACTCACGGCAATGGCGTATGGCTGGCATTCGTCTTTCTCATGCTGCTGATTTGCGCTGATAACTTTCTGTGGCGGATCGCGAGTTGGACGGCGAGTTTCACCTTTGTGGGCGTAACGGGCGACCTCCGTTCCGATCTCTTTCGGCACCTGACGTGTCACGCCCCGAGCTATTTCGCCGGCCGGCTGCCGGGAATGCTGAGTAGCCGCATTACCGCCACCTCCAACGCGGTGTTCACGGTCGAGAACATGTTTGTCTGGAACGTGCTGCCGCCGTGCATCGCAACCGTCGCCGCGATCATGCTGATCGGAACCGTGAGCATGACGATGGCGGCGGGGCTCAGCGTCGTCGCCGGCGCGGTGGTGGTGGCGATGTTCAGGATGGCGGCGGCCGGCAAGCCGCTGCATGACGACTTCGCCAACAAGGCCGCCACCGTCGATGGCGAGATGGTCGACGTCATCAACAATATGGCGCTTGTGCGTGCATTCTGTGGCGTGCGCCACGAACACGACCGGTTCGACACGATCGTCGATCGTGAAATGACGGCACGAGGCCGAAGCCTGCGCTATCTTGAGAAGCTGCGCCTTGCCCACGCCGCCGTCACCGTGCTGCTGACTATCGTGCTGCTGGCCTGGGTGATCGCGCTCTGGCAGCGCGGAACCGCCACCACCGGCGACGTGGTGCTGGTCTGCACACTGGGCCTGTCGATCCTGCACGCGACGCGGGATCTCGCCGTCGCCCTGGTCGATGTCACCCAGCATGTGGCGCGGATGTCGGAGGCCATCGCGACGCTTCTGGTTCCGCACGGCCTTCGGGATCATCCCGAAGCCGAACCTCTGGTGAAAAACGGCGTCGCGATCTCCTTCAAGGACATTTCCTTCAGCTATCCCGACGGCCTGAAGGTGTTCGAGAATTTCAATCTGCGATTGCGGCCGGGCCAGCGGGTCGGCCTGGTCGGTCCGTCCGGCGGCGGCAAGACCAGCCTGTTCGCGCTGTTGCAGCGGTTCTACGATGTGGATGACGGCAGCATCACCATCGACGGACAGAATATCGCCCATGTCACGCAGCAAAGCCTGCGCGCCGCGATCTCGGTGGTGCCGCAGGACATCTCGCTGTTCCACCGCTCGATCATCGACAACATCCGCTACGGCCGACCGAACGCGACCGATGAGGAGGTGTTGAGCGCGGCGATCGCGGCGCGCTGCGATTTCATCGAATCCTTTCCGGACGGCCTCGCCACTCTGGTCGGCGACCGGGGCGTCAAGCTCTCCGGCGGTCAGCGCCAACGCATCGCGATCGCGCGGGCGTTCCTCAAGGATGCGCCGATCCTGCTGCTCGACGAGGCCACCGCCGCGCTCGACAGCGAATCGGAGGAAGCGATTCGCGAAGCGCTCGGCCGGCTGATGCGGGGCCGTACCGTGATCGCGATTGCGCACCGCCTGGCCACGCTACGTAACTTCGATCGCGTTGTCGTTCTGCGGGACGGCAAGGTGATCGAGGACGGCTCTCCCGACTGGCTGATGCGCACTCAGGGTCACTATCGCCAGCTCGTCACGCAGGAAATGCGCCGCCTCGCGGTTCACGCCGCGTAAATCGCAGACTGTGCTAACCTCGGCTGCGGCCGAGTCGGGCGTAGGAGGACAATCACCTCGCGGAGGTTCGGATATGGCAACCAAAGCCGCACCACGGATCGAAGACACACAGAGCGACGCCAGTCTCGCGGAATCGCCGTTCTATATTCCGATGACCGGATCGCCGGTGCGGCCGCGGCGAACCCTGAAACACGACGATACCTTCGTTGTCCTCGACAGCCACGGCGATATCGGCGTGTCCGCCGGCGGCTCCGACGGCCTTTTCAATCTCGATACGCGGCACCTTGCCCGGTTTGAACTGCGGCTGAACGACGTTCCGCCGCTATTGCTCGGCTCCAACCTGCGCGACGACAATTCGGGGCTGACTGTCGATCTCACCAATCCCGACATCTACAGCGGCGAGCGCATCGTCCTCCACAAGGACATGGTTCATATCGTGCGCACGATCTTCCTGTGGCGCGGAATCGCCTATCAGCGGATCGGCGCGCAGAACCACGGCGAGCGCACCGCGCGCTTCGATCTGACGTTCCTGTTCGACAACGATTTCGCCGACCTGTTCGAGGTGCGCGGCGAGAGGCGGCCCCGCCGCGGGCTCGGCTCCGCCGAACTGCCGGGGCCGGCCGATGTCGGCCTGAGCTATACCGGACTAGACGGCGTCGTCCGCACCACGGAACTGCATTTCGATCCGCCGCCGACGCGGATCGCGGTCAATCGCGCTACCTATCACCTCGAACTGGCGCCGCAGCAGGTGACGTCGCTGTTCGTCGCGATCTCCTGCAATCCGCCCGCGAAACGCAAGATCGTTCCGTTCTTTCGCGGGCTTCTCGCGCATCGCCGCGAGATGCGGAAACAGGCAGCGGGCGCGGTCAGCGTCGAAACCTCAAACGACATCCTCAACGAGGTGTTGTGCCGGTCGATGGCCGATCTCAACATGCTGATGACCGCGACACCGGAGGGCCGTTATCCCTATGCCGGGATTCCGTGGTACTCGACCACGTTCGGCCGCGACGGACTGATTACCGCGCTTGAGATGCTGTGGGTCGATCCGCGCGTCGCGCGCGGCGTGCTGCGGCGGCTGGCGCGGTTTCAGGCAAAGACGACCGATCCGCTGGCCGACGCCGAGCCCGGAAAAATCCTGCACGAAATGCGCGGCGGCGAAATGGCGGCGCTGCGCGAGGTGCCGTTCGCCTGTTACTACGGCAGCGTCGATTCCACGCCGCTGTTCGTGCTGCTGGCCGGCCTCTATGTCGAGCGCACCGGCGATGTCGCCACCCTTGCCGAGTTGTGGCCGGCCATGGAGGCGGCGCTGGGCTGGATCGACGGACCCGGCGATCGCGACGGCGACGGCTTTGTCGAATATCAGCGGGCGTCCGAACAGGGACTGATCAATCAGGGCTGGAAGGATTCTTTCGACGCCGTCTTTCATGCCGATGGCCGGCTCGCCGAGGGCGATATCGCGCTCGCGGAAGTTCAGGGATACGTCTTCGCCGGCAAGCGCCTCGCCGCCTGTTGCGCGCGGCGGCTTGGAATGCCGGAGCGGGCGCAGGCGCTTGAGGACGAGGCGCGGCGGCTGGCGGCGCGGTTCGAGGACGCGTTCTGGTGTTCCGATCTCGGAACCTACGCGCTGGCGCTGGACGGCGCCAAGCGGCCCTGCAAGGTGCGCACCTCGAACGCCGGCCAGCTTCTGTTCACCGGCATCGTGCGCGAGGACCGGGCGCGGATGGTCGCCGCCGATCTGATGCGGCCGCAGTTCTTCAGCGGCTGGGGGATCCGGACGGTCGCGCTCGGCGAAGCGCGCTACAACCCGATGTCCTATCACGACGGATCGATCTGGCCGCACGACAACGCCCTGATCGCGCTGGGCCTTGGGCGCTACGGCCTGAAGCATTCGGTCGAAGCCGTGTTCAAGGGATTGTTCGACGCGGCGAGCTACATGGACTTGCGGCGGCTGCCCGAACTGTTCTGCGGGTTCCGCCGCGAGCGGCGGCGCGGGCCGACGCTGTATCCGGTCGCCTGCTCGCCGCAGGCGTGGGCGAGCGCGGCGCCGTTCTCGCTGATCGAGGCAACACTGGGGCTGGAGTTCGACGCCGACGCGCACGAGATCCGGTTTCTCAACCCGCACCTGCCGGCATTTCTCAATGAGGTGATCCTGCGCAATCTTTCGCTCGGCGAAACCAGCGTCGATCTCCGCCTGCGCCGTCATGGCGACGACGTCTCGCTCGAAGTCATTCGATCCCGCGGCCGCATTCAGGTGTCGATGGTGCTGTCGCATTGACATCGCCGCCAGTCGGAACCGGACGCCGATGCGCCGGCTTATCGGGTCGTCGACGCCCGTGCCTAAAGGAGGACGCATGTTGCGACGAACCTGCCTGACGATGGCCATCCTGATTGCGGCGCTGCTTGCCGCCGCCCCACCTACAGCGGCCGACGACGCGGGTTCGAAAGCAACGCCCGACAAGACGGCGCCGGCGAATCCCCCGAACACGGACAAGGAGAAGAACGAGCCGCCGCCAGCGTCGATCACCGTGATAGGGCCCGCCGACGCGCACGGCGTGCTCGGCCGCGAGGTCAAGAGCACCAGCGGCGAAAACATGGGCCGGGTCGTCGACGTGATCGTCGATCGGATCGGGATGGTGCGCGCCGCGGTGATCGACTTCGGCGGCTTTCTCGGCGTCGGCAGCCGCAAGATCGTCGTCGATTGGCAGGCGCTGCATTTCGATGCGATACAGGGCAAGGACAGCACCATCACGCTGGAACTGACGCAAGCTCAGGTCAAGGCCGCGCCGGAATACAAGGAAGGCGCACCCGTTGTCGTGCTGGGCGCGGCGGGACGCCTGACGCCGTTCCGGTTTTGATGTCGTGACGGCTCATGAAGCGGCTGATGCGCCAATGGGAAGCATCCGAATCGCACAGCGCGCGCGAGCAGCGGGCTGACGCCGACGACGTGAGCTTGTCGCATTCACCTTCGCCCGCATCGCAGCGGCCGCCGCCCTCGCCGCAGAGCCAGCGCGGCCTCGACTGGTTCATCTTCTTCCTCGCGGACGTGCAGACCGGCTTCGGCCCGTTCGTCGCCGTCTATCTGACGACGCAGAAATGGACGCTGGGCGAGATCGGCCTCGTTCTGTCGATCGGCGGCATCGTCGGTTTGATCGGGCAGATGCCGGGCGGCGCCATCATCGATGCCGCCCGTTCGGAGCGGTTCGTCGCCGGCCTCGCGGTGGCGACCATCGGCATGGCGGCACTGGCCTATGCGGCGTGGCCAATCTTTCCGGTGATCGCGATGGCCGCGACGCTGCACGCGGCGGCCAGTTGCGTGCTTGGCCCCGCGATCGCGGCGATCAGTCTCGGCTTGGTCGGGCCGGCGGCGATCGGCGAACGGCTCGGACGCAATGCGCGCTATGCCTCGCTGGGCAACGGCGCGGCCGCGGCCATCATGGGCGGCATCGGCTATCTGCTGTCGAGTCGCGCCGTGTTCGTCGTCAGCTTCATCTTCGCCATTGCGACGTTGCTGTCGCTGTCGCGGATCCGCGACCGCGAGATCGATACCGAGCAGGCGCACGGCGCGCTGTCCGGTCCGAGGCCCGATCCCGAGGCGACCAGCATTTTGCATCTGCTGCGGCAGCGTCCGTTGTTCATCTTCGCGGCGGCGGTGATGCTGCTGCAACTGGCCAACGCCGCGATGCTGCCATTGATGGCCGGAATCGTCACCGCCCGCTCCAGCACGTTGGCCCCGCTTCTGATCGCGGCCAGCATCATCGTTCCGCAGGCGATCGTCGCCGTGATCTCGCCGACCGTCGGCCGCAAGGCGCAGGCGTGGGGCCGGCGTCCGCTGCTGATGCTGGCGTTCGCCGCGCTCGCGGTTCGCGGAATGTTGTTCGCGACCATCGACGACCCGTCGATGCTGGTGGTCATTCAGGTGCTGGACGGCATCACCGCCGGCATCTTCGGCGTCATGGTTCCGTTGATCGTCGCCGATGTCACGTTCGGTTCAGGGCACTTCAATCTGGCGCAGGGGATCGTCGGCACCGCCACCGGCATCGGCGCGTCGCTGAGCCCGGTCATCGCCGGCTACGCCAGTGATCATTTAGGACACAGCGTCGCCTTCGCGGGACTGGCGGCGGCGGCGATGGCCGGCTTGCTGCTGGTCTTCGCCGTGATGCCCGAGACCCGACCCCGGCCGCGCCATGGGCTGGGGTAAGAGAAGCACCGCCATCGGAAAAACGCGCGGAGCGTTATCGTCGGAACCGACGATGGTTTCATAACCGCACATTCCCGCTAATATGACCGCGATCAGGCAGGGCAGAAAGGGCGGGCATGAACATCGAGTTTGGACCGGAACTGGAGAGCTTCCGTCAGGAGGTGGCGGCGTTTCTCGACACCGCGCCGACGCCGGACATCCGCGAAGCCGGCAGAAAGACCACCAGCGTGTTCGCGCCCTTCGATCAGGCGGTCGCCTGGCAAAATATCCTGCACGCGAAGGGATGGGCCGCGCCGGCATGGCCGAAGGAATACGGCGGCACCGGCTGGTCGGTGGAGCAGCGCTACATTTTCGCGGAGGAGTGCCGCAAGCGCGAACTGCCGCCGCTGCTGCCGAACGGCCTGCTGATGGTCGGCCCGATGCTGATCGAACTCGGCACCGAGGAGCAGAAACGCAAGCACCTGCCGCAGATCCTCTCCGGCGAAGCCTACTGGACGCAAGGCTATTCCGAGCCGAACGCCGGCTCCGACCTCGCTTCGCTCCAGTGCGCGGCGGTGTCCGACGGCGACGACTACATCATCAACGGCTCCAAGATCTGGACCACGCTGGCCCACCGCGCCAACCGTATGTTCATGCTGGTGCGCACCAGCAAGACCGGCAAGAAGCAGGAGGGCATCACCTTCCTGCTGCTGGAGCGCACCGATTATCCCGGCATGGACATTCGCCCGATCATCGGCCTCGACGGCATTCCCGAACAGTGCGAGGTATTCTTCGACAACGTGCGGGTGCCGAAGTCCGGCCGCGTCGGCGCGGAGAACGACGGCTGGTCGGTGGCGAAGCATCTCCTGAAACATGAGCGCGGCGGCTCGGCCGCGAGCCCGGCGCTGCTGCGCAGTATCGCGCGGATCCGCGACGCGGCGAAGACGACGCGGTCGCCGTTCGGCGGCACGCTGGCGGACGACCCGGCGTTCCAGCGCGATCTCGGCGAACTTGAGGCGGACGTGCTGTCCTACCGTCATTTCGAGCAACTCGCGATCAGCGGCCATCCGATGGTGCAAGACGCGGCTTATCCGTCGATGAACAAGACGATGAACTCGGAGTTGTCGCAGCGGGTGTCGATCATGATGACGCGGGTTTCGGGCATCGAAACCGTTCCGCTGCAACTGGAAGCGTTGAACGTCGGATCGAACGTCTCGCCGCTCGGCGACAATTTCGATCTGATCGCCATGCCTTATTACCTCAACACCCGCGCTACCTCGATCTACGCCGGCACCAACGAAGTGCAGCGCGATCTGATCGCCCGCACGGTGCTCTTGTGATGGATTTGACGTTCGTACCAGTTCGCCGCAGGGCCTCTTAACGAACGTCAAATCCAAAGTCACACGAGTAATATTAAGCTGCTAGTGTCCCTTTGCTTCCGACGCTTGTAAAAACGTGCGCTACAAAGGAATACAAGCGTCGGAAGCGGAACACGGGCCGCCAATCGCTGAGGATCGAACCATGGATTTCTCGTTCACCGAGGAGCAGGGGATGCTGCGCGACAGCGTGGCGCGCTATCTCGACAAGACTTACGATTTCGAAGCCCGTCAGGCGTTGCTGCGCTCGGAAGCACCTTACGCGAAGGCGGCGTGGAGCCAGTTCGCGGAGCTTGGCGTGCTGGCGCTGCCGTTCCCGGAGGATGTCGGTGGACTGGGCGGCTCCGCCGCCGCCCTCGTCCCGGTCGCCGGGGTCTTTGGCGCATATCTGACGATCGAGCCGTGGGCGTTCGCGCTGACGCTGGCGGGCGGCGCGCTGGTTGCGGCCGGCGATCATGCGGCGGCACGCCGGCATCTCGCTGATCTCGTCAGCGGCGCGGCCATCGGCGCTTTCGCCTATGACGAGCACCGGGGTCTTGCCGCGCCGGCGGGAATCGCCACGATGGCAACGCCATCCGGTGACGGCTTCGTGCTGAACGGCGAGAAGCGGCTGGTGTTCGGCGCGGCGGAAGCCGGCTTCATGATCGTCGCCGCCCGCGCCGCCGGACAAGCCGGCGATGCGCGTGGCTTGGCGCTGCTGCTGGTCGATCCGCACGCGCCGGGCGTGACGCTGGCGCCGTTCCGCACCCAGGACGGCCGCAGCGCCGCCCATGTGCGCTTCGACAAGGTGACGGTCGCCGCCGCGGACGTGCTGGCGAGCGACGCGCACGACCTGATCGCGAAACTGATCGCCGACGCCATTCTCGTGCTGGCCGCGGAAGCCGTGGGCGCGATGGAGGCGCTATTGCGCATTACCGGCGCTTACGCCACCACGCGCAAGCAGTTCGGGGTCGCCATCGGCACGTTTCAGGCCGTCGCCCACCGCCTCGCCGACATGAAGATCGCCCACGCCAAGGCTTACGCCTCGCTGATGTATTCAACGGCGCTGGCCGAGGCCGGTCGCCTTAACCCGCGCGACGTCTCGGTGCTGAAGGCGCAGGTCGGAAAGATGGGGCGGATCATCGCCGAGGCGGCGGTGCAGACCCATGGCGGGGTCGGCATGACCGACGAACTGGCGGTCGGCCACTACCTGAAGCGGCTGTTGGTGTTCGAAACCATCTTCGGCGCGCCGGACTATCACTTCCGCAAGATCGGCAGTTCCGCCGCGTGACCCGGATTCGTTCAGGCGGACAACCGTAGCCGCTTCGCTGAAATTCACCTCGACCGATTGCAACCATCAAAAGAGCTTCAGATGATCAAGACCCGTTTCACCGAGATGTTCGGCGTCAAGCACCCGATCGCCCAGGGCGGGATGCAGTGGGTCGGCAAGGCCGAACTGGTGTCCGCCGTCGCCAACGCCGGCGGTCTGGGCTTCATCACCGCGCTGACCCAGCCGACGCCGGAGGATCTGGCGAAGGAAATCAAACGCACCCGCGAGATGACCGACAAGCCGTTCGGCGTCAATCTCACCATCCTGCCCGCCGTCAAGCCGCCGCCTTATGCGGAGTATCGCGCCGCCATCATTGAGTCCGGCATCAAGGCCGTGGAGACCGCCGGCTACAAGCCGGAGGAGCACATCGTCGAATTCCAGAAGCACGGCATCAAGGTGATTCACAAATGCACCGCCGTCCGTCATGCGGTGTCGGCGCAGCGTATGGGCGCCGACGCCATTTCTATCGACGGTTTCGAGTGCGCCGGCCATCCCGGCGAGGACGACATTCCGGGCCTGATCCTGATCCCGGCCGCCGCCGACAAGATCACCATTCCGATGATCGCGTCCGGCGGGTTCGGCGACGGCCGCGGCCTCGCCGCGGCGCTGGCGCTGGGCGCGGAGGGCATCAACATGGGCACGCGCTTCCTCGCCACCGAGGAAGCCCCGATCCATCGCAAGATCAAGGAGCAGATCGTCGCCAACGACGAGCGCGCCACCGACCTGATCTTCCGCACCATGCGCAACACCTCGCGCGTCTCCCGCAACGACGTCAGTCAGGAAGTCGTGCGGCTGGAGAAGGCGGGCGCAAAGTTCGAGGACGTGCGGCACCTCGTGGTGGGCAGCCGCGGCAAGGTCGTCTACGAGAGCGGCGACCCGAATTACGGCATCTGGTCGGCGGGCATGGTTCAGGGGCTGATCCACGATATTCCGACCTGCGCCGAACTCATCACCCGCATCGTCGCGGACGCCGAGACGATCATCCAGAAGCGTCTGGCGAACTTCGTCGTCAAATAAAGCGAGCCGCAATCGCCGGTCGCGGACCCGTGACCGGCCTCCCGATCCATAAGGAAGACATCATGACCGCGCTGGTGCTCAGGGAAGACAGGGACGGCTGCGCCGTTCTGACGCTCAATCGTCCCGACAAGCTGAACTCGCTCAATGTCACGCTGTTCGCCGCGCTCGAGACGCATGTCGACGCCATTGCCGGCCAGACCGACCGCATCGGGCTGGTGATCCTGCGCGGCGCCGGCAAGTGCTTCTCGGCCGGGCATGACCTCAACGATATTTCGGCGGGCGAGACGCCGCCGCGTCCTCATTTTCAGGCCGGCGTCATCGAGAAGCTGGCCGATCTGCCGCAACCTGTCATCACCGCCGTGCATGGCCACTGTTACACCGGCGCTCTCGAACTGGCGTTGGCGGGCGATCTGCTGATCTGTTCGGAGAACGCCAAATTCGCCGACACCCATGCCCGCTGGGCGCTGTCTCCGATATGGGGTATGAGCCAGCGCCTGCCGCGCCGCGTCGGCCTGCCCAAGGCGCGCGAGATGATGTTCACCTGCCGCACCTATACCGGGCGCGAGGCCGAAGCCATGGGCCTCGCCAACATCTGCGTGCCGGATGCGTCATTCGACGCCGAACTGGAGAAGCTGGCGGCGACCATCCTCGCCAACTCCTGGTACAGCCATCGCGCCAACAAGGCGCTGCTGGTGGAAACCGACGGCCTGCCGCTCGCCGCCGGCCTCAGCTACGAGATCGCCCGCAGCCGCGGCGTCGGCCCGGACATGGCGGAGCGCATCAGTGCCTTCCAGAACAAGACCGCGAAGATCAAATGAACCCGCCGGTGGTCGCCATGCGCTCCGGCGAGATCGCGACCACATGACATGGCGGAGCATGCCCGATGATGGACCAGTTGCAGGCTTCGGTCTTCGCGTTTCTTGAGAACCCGGATTCGCACGGCGGCGAACCGGTGCGCCGGTTCGATACCCACGGCTCGGCCGTGTTTCTTGCCGGTGATCGCGCGCTGAAAGTGAAGCGCGCGGTTTCTTTTCCATTTCTCGACTATTCGACGCTCGACAAGCGCAAGGCCGCCTGCATCGCCGAACTGGAGGTCAACCGCCGCTTCGCTCCCGAGCTGTACCGGCGCGTCGTGCCGATCACGCGCGAAGCGGACGGTAGACTGGCGATCGACGGCAGCGGCGAAGTTATCGAGTGGGCCGTCGAGATGCAGCGGTTCGACGAGAACCAGACGCTCGATCATATCGCCGATCAAGGCAAGCTCGACTCCCGCCTCGCCGCGCAGCTTGCGGCCATATCACGCGCGATCCATCACAATGCGCCGCCCGCCGACGCCGCGCGATGGATCGCGGCCGTCGCGACCTATATCGAGCAGAATTCCGAGGCGTTCCGCGCCTATCCCGACATCTTCGCAGAGGCGGATGTCGCGCGGCTCGAACAGACGATGCGCGGTCAGTTCGTGCGCCTCAAGCCGCTGCTGGTCAAACGCGGCGCGCAGGGTTTCGTGCGGCTTGGCCATGGCGACCTGCATCTCGGGAACATCGCGTTCATCAACGGACATCCGGTCGCGTTCGACGCCATCGAGTTCAGCCCGGTCGTCGCGTCGGGGGATGTGCTGTACGATCTCGCGTTTCTTCTGATGGATCTAGTCGAGCGCGGCCAGGTCACCAACGCCAACATCGTGCTGAACGGCACTATCGGCTCGCATGGACCGCTGGAAGAACTCGATGGATTGGCGTGTCTTCCCATGTTCATGTCGCTGCGGGCGGCGATCCGGGCGAAGGTGATCGCCGCGCGGCTCGATCAGGGCAGCGACAACGCCGGGGCAATCGAAGCATCCGCCAGACGTTATTTCAACCTTGCCCTGACGCTTCTTGAACCGCACCAGCCGCGCATGATCTGCATCGGCGGCCTGTCGGGCGTGGGTAAGTCGGCCATTGCGAGAAAGCTCGCGGAGACGATCCCGCCGTTGCCGGGCGCGCTGGTGCTGCGCTCCGATGTCATGCGCAAGCGGATGCTCGGATGCCCGGAATTCGAGCGGCTGCCGGCGGACGCCTATGACGCGGAGACATCGGCGCGCGTCTACGCCGAACTGGCGGCACGCGCTGTCCGGACCGTGCGCGCCGACTACCCGGTGATCATTGACGCGACCTTCACGGATGGCGGTGCACGCGAGATGATCGAAAGCACCGCGCACGACGCTGGCGTGGCGATGGTCGGGCTGTTCCTGACGGCGGACATCGAAACCCGGATCGCGCGCATCACGCAACGCGGCCCCGACGCATCGGACGCCGACGCGAGGCTGGCGCGCGCGCAGGAGACCTACGATCTCGACGCGATCGCATGGGCCAAGGTCGACGCATCAGGGCCATTCGAGCAGACGTTGCGGCAGATCCGGGACATTCTTTCGCGCCACGACACGAACGCGTCCGCTCATTGAGCGACACGCTTGCCGACTCCTTGCCGACCCGTCAGCGCTCCGTTTCGGCGCTGATGACATCGCCGAACAGCACCCACTTGCCGCCGGTGAACTTCATCATCATGAGCTGTTCGAGCGGGGCAAAGTCCGCCGCGCTGGTCTTGACATGAATGCCCGGGAGCAGCGTATCCGGTATGACGTTCTTGATACTGGCCGCCTGCTTCATGACGTTGGCACGGGTCAGGTCGTCGCCGCACTGCTCCAGCACATGCACCATGGTCTGCGCCGCAGCGTAGCCATAGACCATATTGGCGTCGGAGATGTCCGAGCCCGGCATGTATTTATCGATGAAGGCGAGGAACTTCTTCATGCCTTCGTCGTCCTTCCACTGCGCGTCCGAGGCGTCCTTGCGATAGCCCGCAGACACGATGCCCTCCGCCGCGTCGAAACCGGCGGGCCGGATCACCGAGCCGATCGAGGCCGATACGTCGGTGATGACATGCAGCGGCTTCCAGCCGATCTCGTGCATCTTGCGGATCGCCTGCGCGGCGAATTTCGGCGTCGTAATATCGACCAGCACGTCGGCGCCGCTGTTCTTCATCTTGACGATGTGGGAATCGATGGTCGGCTCGCTGTTTTCGTAGCTCTCCTCAAGAATGATGAGCTTCGACGCCTTGTCGCCGAAGACGTCCTTGAGGCCCAGCAGGTGCTCCTTGCCGAAATCGTCGTTGGCATAAAACACCGCGACCTTCGGATTGGGGTTCTCCGACAGGATGTACTTGGCGAACACGCGGGCGGCGGAGCGGTAGCTCGGCTGGAATCCCATGGTCCAGGGAAAATTCGTAGCGTCGTCCCATTTGCTCGCCCCCGACGCGATGAAAAGCTGCGGGATCTTCCTGGCGTTGAGATACTTCTGCACCGCGCTCTGCGTCAGCGTGCCGAGTGGGTTGAAGATAAACAGCACCTCGTCGTTCTCGACCAGCTTGCGGGTCTGCTCCACCGTCTTGGCCGGGCTGTAGGCATCGTCGTAGGAGATGAAGTTGATCTTGCGGCCGTTGATGCCGCCCTGATCGTTCTTCATCCTGAAGTAGGCCGCCTCGGTCTTGCCGATCATGCCGTAGGAGGAAGCCGGTCCGCTGTAGGCTTCCAGATTGCCGATCCTGATCTCGGTGTCGGTTGCGCCGGTATCGTATTTCTTCTGCGCCAGCGCACTGCCGCTCGACAACAGCAATGCACCGGCGGCGAGCGCGATAAACCGTGACGAGAGATGTGTCATTGGAGATTCTCCGATTGCCTTCATGCAGTTGTAGTGCGGCGAGCAGATCGCCTCACGATAGCGGCGGCTGGCCTGAGCATCCCCCCGCACCGCGCCACGCTGCTGACAAGATCGGGCGCGGACCGCGCTTCAGCGCCAGCCGAGGGCGGGAGCGATGTGGGTCAGGATCGCCTCGATGACGTGCGCGTTGTAGTCGACGCCGAGTTGATTGGGAACAGTCAGCAGCAACGTGTCGGCTTCGGCGATGGCTTCGTCCTGTTTGAGCTGCGCGATCAGGGCATCCGGTTCCGCGGCGTAACTGCGGCCGAAGATGGCGCGGGTCTGCGGATCGATGAATCCGATCTGATCCTCGTCCTCGCGCCCGGAGCCGAAATAGGCGCGGTCGCGATCGTCCATCAGCGCGAAGATGCTGCGGCTGACCGATACCCGCGGCTCGCGCGCATGGCCGGCCTCCTTCCACGCCGCGCGATAGGCCCTGATCTGCGCGGCCTGCTGCACATGGAAAGCCTCGCCAGTCTCATCGGTCTTGAGCGTCGAGCTTTGCAGATTCACTCCGAGCCTTGCCGCCCATTCGGCGGTGGCGTTCGAAGCGGAGCCCCACCAGATGCGCTCGCGCAAGCCTTCGGCGTGCGGTTCGAGGCGCAGCAAGCCGGGCGGATTGGGAAACATCGGCCGCGGATTGGGCTGCGCGAAGCCCTTGCCGCGCAGGAGATCGAGGAAGACTTCCGCATGACGCCGGCCCATGTCGGCATCGTCCTCGCCTTCCTGCGGCTGGTAGCCGAAATATCGCCAGCCATCGATCACCTGCTCCGGCGAGCCCCGGCTGATGCCAAGCTGGAGCCGACCGCCGGCGATCAGATCGGCCGCGCCTGCATCCTCCGCCATGTACAGCGGGTTCTCATAGCGCATGTCGATGACGGCGGTGCCGATCTCGATACGGCTGGTCCTGGCGCTGGCGGCAGCCAGCAACGGAAACGGCGAGGCGAGTTGGCGAGCGAAGTGATGCACCCGGAAATAGGCCCCATCGGCCCCAAGCTGCTCGGCGGCGACGGCAAGCTCGATGGATTGTAGCAGCGCATCCGCCGCCGAGCGGGTCTGCGATTGCGGCGAAGGCGTCCAGTGCCCGAACGAAAGAAAGCCGATTTTCTTCATGGGTCCTCGCTGCGGCGCGGATGCATCCCATCCGTAAGCCGGGACAACAGATAGTTCCTCAATCCGTCTTCTCCACTGGGCCGCGGCATTCTATTCTGTGAGCAGATTCGCAAGGTGCGCAACGGTCATCCGAGGTGTAGACATTGCCTCGAAATCTGGAAACTGTGCTCGATTGAATCGAGATTCATTACAATTGCCGGGACCATCCCGGACGCTTCCTTAAGCGACAAGGACCATCATGACCATCCGTCTTCATCGCGGCGACCTGCCGGACCTTGGCCGCTATACCGCCTCGGTGGCGATCGACACCGAGACGATGGGGCTGAACCCGCATCGCGACCGGCTGTGCGTGGTGCAGCTCTCGCCCGGCGACGGCAGCGCTGACATCGTGCAGATTCCGCAAGGCCATCGCGACGCGCCCAATCTGAAGGCGCTGCTCGGCAACCCCGGCGTACCTAAGATTTTTCACTTCGCGCGCTTCGATCTCGCCGCGCTCTACAACGCGCTCGGCGTGATGCCGCAGCCGGTCTATTGCACCAAGATCGCCTCGCGCCTGACCCGGACCTATACCGACCGCCATGGCCTGAAGGATCTGACGCGCGAACTCATCGGCGTCGATCTGTCGAAGCAGCAGCAGTCCAGCGACTGGGGCGCGGACACGCTTACCGACGCCCAACTGGCCTATGCCGCCTCCGACGTGCTGCACCTTCACGCCTTGCGCGACAAGCTGGACGTCATGCTGGCGCGCGAAGGCCGCACCGCATTGGCGCAAGCCTGTTTCGATTTCCTGCCCTCACGCGCCCTGCTCGACCTCAACGGCTGGGAGGATGAGGATATTTTCGCCCATTCGTAAGACGGCGCAGGATCGGGCCGACACTGGACGCCGGAACCGGATTTCACCATTTGAACACAACCGTCGCGCAATAAGGCCCCGCCGGCTGGCGCGGCGAGGCGGCGGCCGGGCTCGATCCGCCGCGATTTCAAAGGTATTGGACCCGGCATTGTTGATCGGGGAAGATGGCGGGAATGACCGCGGCGGCCGCTGCGATCGCTGACCCAGGAGGCACGGTGTATTCGGCTCAGAGCCCGGCCTATCAGGCAGGTCTGGAGGCGCGCTTCGCCGCCGCCGCCCGGCACAGCCGGCTGGTGCGGCTGTTGCGGGTCGCGGTCCCGGTCGGGGTGGTGGTGTCGCTGGCCATGATCGTCGGGGTGTCGATCTTCAATCCGTTCCGGGTCCTCATGCCGCAATTGCCGCTCGATATCGACAATATGGTGGTGTCGGGCACCAAAATCACGATGGAATCGCCGCATATGGCGGGTTTCTCGCCGGATCAGCGGCCCTATGAGGTCTGGGCCAAAAGCGCGACGCAGGACCTGACCGACCCAGATCATGTCGAGCTTGAGATGCTGCGGGCCAAGGTGACGATGGAGGATCGATCGACGGTGACCATGGACGCCAGGGCCGGCATATTCGACACCAAGGCGCAGGTGCTGGACTTACGAAAAAGCATCTTCCTGCAATCGTCCACCGGTTACGAGGCGCGGCTGACCCGCGCCCTGGTGGACATCAACAAGGGCCTGGTGACGTCCGACGAGCCGGTCGCGGTCAAATTGCTGAACGGCACCCTCGATTCCGACCGGCTGCGGATCATCGACAAGGGTGACATCGTGCGCTTCGAGGGCCATGTGGTGATGGATCTGGTGATGGAACAGCCGGCGACCGAAGCCGCGCCGGCGGGCGAGGCGACGCCGGAGCCGGCGGCGACCACGCCGGGACCCGCGTCATCCCGCAAGAATGGCAGGACCCGATGAGCGCGGCCCCGACGATCTCAAAAAACAGCCCGCTCCGCCATGCAGCGCTGGCAGCCGTGCTGCTGGCGTGCGTCGCCGGCGGCGAGGCGCGCGCGCAAGGCTCTATGCAGGGCGTGCCCAACGCCATGCAGGGATTCTCCCAGAACCGCGAGCAGCCGATCCGGATCGAGGCGGCGTCGCTGGAGATGGTCGACAAGAAGAAGGAAGCCACCTTTTCCGGTGACGTGAAGGTGGTGCAGGGCGACACCACCATGAAGGCCAAGACGCTGGTGGTGTTCTACGAATCCAAGGGCTCGGATTCCGGGCCCGGCAAGGGCAAGCCGGCCAGCGCAACGATGACGACGGCGTCGCCAGGCCCCGGCGGCGCATCGTCGATCCGCCGGCTGGAGGCTCGCGGCGGCGTGGTGGTGACGCAGAAGGACCAGGTGGTGACCGGCGATCTGGCGATCTTCGATCCGCGCGCCAACCTCATCACCATGAAGGGACAGGTGGTGCTGACGCAATGCAAGAACGTGCTGCGCGGCGACCGCCTGCTGGTGAACATGACCACCGGCGTGTCGCGGGTCGAATCCGACAGCGGACGGGTGCAGGGCCTGTTCATCCAGTCGGAAGGGGGCGGTTGCGGCTCCGGCTCGGGGGCGTCGTCCTCCGCGCCGCCGCCGGCACGCTCGCCGATGCCGATGCTGCTGGCGCCGAAATCGGACCGGTCGCGGTGAGGGTGTCGCCGCCGACCACGGGCGGATCGGCTCTTGAACGGGAACCGATATCCGTCTACCACGCCTCGCCCCACTGCTGCGGTACGGATTTGTTCACGCGGGGCGCCTACCCTTCCGGACCCCGCCGCCGCGCCCGCGCGGCGATTGGCAAAGGCTGAAGTCACGCGGCATGGTGGATCTCCGCGACATGTTCAGGCGGCGCGCACCGAAGCAGGGCGAACCCGGCTTCGCGCGGGCGCAGGCGCGCGCTGACATCACCACGCTCGACCCCCGCTTCGACGGCGGCCTCGATCGATCGGCGCGCGATGCGCCACCGACAGGCCGGCTCGCAGCCGCCTCGCGGCCGCAAGCCCAGCCGCAGCCCCAATCTCAGGCATCGCGCGCGAACTATCTCGCGGTCCACGGCATCGAGAAAAGTTTCGGGTCACGCCAGGTGGTGCGCGGCGTCAGCATCTATGTCCGGCGCGGCGAGGCGGTGGGCCTGCTCGGCCCCAACGGCGCCGGCAAGACCACGGTATTCTACATGATCACCGGCCTGATCAAGGCCGACCGCGGCAAGATCGAGCTTGACGGCCACGACGTCACCAGGCTGCCGATGTATCAGCGCGCCCGGCTCGGCATCGGCTACCTGCCGCAGGAAGCCTCGATCTTCCGGGGCCTCACCGTCGAGCAGAACATCCGCGCGGTGCTGGAAGTGGTCGAGCCCAGCCGCAAGAAGCGCGAGGCCGAACTGAACGCGCTGCTCGACGAGTTCAACATCGCGCGGCTGCGCAAGTCGCCGTCGATCGCGCTGTCCGGCGGCGAGCGCCGCCGCGTCGAGATCGCCCGCGCGCTGGCGACGCGGCCGAGCTACATGCTGCTCGACGAACCGTTCGCCGGCATCGATCCGATCGCCGTCGGCGACATTCAGGATCTGGTGCGACATCTCACCAATCGCGGCATCGGCGTGCTCATCACCGACCACAACGTGCGCGAGACGCTGGGCCTGACCGACCGCGCCTATATCGTCTATGCTGGGCAGATCCTGACCGAAGGCACCCCGGACGAAATCGTCAACGATCCCGACGTCCGCCGCCTTTACCTCGGCGAGGAATTCCGGCTGTAGGACGCATCGCCGCCTCATCGGCAAAGTTAACCGTCGGTAAATCCCGCATTGAGTTTTTGACATATCGGGTTGCGTCCCGCTAACCGCGACGATCACAAATCGCGGGCCGGCGGGGGCAGCGGTATACTTCCGGCGACGAAGCAGCTAAGCAAGAAACGGACCAATCTTATGGAACGGTTTTTGCTTCGATGGCGCTGTCGCAGAAGCTAGAGTTTCGCCAGTCGCAAGCGCTGGTGATGACGCCGCAGTTGATGCAGGCGATCAAGCTCTTGCAGCTCTCCAATCTCGACCTCGCCGCCTTTGTCGAGGAGGAGTTGGAGCGCAACCCGCTGTTGGAGCGCGCCGGCGAGGGGCCGGACGCGGCGAGCGGCGACACTTCAATCGCCACCACGGATAACGACGGCCCGGACGTTGAGGCGCCGTCCGGCGACGGCTTCGACGCCGGTCCGGAAACGGCGCAGGAAGACTGGCTGAGCCGCGACCTCGGCAGCCGCGCCGAAATCGAACGCACGCTCGACACCGGGCTCGACAACGTCTTCCCGGAGGAGCCGGCCGAGGCCGCCGCCCGCGCCGCGCAGGACGCCCCGCCCACCGCCTATACCGAGTGGGGCGGCGGCGCGTCGAACGACGACGACTACAATCTCGAAGCCTTCGTCGCCGCCGAAATCACGCTCGCCGACCATCTTGCCGAGCAGCTTTCAGTGGCGCTGCCGAAGCCGTCGCAGCGCATGATCGGTCGCTATCTGATCGATCTGGTGGACGAGGCCGGCTACCTGCCGGCCGATCTCGGCAACGCCGCCGAGCGCCTCGGCGCGACCGCGGCCGAGGTCGAAGCGGTGCTCGCGGTGTTGCAGACTTTCGAGCCCGCCGGCATCTGCGCGCGCAGCTTAAGCGAATGCCTTGCGATCCAGTTGCGCGAACGCGACCGCTTCGATCCGGCGATGCGGGTGCTGGTGGATCACCTCGATCTTCTGGCGCGGCGCGACTTCGCGGGCTTGCGAAAACTGTGCGGCGTCGATGACGACGACCTCGCCGACATGATCGCGGAAATCCGCCGACTCAATCCCAAGCCCGGCTTGCAGTTCGCCAGCGTCCGGGTGCAGACCGTGGTGCCCGACGTCTATGTGCGGCCGGGCGCCGATGGCGGCTGGCTGGTCGAACTCAACAGCGACACGCTGCCAAAGGTGCTGGTCAACCAGAGCTATTACGCGCATTTGGCGAAGACCGCGCGCAAGGACGGCGACAAGACCTATTTCAGCGATTGCCTTCAGAACGCCACCTGGCTGGTGCGCGCGCTCGACCAGCGCGCCCGTACCATCCTCAAGGTGGCCAGCGAAATCGTGCGCCAGCAGGACGGCTTCTTCGCCCATGGCGTGGCGCACCTGCGGCCGCTCAACCTGAAGGCGGTGGCGGACGCGATCCAGATGCACGAGTCGACGGTGTCGCGGGTCACCGCCAACAAATACGTCGCCACCAATCGCGGGGTGTTCGAACTGAAATACTTCTTCACCGCGTCGATCGCGTCCGCCGACGGCGGCGAGGCGCATTCGGCGGAAGCAGTGCGCCATCAGATCCGGCAGTTGATCGATGCCGAGCCGGCCGACGCGATCCTGTCGGACGACACCATCGTCGAGCGGCTGCGCGAGACCGGGATCGACATCGCCCGGCGCACCGTGGCGAAATACCGCGAGGCGATGCGCATTCCCTCGTCGGTGCAGCGCCGCCGCGACAAGCAGGCTTTGCGCGGGCCGGCGCGCGCCGGTGTCCGCGAGAGCGCGCGTTAATACTTAAGGCGCGCGTCAACATCCACGCCGCTTTATTCATGCGTTGGCATCCATTCCATATATGTCACCGCCGCTCGCGATCACGCCGAGGTCATCGCCGCGACACCGAACGGGCTTGATTGCAACCTCATTCACCGGAATACTCCGTCATGTGCGCGTCGCATCGTCCGAATCGCGACCGCGCATGAGCGGCATTGAATCCGCTCTATCAGGTGTGATGAAACGAGGTACGACATGAGCATTCGAGTCTCGGGCAAACGCATCAATATCGGTGAAGCCTTGCGCGGCCGCGTCAGCGACCGCACCGAGGAAGTGCTGCGCAAGTATTTCGATGGCAACTACTCCGGTCACATGACCTTCAGCAAGGACGGCTTCGGATTCAAGACCGATTGCGCGCTGCATCTGGATTCCGGCATCACGCTGGAAGCGGAATCCAATGCGGCCGATGCTTACGCCAGCGCGGACCAGGCGCTCATCCAGATCGAGAAGCGACTGCGCCGCTACAAGAGCCGCCTCAAGGATCGCTCCGCGCGCAAGCCCTACGCCGACGCCGCGATCAAGGCCGAGCGCGGCGCGGCACCGCTCGACGCCCGCAGTTACGTGCTGGAAGCGCTGTCGCATGATGAGGACAGCAACGACGAAGTCACCGCGTACAATCCTGTCATCATCGCCGAGACGACATCGTCGCTAAAGCGTATGTCGGTGAGCGAGGCGGTGATGGAATTGGATTTCACCGGCGCGGCGGTCATCGTGTTCCAGCACGGCGGCTCGGGCCGCGTGAACATCATCTATCGCCGCGCCGACGGCAACATCGGCTGGATCGATCCGCCGGAGGTGCAGCCGCGCGCCTCATAAGCGCGCCTCCGCGCCACCTGACCATGCCGCTGAATCGGACTGCGGAAGGTGAAAATGCGACGGAAGATGACTTCGGAAAAGACAGGCTTCCCGAAATAGCGGCTGGGAAATAAAGCCTGCTGTAAAGCCCGGCGAGACGGCCGCGGCGCAGCACCGGCGACGCGGCTGTTTCCGCGCGATACGAAAAAGCATGACGGCGTCGGTGTTTGGTGCGGCCGCGCTGACGGGAACCGGATTCCGCGCCGCACATCGGCACGGCTTGTGCAGTATCCGGTCGGCGGCTTTGGACAGGTTTTATGGTCAACATGCTTGCAATCGCCGTTGACGCCTCGTAAGGCGGTCCCTATGGTCCGCCGCCTTGACAGGGACGGCCATCATTGAGGGACACGGCCGAACTCGCATTCGACGGCGATTTGGCGCGAAGCCGAAGCCGGTTCGCGCGACAAATGCAGATCGAAGCGAAATCGAAGCGCGCGGTGTCCTGTTTCCGGTCGGCGGCGCAAAGGCTCTGGCAGGCGTGGGTAGGGGTGCTAGAATGGCTGGGATGATGAAGCCGAAGCAACTTCGAACGGCGGCGGGCGTGGCTTCCACCTGAGGAAGCACGCACGCATCGTGCAAATCCAAACCTCGTTTCGCAATCGGCGGTCAACGCCTCTTTCTCGGAATGCTCCATGATGATTACGGATCTGGTCGCGCCCGAGGCGATTCTTCCGGCATTGAAGGTCAACAGCAAGAAGCAGGCATTGCAGGAGCTTGCCGCGCGCGCCGCCGAACTGACCGGGCAGAGCGAGCGCGCGATCTTCGAGGTGCTGTTGCAGCGGGAAAAGCTCGGCACCACCGCCGTCGGCTACGGCATCGCGATTCCGCACGGCAAGCTGCCGAAACTGGAAAAACTGTTCGGCCTGTTCGCGCGGCTTGAGCGGCCGATCGATTTCGAGGCGATGGACAGCCAGCCGGTCGATCTGTTGTTCCTGCTGCTGGCACCGGAAGGCGCGGGCGCCGATCACCTGAAGGCGTTGGCCAAGATCGCGCGACTGTTGCGCGATCAGGACGTGGCGCGCAAGCTGCGCGCCTCGACCGACGCGCAGGCGATCTATTCGGTGCTGGCCATGCCGCCGGCGACGGTGGCGTGACGCGCAACGGTTGGATTTAGATCGCGCAAGGTGCAACAAGCTCGGATCAATCGGGTCGCGCCATCCTGACAGACTGACGCGAAACGCGGCAAACAAATCGCCCTCAGCGTGTCGTCCCCGCGCAGGTGCGCGCGACGAAAGTCGCGCACCTTAATAAGGCGACGGCCTTACTTCACCACGCGCACAGCGCCGAGCGCGGCGCTGGTGGCATGAGCGGCGTAGGACTTGAGCGCCATGGTGATGCGGCGCTTGCGCGGACCCGGCTTCCACGCATCATCGCCACGCGCGTCCATCGCCGCGCGGCGGCGCTCAAGCTCGGCGTCGTCCACCGCGAGATGAATCTTGCGGTTGGGAATGTCGATCTCGATGCGGTCGCCTTCCGCGACCAGACCGATCGCGCCGCCCTCCGCCGCTTCCGGCGAGACGTGGCCGATGGAAAGGCCCGAGGTGCCGCCGGAGAAGCGACCATCGGTAATCAGCGCGCAGGCTTTGCCCAGCCCCTTCGATTTCAGGTAGCTGGTCGGATACAGCATCTCCTGCATTCCCGGCCCGCCGCGCGGTCCCTCGTAGCGGATCACAACGACATCGCCCGCCTTGATCTTGTTGGTGAGGATGGCGTCCACCGCCGCATCCTGGCTCTCGAAGATGCGAGCGGGGCCGGAGAATTTAAGAATGCTGTCGTCGACACCGGCGGTTTTCACGATGCAGCCGTCGCGCGCGATGTTGCCGAACAGCACCGCGAGCCCGCCATCCTTCGAGAAGGCATGTTCGGCGCCGCGAATGCAGCCCCCTTCGCGATCGGCGTCGAGGTCGTCGAAGCGCCGCTCCTGGCTGAACGCGACTTCGGTGCGCACGCCGCCGGGCGCGGCGCGATAGAAGGTGCGTACGCTGTCGCTTTTGGTGCGCTTGATGTCCCAGCGCTCCAGCGCGTCCTTCATCGACTTGCTGTGAACCGTCGGCAGGCTGGCGTCGATCAGCCCGGCGCGGTCGAGTTCGCCCAGAATGCCCATGATGCCGCCGGCGCGATGCACGTCTTCGAGATGCACGTCGGGCACCGAGGGCGCGACCTTGCACAACACCGGCACGCGGCGCGACAGCCGGTCGATGTCCTGCATGGTGAACGGCACCTCGCCCTCATAGGCGGCGGCGAGCAGATGCAGCACGGTGTTGGTGGAGCCGCCCATCGAGATGTCGAGCGTCATCGCGTTCTCGAACGCCTTGAAGCTCGCGATATTGCGCGGCAGCGCGCTCTCGTCGTTCTGCTCGTAGTAACGCCGCGCCAGATCGACGATCAGGTGGCCTGCCTCGACGAACAGACCCCTGCGGTCGGCGTGGGTGGCGAGCACCGAGCCGTTGCCGGGCAGCGCGAGGCCAAGCGCCTCGGTGAGGCAGTTCATCGAGTTGGCGGTGAACATGCCCGAGCACGAGCCGCAGGTCGGGCAGGCTGAGCGCTCGATCACCTCGACGTCGGCATCGCTCACGGTGTCGTCGGCGGCGGCGACCATGGCGTCGATCAGGTCGATCGACTTGACCTTGCCGTCGAGAACGACCTTGCCGGACTCCATCGGCCCGCCGGAGACGAACACCACGGGGACGTTGAGGCGCAGCGCCGCCATCAACATGCCGGGGGTGATCTTGTCGCAATTGGAGATGCACACCATGGCGTCGGCGCAATGGGCGTTGACCATGTATTCGACGCTGTCGGCGATGATCTCGCGCGAGGGCAGGCTGTAAAGCATGCCGTCGTGGCCCATGGCGATGCCGTCGTCGACCGCGATGGTGTTGAACTCCTTGGCGACGCCGCCGGCCTGCTCGATCTCCCGCGCCACGAGCTGGCCGAGGTCCTTGAGGTGGACGTGGCCCGGCACGAACTGGGTGAAGGAGTTCACCACCGCGATGATCGGCTTGCCGAAATCCTCGTTCTTCATGCCGGTGGCGCGCCACAGCCCGCGTGCGCCGGCCATGTTGCGGCCGTGGGTGGAGGTGCGGGAGCGGTAGGCGGGCATGGCGGGATCCTCGAAAAGCAGCGTTGAGCGGTCCGGCGGGAACCGAACGAGCGGTGAGGGACCATACTCCGGGCGCGCGGCGGGTCAAACGGCGGTGCAGCAAAAACCGGCCGGCGAATGGAAGCCATGCGCGACGGCCGTGGTGCGCCGCTTGCACGCCCGACCGGAAAGCGGGGCGCGGTCGTCCGCCGACGGGGCCGCGTGGCGGAGCCGTTGCATTAAGGTCTGCGGGAAATGAGATTTTTCTCCTTTCCTTCGGGCCGGCTTCGCCCTTACCATCCGATCATTCGAATGTTCGGTTGGTCACTTCAACGTCATCCGGCGCTGTTATCGCGCAAAAAGAAGATGGCCCTACTCCGGAGGAACGCGATGCCGATCCGACAGCTTGCCGCCGCAGCCGCCGCCACGCTGGCCCTTGCCCTGACCCCGGCGCTGGTCACGCCGGCCGTTGCCGCGACCGAAATCCAGTGGTGGCACGCCATGACCGGCGGCAACAACGACGTCGTCGTCAAGCTCGCCAACGACTTCAATGCCTCGCAGAAAGACTACAAGGTAGTGCCGACCTACAAGGGCGGCTACGCCGACACCATGAACGCCGGCATCGCCGCCTTCCGCGCCGGCAATGCGCCGCACATCATGCAGGTGTTCGAAGTCGGCACCGCCACCATGATGGCCGCCAAGGGCGCGGTGAAGCCGGTCTACCAGCTCATGAAGGAGACCGGCGAGAAGTTCGATCCCAACGCCAATCTGCCGGCGATCACCGGCTACTATTCGACCTCGAAGGGCGAAATGCTGTCGTTCCCCTTCAACTCGTCGTCGACGGTGATGTGGATCAATCTCGACGCGCTGAAGAAAGCCAACATCGCCGAAATTCCGAAAACCTGGCCGGAGGTGTTCGAGGACGCCAAGAAGCTGAAGGCCGCCGGCTACGCCACTTGCGGTTTCTCCAACGCCTGGGTCACCTGGGTCAACATCGAGCAGCTCTCGGCCTGGCACAACGTGCCGCTCGCGACCAAGGCCAACGGCCTCGACGGCTTCGACACCGTGCTGGAGTTCAACGGTCCGCTTCAGGTCAGGCATCTGGAGAAGCTGATCGAGTTGCAGAAGGACAAGACCTACGACTATTCCGGCCGCACCAACACCGGCGAGGGACGCTTCACCTCCGGCGAGTGTCCGATCTTCCTGACCTCGTCGGGCTTCTTCGGCAACGTCAAGTCGCAGGCCAAGTTCAACTGGACCAACGCGCCGATGCCTTACTATCCGGACGTCAAGGGCGCGCCGCAGAACTCGATCATCGGCGGCGCCTCGCTGTGGGTGATGGGCGGCAAGACGGCGCAGGAATACAAGGGCGTCGCCAAGTTCTTCGCCTTCCTTTCCGACACCGACCGTCAGGTCGCGATCCACAAGGCGTCAGGCTACCTGCCGATCACCAAGGCGGCTTACGCCAAGGCCAAGGCGGAGGGCTATTACGAGGATCACCCCTATCTCGAAACGCCGCTGAAGGAACTGACCAACAAGGAGCCGACGGAAAACTCGCGCGGACTCCGGCTCGGCAACATGGTGCAGTTGCGCGACGTCTGGGCCGAGGAAATCGAGCAGGCGCTGGCCGGCAAGAAGACCGCCAAGGAGGCGCTCGACGCCGCCGTGTCGCGCGGCAACACCATGCTGCGCCAGTTCGAGCGGACGGTGGCGAAGTAATCGGCGGCGCTGGAAACCGTGGGCGCTGATCGGCTTCGTTTCGACGCGATGCACCATGCTCCCCTCCCCCCGCTCTTGCGGCGGGGAGGGGTCGGGGGTGGGGGGACGCCACGAATGCCTCGCTCAGTTGACCGTCGCGTTCCGCGCGCACGCAATCTTCGACAAAATCCGACCGATGCCGAACGCAAGCTCTGGCGGCGGTTGCGAGCCTTGCCTTGCGCGGCGCACTTTCGACGTCAAGCCACGATCGGTCCCTACTTCGCGGACTTCGCCTGTCATACGAACCGGCTCGTGATCGAGGTCGATGGCGGCCAACATGCAGGGAGCGCCGTCGACGCAACGCGCACGGCCGATCTCGAAGCGCGCGGCTATCGCGTGCTCCGGTTCTGGAACAACGACGTCCTCGGCAATATCGACGGCGTGCTTGAGGTCATCATTGACGCTCTCCGAGTGTCACCCCCCACCCCTGCCCCCTCCCCACCGCAAGAGCGGGGGGAGGGGAAGTGCATGGAGAGACGTTAACCTCCATGCAGAAGCAATCCGTCTTCCATTCCCGCTGGCTGCCATGGGTGCTGATCGCGCCGCAGATGGCGGTGGTGCTGATCTTCTTCTACTGGCCGGCGGGGCAGGCGGTGCTGCAATCGTTCCTGTTGCAGGACGCGTTCGGGCTGTCCACCGTCTTCGTCTGGTTCGACAACTACAAGGAGTTGCTGAGCGAGCCGGATTACTTCGCCTCGGTGGTGCGGACCTTCGTGTTCGCGGCCGCGATCGCCGGCCTGTCGCTGTCGTCGGCGCTACTGCTGGCGGTGATGGCCGACAAGCCGCTGCGCGCCGCCGGTCTCTACCGCACGCTGCTGATCTGGCCCTACGCGGTGGCGCCGCCGGTCGCCGGCGTGCTGTGGGTCTTCATGCTCAACCCCTCGCTCGGCGTGCTGGCGCACGGCTTGCGGGCGCTCGGCGTCGACTGGAATCCGCTGCTCGACGGCAATCAGGCGGCGTCGCTCATCATCCTCGCCTCGGCGTGGAAACAGATATCCTACAATTTCCTGTTCTTCCTCGCCGGGCTTCAGGCAATCCCGAAAAGCGTGCATGAGGCCGCCGCCATCGACGGCGCGCGGCCGCTGCGGCGATTCTGGACCATCACCTTTCCGCTGCTGTCGCCGACCATCTTCTTCCTGATCGTCATCAACGTGGTCTATGCCTTCTTCGACACCTTCGGCGTCATCGACACCATGACTCGCGGCGGCCCGGCCAAGGCTACCGAAACGCTGGTCTACAAGGTCTATTCCGACGGCCTGCTCGGCGGCAATCTCGGCTCCTCGGCGGCGCAATCGGTGATCCTGATGGGCATCGTCATCGCCCTCACCGCGATCCAGTTCCGCTTCGTCGAACGCAAGGTGACGTATTGATGGTCGAGAACGAGGGCATCCGGCGTTACGTCGCACATGTCGTCCTGTGGATCGGCATCGCCATCGTGGCGTTTCCGGTCTATCTCGCCTTCGTCGCCTCGACCCAGGACAACGCGGCGATCGCCAACGGCCAGATGTCGCTATTGCCCGGCGGCCACTTCATCGAGACCTATTACAGGACACTGTTCGTCGGCTCCTCCGGCACCACGCGCGAGCCGGTCGGCACCATGCTGCTCAACTCGATGGTGATGGCGCTCTCGATCGCGCTCGGCAAGATCGCGATCTCGATCCTGTCCGCCTACGCCATCGTGTTCTTCCGCTTCCCGTTCCGCATGACGATATTCTGGATCATCTTCATCACGCTGATGCTGCCGGTGGAAGTGCGCATCTATCCGACCTACAAGATCGCCGCCGACCTCAATTTGCTCGACAGCTATTCCGGACTGGCGCTGCCGCTGATCGCCTCCGCCACCGCGACGCTGTTGTTCCGGCAGTTCTTCATGACGATACCGGACGAACTCCTGGAAGCCTCGCGGATCGACGGCGCGGGACCGTTCCGCTTCTTCAAGGATACGCTGCTGCCGCTGTCACGCACCAACATGGCGGCGCTGTTCGTGATCCTGTTCATCTACGGCTGGAATCAATATCTGTGGCCGCTGCTCATCACCACGCGCGACGACATGCAGACGATTCAGGTCGGCATCCGCAAGATGATCGTCACCTCCGACGCGCTGACCGAATGGCCTGTGGTGATGGCGACCTCGATCCTGGCGATGCTGCCGCCGGTGCTGGTCGTCATCGTGATGCAGAAGCTGTTCGTGCGCGGACTGGTGGAGACGGAGAAGTAGGTTCACATGGCTAACGTCACGCTGCGCAACGTCCGCAAGACCTATCCCGGCGGCGTCGAGGTCATCAAGGGCGTCGACCTCAACGTCGACGACGGCCGGTTCTGCGTGCTGGTCGGGCCTTCCGGCTGCGGCAAGTCCACGCTGCTGCGGATGGTGGCGGGGCTTGAGACGATCACCTCCGGCGAGATCGAGATCGGCGGCCGCGTCGTCAACACGATCGAGCCGGCGGACCGCGACATCGCCATGGTGTTCCAGAACTACGCGCTCTATCCGCACATGAGCGTCTACAACAACATGGCCTACGGCCTGCGCAATCGCGGCATGGCCAAGCCGGAAATCGACAAGCGGGTGCGCGAGGCGGCGCAGATTCTCGAAATCGGCGCGATGCTCGACCGCAAGCCGAAACAGTTGTCCGGCGGACAGCGCCAGCGCGTCGCCATGGGCCGCGCCATCGTGCGGCAGCCGAAAGTGTTCCTGTTCGACGAGCCGCTGTCCAACCTCGACGCCAAGCTGCGCATCGCCATGCGCGTCGAAATCCGCAAATTGCAGCGCCGCCTCAACACCACCTCGATCTACGTCACCCATGACCAGCTGGAGGCGATGACGCTGGCCGACATTCTGGTGGTGATGAACGCCGGCGAGGTGGAACAGATCGGCAATCCGCTCGACATCTACCGCAAGCCCTTGACCACCTTCGTCGCCTCCTTTATCGGCGCGCCGCCGATGAACCTGACGCCGCTTCAGCCGGGCGAGGCCGGCATCGCGGTTCCGCCCGGAACCGGCGGCGGCATCCTCGGCATCCGCCCCGAAGACCTGACGCTGTCGAGCGACAGCGCGCCGGAGGGCGGAGTGCGCTACGACCTCACCGTCGAGGCGATCGAGCGGGTCGGCGCGGAAACCTTCGTCTACGGCACCCGCGACCGCGTCGGCGTCACCATCGCCGGCGACCCGGGCGAGCGGCCGCCGGGCGAGATCATCGTCCGCCTGCCGGGCGAGAGCGCGCCTGCGATCGGCGAGCGGGTCGGTGCGGTCGCTCCCCGCGACAAGCTCCACCTGTTCAGCGCGGACGGTCGCAGCCGGATCGATCTGTAATTTCTTTCAAGGAGATAGGCAGCGGCAACGGAGTGCTTGAACGATCCCGGAACATGCCCATATTGTGCAATGACCGGAGGGCTTAGGGCCGATCGGTCGAACCGGGTGCCGCAAGGGCCCAACCACAAAGTCGCTTCGAGAGGGCTTTGGAATGTCTCGTGTTCCTTCGTTGTCCAGTCCGTTCCTTTTGGGATTTGACGAGATCGAGCGTGCGCTCGACCGCGTCGTGAAAGGCTCCGACGGCTACCCTCCTTATAACATCGAGCGGTGCGACCGCGCCAACGGTCAGCCCGAGCGCCTGCGCATCACGCTGGCGGTGGCGGGTTTCACCCGCGACCAGCTCGATGTCACCATGGAGGAAAATCAGCTCGTCATCCGCGGCCGCCAGCAGGACGACAAGACCCGGCAATACATCCATCGCGGCATCGCCGCGCGCCACTTCCAGCGCACCTTCGTGCTGGCGGAGGGGATGCTGGTGCTGGGCGCGGACTTGAAAAACGGGCTGTTGTCGATCGATCTGGCCAGGCCGGAACCTGAACGGGTCGTTAAGACAATCGCTATCAATGAGCACGAATAATCTTGAGTAGGAGCGGACTCGACCGCTTGTAACTGTAGAGGAGTCGAGACCATGACCGAACCGAACAACGCTTTCACCCCGCATACCGTGACGCCCGAGGCGCTCGCCAGCCTTGGCGGCGGCCATATTGCCTACGTCAAGGAGATCCGGTCCGAGGACGTCCGCGGGATGTTCCCGCAGGCGCCGGAGCTTGCACCGGGCACCAAGCTGTTCGCGCTTCATGCCGCCGACGGCACGCCGATGATGCTGACCGACTCGCGCGAGGCCGCCATCGCCAGCGCCTGGAGCAACGAACTGCAAGCCGTCAGCGTCCATTGACGCGTCCCGCCCGGCTGGCTGGGGGGACGTAACGGGCGGCCCGTCGCGGGCGGGTCGCAACGGACGGTTCCAACAAAAGCGGCGGCGCATCGAGCGCCGCCGCTTTTGTTTTGAAACGACCTTAATAACGTCGCAACGTCAGCGCCGCCGCTCCTTGCCGCACACCGCGCCCTGCGCCACCAAGTCGGCGATCTGCCGGCTGGAATAGCCGTATTCCGCCAGCACCGCCTCGGTATGCTCGCCGAACTTCGGCGGCACGCGGCGCAGCGTCGCCTTGGTGCGCTCGAAGCGGATCGGCGAGGCCACGCCCTTGTACCAATCCTTCTCGATGATATCGCCGCGATGCCTGGCGTGCTCGCTGGTGAGCGCCTTGTCGATTCCCTGCACCGGGCCGGCCGGCAACCCGGCAGCAAGCAGGCGGCGGCACAACGGCTCGCTGTCATGATCCTTGAGGATCGCCTCCAGTTCGTCGCGCAGCGCCTGCCGGTTGGCGAGGCGGTCGCGGTTGCGGGCGAAGCGCGGGTCGGTGCCCAGCTCCGGCCGGCCGAGTTCGCGGCACAGCTTGCGGAAGGTGCCGTCGTTGCCCACCCCCATGAAGATGTTGCCGTCGCGCGCCGGGAACACCGAATAGGGCACCAGATTAGGATGCTCGTTACCGGTCAGCGCCGGCGGCTTGCCGGTGAAGAAGTAGTTGGCGGTGTGCGGGTGCATGATGGCGAGGCCGGTCTCGAACAGCGTGGTTTCGAGGAACTGGCCCTTGCCCGATTTTGCCCGCTCGGCGAGCGCCATCAGGATGCCGACCGTGGCGTAGAGGCCGGTGGTGATGTCGACCAGCGCCACGCCGATGCGGGTCGGGCCGCTTTCCGGCGAGCCGGTGGCGGCCATCATGCCGGTCATGCTCTGAATGATGGCGTCGTAGCCGGGGTGGCCGCCATGGGGGCCGTCGGCGCCGAAGCCGGAAATCCGGCAATGGACCAGGCGCGGGAATCTCTCGCGCAGCACGTCCTTGCCGATGCCCCATTTGTCGAGCGTGCCGGGCTTGAAATTCTCGATCAGCACGTCGGCGGTTTCGAGCATTTTCATCAGCACCGCGCGGCCGCCCTCGGAAGCGAGGTCGAGGCCGATCGCGCGCTTGTTGCGGTTGGTTCCGATGTAATAGGACGAATCCTCCTCATGGAACGGAGGGCCCCAGTCGCGCGTCTCGTCGCCGGCCGGCGGCTCCACCTTGACGATGTCGGCACCGTGGTCGGCGAGAATCTGGGTGCAGTAGGGTCCGCCGAGGACGCGCGACAGGTCGATCACGCGCAGTCCGGCGATGGCTTCCTGGCCGGGAATCGGGGTCGGTTCAGTTGTCATGGGCGCTTCTTGTGAGGCTTTGGTATGATACAGAAGAACTAAAGCACAAGAGACGCTTTTTTGCGAATGCCCGACCGGAATGTGACTTCAGGTATTTTTCGAAGTCGAGAGCCTGGTGCTTGTCTGGGAAAGCGCAATACCAGGCTAATTCCCATGGCTTGTATTTCGCTGTGTGCGAAGATTTCCCGGCATTGTGGTCGGCCAAGCGCCGCTTCAGATCAGAGGTCGCACCGGTGTATTCTTGATCGGGTACGCCTCTGCTGCGGATGATATGGACGTACCACATCGCGTGCTTCGCCTTCGGCTACGCCATACGTAGCTCGACTAAGCGTAGATATTTGCACCAAAGGCTGAGAATGTCATATTGGGAGGCTTCAGTCCGTCTTCGCCCCAAGGGCTACGCCGGACACGCTTCGCCTTCGGCACCGTGGCTGCGCCACGCGTAGCCGAAGGCGAAGCGTGGTGGAGCCAGGCGGGATCGAACCGCCGACCTCTTGCATGCCATGCAAGCGCTCTCCCAGCTGAGCTATGGCCCCTTCACCGATCACGCGTCCCGGGTATTCGTCCGACGCGCGGCGCGCAACCCTGACCACAGATCAGGGCCGATCTCAAGTCCCTTTTATCGGGTCAGCTTTCCTCGTCGTCGGAGACGTCGCCGATGATATCGGTGACATCCTCATCGCCTTCCTCCTCGTCGGCGATGAAAGTCGAGTCGTCATCATCGTCGTCGAGCGTATCGTCAACCTCGATATCGTCTTCCGATTCGGGGGTGACGGCCTTGACCTTGCCGGTTTTTTCCTCGGCGTCGGCCTCCTCCAGCGAGACCATGTTCTCGGCGTCGGCCGTCTCGGGCATGTCGTCGGCGGTAGCGCGCGACGCAGTATCCGGACGGCCGCGAGGCGGGGCAACCGGCGCGATCGGCACGACCTCGCCGGTATAGGGCGAAATCACCGGATTCTTGTTCAGATCGTAGAATTTCTTGCCCGTGGTCGGGCAAATACGTTTGGTTCCAAGGTCGGATTTGGCCACGTGTCAATCCTGGGGACTTCTGAAAGCGGTGCATCACTTGGCTAGTTGTCGGGGCGCTGTCAATAGCCTTGCGCGCGCAGTCCGGCGGGTGCGCGGCGGCGGCGTGACGCAGCCGAAAGGGTATGTTACCAGCCCGGCCTGATAAAGGATTGCGATCGTGACTCATTCCAGCCAGCTCTCGCCGCTTCGGGCCGCCGCAAGCTCGCCGTTGATCGGGCGGGTCCGGGTCGGCGGCGACAAGTCGATCTCGCACCGCGCCCTGATTCTCGGGGCGCTGGCGGTGGGCGAAACCCGCATCACCGGCCTGTTGGAAAGCGAGGACGTGCTCAACACCGCCAAGGCGATGCGCGCGCTCGGCGCGCAAGTCGAGCGTCATGGCGACGGACACTGGTCGGTGCGGGGCACGGGCGTCGCCGGCTTCGCGGAGCCGGCGGCCGCGCTCGATTTCGGCAATTCCGGCACCGGCTGCCGGCTGGTGATGGGCGCGGTAGCCGGCTGTCCGATCAGCGTCACCTTCGACGGCGACGCCTCGCTGCGCTCGCGGCCGATGCGCCGCATCGTCGATCCACTGGCGCTGATGGGGGCGAGGGTGACGGCGCAAAGCGACGGCGGCCGGCTGCCGCTGACGCTGCAAGGCGCGCGCGATCCGCTGCCGATCGAATATCGCTCGCCGGTCGCCTCGGCCCAGATCAAGTCGGCGGTGCTTCTGGCCGGCCTCGCCGCGCCCGGCGTCACCACGGTGATCGAGCCGGCCTGGAGCCGCGACCATACCGAACTGATGCTCCAGCATTTCGGCGCGAACGTCGTGTCGGTGGCCGATAGCGCTTCCGGCCGCAGGATTTCGCTGACCGGCCAGCCGGAGTTGCACGGCGCGGCGGTGGCGGTGCCGGCCGACCCGTCGTCGGCGGCGTTCCCGGTGGTCGCGGCGCTGATCGTGCCGGGCTCCGACGTCACGCTCGATGATGTGATGACCAATCCGCTGCGCACCGGCCTGTTCACGACGCTGCGCGAGATGGGCGCGTCGATCGAGGAGAGCGGCAGGCGCAACGATGCCGGCGAGCCGATGGCGCAATTGCGGGTGCGGGCCTCGAAGCTGCGCGGCGTCGAAGTGCCGGCGTCGCGCGCGCCGTCGATGATCGACGAATATCTGGTGCTCGCGGTTGCGGCCGCCTTCGCCGAGGGCACCACGATCATGCGCGGGTTGCACGAATTGCGGGTCAAGGAATCCGACCGGCTGGAGGCCACCGCCGCCATGCTGCGGGTCAACGGCGTTGCCGTGACGATCGAGGGCGACGACATGATCGTCGAGGGCAAGGGCCATGTGCCGGGCGGCGGCGTGGTCGCCACCCACATGGACCATCGCATCGCCATGTCGGCGCTGGCGATGGGCTGCGCCGCCGACAAGCCGGTGGCGGTGGACGATACCGCCTTCATCGCCACCAGCTTCCCGGATTTCATCCCGATGATGCGGCGGCTGGGGGCGGACTTCGCATGATCATCGCCATCGACGGTCCCGCCGCGTCAGGGAAAGGCACGCTCGGCAAGCGGCTCGCCGCGCACTACCATTTCCGCCATCTCGACACCGGGGTGATTTACCGCGCGGTCGCTCGGGCGCTGCTGGACGCCGGGGCCGACCTCGCCGACGAGGCCGCCGCGGTCGCCGCCGCCACGGAACTCGACCCCGAAAAATTCGGCGATCCGGTGCTGAAGACGCAGGCCGTGGGCGACGCCGCCTCTGTGATCTCCGCCTATCCGCCAGTGCGCGAGGCGCTGGTGACGTTCCAGCGCCAGTTCGCGGCGGAACCGCCCGGCGCGGTGCTCGACGGCCGCGACATCGGCACCGTAATCTGCCCCGACGCCGACGTGAAGATCTTCGTGGTCGCCGCGCCCGAGGTGCGGGCCCGCCGCCGCACGCTGGAAGCCCGCGCCCGGGGCGAGGCGGCCGACGAAGCGCTGGTGCTGGCGGATATCCTCAAGCGCGACGACCGCGACCGGAACCGCGCCGTGGCTCCGCTGAAGCCCGCGCCGGACGCACACTTGCTCGATAATTCGCATTTGGATATAGAAGGCGGCGTCCGGGCTGCCATCGCGATTGTCGAGGCTGTCCGAGCGGGCCGGCAACGGGTTTGAGCCCCTGCCGTTTTGGAGGATCGCCCCGCTCGGCCTCGCAACCGGTGGCCTGAGGAAATTTTCTGGATCAGCGCGTCCACTCAGGTCCCGGCTATTAAGCGATGCGTCTGCTTTCCTGTTTTTTGCGGGATTAAAGACGCCGTCAGAATTGCATCGATACCGTATCGATCGTGCAGGCCACAGGCCGGCCCGTGATCGCCATTTTCCCGTAAGCGGATAAGGCGGCGCGGTCGTCAAGGGTTGCGGACCCTCGACCCTCCACGCGCGATACGCCCTTCAACCCGAACGGCCGGCACATCCCGCACTGGAGAACAAATGGCTTCGACTGATACTTACACCCCGTCCCGCGACGATTTCGCCGCGATGCTCGACGAGTCCTTCGCCGGCGGCAATTTGCAGGAAAGCTCCGTCGTCAAGGGCAAGGTTGTCGCGATCGAGAAGGACATGGCCGTCATCGACGTCGGCCTCAAGACCGAGGGCCGCGTGGCGCTGCGCGAATTCGCCGGGCCCGGCCGCGACAGCACGCTGAAGGTCGGCGACGAGGTCGAGGTGTTCCTCGACCGCATCGAGAACGCGCTCGGCGAAGCCGTGCTGTCGCGCGACAAGGCGCGCCGCGAGGAAAGCTGGGGCAAGCTGGAGAAGGCGTTCCAGAACAACGAAAAGGTCACCGGCGTCATCTTCAATCAGGTCAAGGGCGGCTTCACGGTCGATCTCGACGGCGCCGTGGCGTTCCTGCCGCGCTCGCAGGTCGATATCCGCCCGATCCGCGACGTCGCGCCGCTGATGAACAATTCGCAGCCGTTCCAGATCCTCAAGATGGATCGCCGCCGCGGCAACATCGTGGTGTCGCGCCGCACGGTTCTCGAAGAAACCCGCGCCGAACAGCGTCAGGAGCTGGTGCAGAACCTCGAAGAAGGCCAGGTGATCGACGGCGTCGTCAAGAACATCACCGATTACGGCGCCTTCGTCGATCTCGGCGGCATCGACGGCCTGCTGCACGTCACCGATATCGCGTGGCGTCGCGTCAATCACCCGACCGAGGTGCTGACCATCGGCCAGACGGTGAAGGTCAAGATCATCAAGATCAACCACGAGACGCACCGCATCTCGCTCGGCATGAAGCAGTTGCTGGACGATCCGTGGCAGGGCATCGAGGCGAAGTATCCGCTCGGCGCCCGCTTCACCGGCCGCGTCACCAACATCACCGACTACGGCGCGTTCGTCGAACTGGAGCCGGGCATCGAGGGCCTGATCCACGTCTCGGAGATGTCGTGGACCAAGAAGAACATGCACCCCGGCAAGATCGTCTCGACCTCGCAGGAAGTCGAAGTGCAGGTGCTGGAGGTCGACGCCGTCAAGCGCCGGATTTCGCTGGGTCTCAAGCAGACCATGCGCAATCCGTGGGAAGTGTTCGTCGAGAAGTTCCCGGTCGGCTCCACCGTCGAGGGCGAGGTCAAGAACAAGACCGAGTTCGGTTTGTTCCTCGGCCTCGAAGGCGACGTGGACGGCATGGTGCATCTGTCCGACCTCGACTGGAAGCAGCCGGGCGAACAGGTCATCGACAACTTCAAGAAGGGCGACATGGTCAAGGCCATCGTCCTCGACGTCGATGTCGAGAAGGAGCGCATCTCGCTCGGCATCAAGCAGCTTGAAGGCGACCCCTTCGCCGAGCCGGGCGATGTCAAGAAGGGCGCGGTGGTGACCTGCGAGGTACTGGACGTCAAGGACGGCGGCATCGACGTGCAGATCGCCGGCACCGACTTCCAGACCTTCATCAAGCGCTCGGAACTGGCGCGCGACCGCAACGACCAGCGCACCGAACGCTTCGCCGTCGGCGAGAAGGTCGATGCCCGCGTCATCCAGTTCGACAAGAAGGCCCGCAAGGTCCAGGTGTCGATCAAGGCGCTGGAAGTGGCCGAGGAGAAGGAAGCCATCGCACAGTACGGCTCGTCGGATTCCGGCGCGACGCTGGGCGACATTCTTGGCACCGCGCTCAAGCAGCAGCGCGACGGCAAGTAAGCCGACGCTCCGTTCGCTTTGCGAAACATCGAGGCCCCGGTGCGAACCGGGGCCTTTTTGTTTTGGGTGTAACCTCTCTAACGAAGGTCGTCCCTGCGCAGGCAGGGACCCATACGCAGTGTCATTCGTCGTTGCGCGAGGCGTCCATGATCGTCGTGGAGACGCTATCCAAATCGCGACTCCAGGGACTATGGGTCCCTGCCTGCGCAGGGACGACAAAGCGGCTTTCTTCAAATTGCCGCGCGATTGATGTAATGCAGGGGCGACGTTTCAACCCCGCCGGGAACGGCTCAGGAGAATGCCATGTCGCTCGATTCCGACGCGATCGTCGATCGCCGCCGCCTTCGCCGCAAGCTGACGTTCTGGCGCGTCGTGGCCGTCGCGGTGGCGATTCTGGCCGTGGTCGGGGTGGGGCTTCTGGCCTTGCCGGCGGGACGCTCGGCGCTGTCACGCTCGGGTTCGATCGCACGGATCAATATCGACGGCCTGATCCGCAGCGATCAGGCGCGCGTCGAGGCGCTGGAGCGGCTGGAGAAGTCGTCGGTCGCCGCCGTCATCGTGCATATCAACTCGCCCGGCGGCACCACCGCCGGCTCCGAGCAACTCTACGATTCGCTGATCCGGCTGAAGGCCAAAAAGCCGCTGGTGGTAGTGGTCGAGGGGCTGGCGGCGTCGGGCGGCTACATCGCCGCGCTCGCCTCCGACCACATCGTGGCGCAGCAAAGCTCGCTGGTCGGCTCGATCGGCGTGCTGTTCCAGTACCCGAACTTCACCGAACTCCTGAAAACCGTCGGCGTGCAGGTGGAATCGGTGAAATCCTCGCCGCTGAAGGCCGCGCCGAGCGGCTACGAGCCCACCAGCCCCGAGGCGCGCGCCGCGCTCGACGCGCTGGTAAAGGATTCCTACGCCTGGTTTCGCGATCTGGTGCGGAACCGCCGCGCCATGAACGACGCCCAGCTTGAGAAGGTCGCCGACGGCCGCGTCTTCACCGGGCGGCAGGCGATCGACCTCAAGCTGATCGACCAACTCGGCGACGAGAAGACCGCGGTCGCCTGGCTGGTCGCCGAAAAGAAGGTCAAGCCCGATCTGCCGGTACGCGACTACAAGCTGTCGCCGCGGTTCGGCGACCTGACGTTCCTGCGCGCGACGGCCGCGATGACGTTGCGCGCGCTCGGGCTCGACGGGCTGGCGCGCCAGGTGGCGCAGAGCGGCGTCGCGCAGGCGGTGGATCGGCTGACGCTAGACGGCATGATCGCGCTGTGGCAACCCGTGGCATCGCAGTGAGCCGGCGGGGGCGGCAACGCTGAAGGATATGAATCGCATTTCGGGGAGACGCGGCGTGCGCCGGTGGGCCGCACCGGGCGGCCTTGCCTGCCAAGGACCGATTTGCGAAGGTCGGGTAACCAATTAGCCGCTTGACAGTCCGCGACTTTTTCAAGGAAATGTCGCCTGCACGCCACGGGTCCCCATCTCGATGATTAAATCCGAACTCGTTCAGCGCATCGCCGAGCACAATCCGCACCTGTATCAGCGCGATGTCGAGAAAATCGTCAACGCCATCCTCGACGAGATCGTGGCGGCGCTGGCGCGCGGCGATCGGGTCGAGTTGCGCGGGTTCGGCGCGTTTTCCGTCAAGCATCGCCCGGCCCGCGCCGGCCGCAATCCGCGCACCGGCGCGCATGTGCCGGTGGAGCAGAAAAGCGTGCCGTTCTTCAAGACCGGCAAGGAAATGCGCGAGCGGCTCAACCGCGACACGCCGGCGGCCGAGGCCGCTCAGCCCGGCGCTTAGGTATCTCTCCATATTTATTTCTACCGGTGCAGGCAGCAGCGAGCGTCGGCATTGCCGACTGGATTTTTGCGCCCGTGCATGGTCCAATTGGCGCGCCGGCCGGGCGGCCGCTGACGGCGCGCCGGAGTTGCGTCTCGCCGGCCGTCGGGACGGGCCGGTCCCGTAGCGGCGTTTGCAAGAAAGGCATTTGCGAGAGACGCGATGCGCAAGTTTTTCACCGCGCTGGTGCTGATTCCGCTCGGCGTCATCTTCCTGATCTTCGCCATCGCCAACCGGCGGATGGTGACGGTGTCGTTCGATCCGTTCAACGCCGCCGACCCGTCGGTCGGGATCACGCTGCCGCTGTTCATGGTCATCATCGTGGTGGCGATTCTCGGGGTTCTGGCCGGCAGTTTCGCCACCTGGATGCGACAGCGGCACTGGCGCCGCGCCGCACGCCAGCATGAGGCCGAGGCGCACGAGGCGCAGGCGCAGCTCGCCCAATTGCG
>JBASBO010000215.1:0-11057 GCA_049651165.1 Xanthobacteraceae bacterium | reverse complement strand
GGGCGGCGTTGTGGCGGTCGATCTGCGGGCCGGGCTTCGGCGGATGGCCCGAGGCGAAGCCGTCCAGCACCTTGTTGAGGGTGTCCCTGGTGAGGTCCTCGTAGGTGTCCTTCCAGATCATCACCATCGGCGCGTTGACGCAGGCCCCGAGACACTCGACTTCTTCCCACGAGAAATCGCCGTCCTCGGAAACGTGACCCGGCTCGTGATGGATGCGATGCTTGCAGACCTCGATCAGGTCGCCCGCGCCGCGCAACATGCACGGCGTGGTGCCGCAGACCTGCACATGCGCCTTCTTGCCGACCGGCGAGAGCTGGAACATGGTGTAGAAGGTCGCGACCTCCAGCACGCGGATATAGGGCATGTCGAGCAGGTCGGCGACGGCGCGTATCGCGGCTTCCGACACCCAGCCCTCATGCTCCTCCTGCACCCGCCACAGGATGGCGATGCAGGCCGACGCCTGCCGGCCTTCCGGATACTTCGCGATCTGCTGCTTGGCGAACGCAAGCGTCTCCTCGCGAAACGTGAAGCTCGCGGGCTGCAATTCCTTCGGGGCCAGGCGACGGACGGACATGGTGCGGTCTCTCAGTGAACGCGACGCGACGCGGTCGCGTTCATGCGGTGAAAACGATCTTCCCAGAAAGCGCTGGCGGTGCCGAACACGTTGTAGCCGACGTTCGACGCCACCTTGATACGGTCGAGAAGCGAAAGCCCGGTCAGGGTTTCGAAGCGGCCGCTGGACGGATCGTAAGCGATCAGCTTCAGCGGCGTCCGTTCGAGGATGTAGCGCGACACGGTGTGATGCGGGTCGTTGCCGTGCTCCTCGCACATGATGACGGTGTCGCCCTTCAACAGCCGCGCCCCGCCCTTGATCGCCTCGATCTCGACGCCCTCGACGTCGAGCTTGACCAGATATTTGCCGTCCTCTGCGATGACGCCGTCGTCGATCAGGTCGTCGAGCGCGATCACCGGCACCAGTTCGCCGCCGGCGTCGGTACCGCCGGCGATGCTGAACGCCTCGTGCTTGCTGCCGGACAGCCGCGCCGTGCCGCGCTCCGCGCCGATCGCGCAGTGCATCACCTGGAAACGCTCGCCGTTGGCCCTGGCGTTATTGGCGAGCTTGGCGAAATTCACCGACGACGGCTCGATGGCGATAGCCTTGTGCGCGCCGAACGGCCGGCTCGACGCCAGCACCGACCAGTAGCCGTAATTGGCGCCGCAATCGAGCAGCGTGTAATCGACGTCCGCGGCGGCGCTGAACAGCAGTTCCAGTTCGCTCTCGTAAACAAAGCTGCGGTCGAGCAGCTTGCTCCAGTAGCCGTCGCCATAGGGAAACACGAACACCGCGTCGTCGTTCAGCCGGACCGCGATATCGCGCTCCGGCAGCGTCTTGCGCAACAGGTTGGCGCAGGCGTTGTAGCCGCGGTGCGAGAACAGCGACGACACGCGCGCGCCGGCCAATAGCGCGACCGCCGCCAGCCGCTCCCAGGGGTTGGCCCCCTGAAGCGCGCCGGTCGCCCGGTCGAATTGGATGGGCGGCTGCGCGATCACCGGTCCACCTCTCCGAACACGATGTCGAGCGAGCCGAGAATGGCCGAAACGTCGGCCAGCAGGTGCCCCCTGCAGATGAAATCCATCGCCTGCAAATGCGCGAAGCCCGGCGCGCGAATCTTGCATTTGTAGGGCTTGTTGGTGCCGTCGGCGACCAGATAGACGCCGAACTCGCCCTTGGGGGCTTCCACCGCGGCATAGACCTCGCCGGCGGGAACGTGGAAGCCCTCGGTGTAGAGCTTGAAGTGGTGGATCAGCGCTTCCATCGAGCGCTTCATCTCGCCGCGCCGCGGCGGGAAGATCTTGTTGTCCTCGACCACCACCGGCCCCTGCCCGTCCGCCACGCGCAGCTTGGCGATGCACTGCTTCATGATGCGCACCGACTGGTGCATTTCCTCGATGCGGATGCAGTAGCGGTCGTAGCAGTCGCCGTTCTTGCCGACCGGGATGTCGAACTCCATCTCGTCGTAGCACTCGTAGGGCTGCGCCTTGCGCAGGTCCCACGCCGCGCCGGAGCCGCGCACCATGACGCCGGAAAAGCCCCACTCCCACGCCTGCTCCAGCGTCACCACGCCGATATCGACGTTGCGCTGCTTGAAGATGCGGTTGTCGGTGAGCAGCACTTCGAGATCGTCGAGCTTCGGCGGGAAGGCGTCGCACCAGGCGTCGATGTCGTCGATCAGCTTGGGCGGCAGGTCCTGATGCACGCCGCCGACGCGGAAGAACGCGGCGTGCATCCGCGAGCCGGAAGCGCGCTCGTAAAACACCATCAGCTTTTCGCGCTCCTCGAAGCCCCACAAGGGCGGCGTCAGCGCGCCGACGTCCATCGCCTGCGTGGTGACGTTGAGGAGGTGCGAAAGGATGCGGCCGATCTCGCAATAGAGCACGCGGATCAACTGCCCGCGGCGCGGCACGGCGATGCCGAGCAGCTTTTCGGCGGCGAGACAGAAGGCATGCTCCTGATTCATCGGCGCGACGTAATCGAGCCGGTCGAAATACGGGATCGCCTGCAAATAGGTCTTGGTTTCGATCAGCTTCTCGGTGCCGCGATGCAAAAGGCCGATATGCGGATCGACGCGCTCCACCACCTCGCCGTCCAGCTCCAGCACCAGACGCAGCACGCCGTGCGCGGCCGGATGCTGCGGCCCGAAGTTGATGGTGAAATTGCGCATTCCCGGGGTTTCAGTTTCGCTCACGCGGCTATCCCCGCTTTCGTCGCCTTGCCGGCGACCCGTGCATTGAACTTGTCCCAATCGACGACATGGCGCTGATGGCGCCCTTCGCCGATCAGGTCGACGCCATCGTGCGCCTTGACGTTAAAACTCAGACGCTTGCCGTCCACGCCCAGGCATTCGACGTCAACCGTCACTGTCAGCCCGGGCGGCGTCGCCGCCGAATGGCTGACATCGATATGGGTGCCGAGGCTGCCCTCGCCGGCGTCGAGATGCGCCTTCATCAGGTCGATGCAGGCCCACTCCATCAGGCCGACCATGTATCCGGTTGCGAACACCTGCGGCATGGCCTGGAAATCCGCGGACTCGGGATACAGATGCGGCACCGTCTTGTTGTCGGGCACGCGATAGATGAATCGGTGCGTCAATCCGGCTTTGAGCGTCGGCTTCATGACGGCTTGGCTCCGTCAGTGCTTTTCTTCTCGTCCCCCGGCAGCGGATAGTCCGCGCCCTCCCACGGCGAGAGGAAATCGAACCGGCGGAATTCCTGATTGAGTTGCACGGGCTCGTAGACCACCCGCTTCTCGGCGTCGTCGTAACGGACTTCCACGAAGCCGGTGGTCGGAAAGTCCTTGCGCAGCGGGTGACCGTCGAAGCCGTAGTCGGTCAGCAGCCGGCGCATGTCGGGATGGCCGGTGAAGATCACGCCGTACAGGTCGTAGGTCTCGCGCTCGAACCAGTCGGCGCCGGGGAACACGCCGATGATCGAGGGCACCTGCGTCGTCTCGTCGGCAAAGCCCTTGACGCGGATACGCGCGTTCAGGGTCGGCGACAGCAGGTGATAGACGATGTCGAAGCGCTTTTCGCGCGACGGATAATCCACCGCCGTCGCATCGACGAAGCCGACGAAGCGGCAGCGCGGGTCGTCGCGCAGGAAGCGCATGACGTCGACGATCCGGCCGATCTCGACCTCGACCGTCAGTTGGCCGAACGCCACCGTATGGCCGATCGCCACGCCCGGCAGCGCGCCAACGATCGTTTGACCCAGGGTGTCGAGCCGCGTGTCGTCCATTGTACAGCCTTAGCGTTCGATGGTTCCGGTCCGCCGGATCTTCTTCTGCAACAACAGGACGCCGTAAAGCAGCGCTTCCGCCGTCGGCGGGCATCCCGGCACATAGATATCGATAGGCACGATGCGGTCGCAGCCGCGCACTACCGAGTAGGAATAATGGTAGTAGCCGCCGCCGTTGGCGCAGGAACCCATCGAGATCACGTAGCGCGGTTCCGGCATCTGGTCATAGACCTTGCGCAAAGCCGGAGCCATTTTATTGGTCAGGGTGCCGGCCACGATCATCACGTCGGACTGGCGCGGGCTGGCGCGCGGGGCGAAACCGAACCGCTCGACGTCGTAGCGCGGCATCGACACCTGCATCATCTCGACCGCGCAGCAGGCCAGCCCGAAGGTCATCCACATCAGCGAGCCGGTGCGCGCCCAGGTGATCAGGTCGTCCGCGGCGGCCACGAAAAAGCCCTTGTCGGACAGTTCGTTGTTGACTTCGAGGAAATAGCGGTCGTCGGCGCCCACCGGCTTGCCGGTGCGCGGGTCGATGACGCCGGTCGCGGCCGGGGCGACCAGCGTTCCCGACGACTGCGCGTGAGTTGGGGTCAATCCCATTCGAGCGCGCCTTTCTTCCATTCGTAGACGAAACCGATGGTCAGGACGGCGAGGAACACCATCATCGACCAGAAGCCGACCGCGCCGAGCTTGCCGAAAGCCACCGCCCACGGAAACAGGAACGCGACCTCCAGATCGAAGATAATGAACAGGATCGCCACCAGGTAGAAGCGCACGTCGAATTTCATGCGGGCGTCGTCGAACGCATTGAAGCCGCATTCATACGCCGACAGCTTTTCGGGATCCGGCTGCTGGAACGCGACGATGAACGGCGCGATCAGCAGGGCGAGCCCGATCACGGCCGCGATGCCGATGAACACCACCAGAGGCAGATAATCTTGCAAGATGCCGGTCATCGGCGATCCTTGGCTTTGGAGGTCATCCGGGCCGACGGATTCGGCCACCTTGGAATTGTTCTGAGCCTTTAGCGCAGCGCAGCAAGGGTGGCAAGACAAGGGTGCGCGACAAGATAAAAGGACGGATTATGTCAGCGGTGCCCCGCCAGGCGCGACGCCTCCGCCGCTACATCAGGCACGCCATTCCACAAGCGCCCGGCGCGGCGCGAGGCGACATCGCACCGGCCCCGCCGCCCGCCATATCGAACGCCTTCGCCCCTCACCGCAACCGCCGCACCGACGGGGCAACACGCCGCGCCATCCGATGATGCGCAGAAGCTGACATCAGCTTGACTTGCGGTGGCCCCGCCTTTAAGTCCCACCACCACGATCCGGGTTGGAAACGATCCGTTGCGGGAGTAGCTCAGTTGGTTAGAGCGCCGGCCTGTCACGCCGGAGGTCGCGGGTTCGAGCCCCGTCTCTCGCGCCATTGTTTTCAATGGCTTAGCTCCTTTTCCACCACCATGATTTGACTTCTGAGACGCTGGCGATGCGTCCCTGCGGCTAGCGCATAGCTTGGCCGCCGTGCCTGCATTGCCTTGGTCGACCGGATCGCGACAACCTCGCCCGCGGCGCGGCGACGTCCGCGTCCGATTCGCAAAAAACCGGCTATTTGCCGGCAAAACAGCGTAGTCAGCCCCCCTCCGAATCAACTAATGCCTGAAACGTCTTGATTTCTTGGATTCGAACAACGAGGAGGGCCTGAAAATGGCGAAGAAAGCAGCGACTCCGTCCACCGTCACGCTCAAGCATCTGGCCGCCGCGCTGGCCGAGGAGCACGAGCTGTCGAAGAAGCAGGCGGAGGCGATTCTCGGCGATCTGGTAACCCGCGTCACCAAGCACCTGAAGAAGGGCGAGCGCGTCCGCATCGTAGGCCTCGGCATCCTTCAGGTCCGCAAGCGCGCCGCCCGCACCGGCCGCAACCCCGCCACCGGCGAAACCATCCAGATCAAGGCCAGCAAGAAGGTCGCCTTCCGCGCCGCCAAGGAACTCAAGGAAGCGGTCTGATTGACCGCTTGCAAGGCGCGCGCCTTGCTTGCGTTTCCCGACAGAATTTGCGTTCTGTGACGTCATCCCGGGCCGCCGCCGCGCGGCCGCCCGGGGTGACGTTTTTGTTTGAGCCGCCGCGACCAAGGACCATCGCCGTGCCCCCCGCAATCAAGTTCGACCACGACGTCACCGAACGCTTCCTGCGCTACGTCGTGATCGACACCCAGTCCGATCCGGACTCGCCCACCTGTCCCTCCACCGCGAAGCAGAAGGACCTCGGCCGGCTGCTGGCGCAAGAACTGCGCGCGCTTGGCGTCGCCGACGCCCATCTCGACGAGCACGGCTACGTCTATGGCACCATTGCCGCCAACACCGCCAAGGCGGTGCCGGTGATCTGCTTCTGCTCGCACATGGACACCTCGCCGGACTGTTCCGGCGCCAACGTCAAGCCGCAGATCGTGCGCAACTATCAGGGCGGCGACATCGTGCTGCCGGGCGATCCCGCGCAGGTGATCCGCCTGCGCGACAACCCGGCGCTGGCCGACCAGATCGGCAACGACATCGTCACCTCCGACGGCACCACCCTGCTCGGCGCCGACAACAAGGCCGGCGTCGCCGAGATCATGGACGCGGCGCGCTTCCTGCTGGCGCATCCCGAGATCAGGCACGGTACGATCAAGATCCTGTTCACGCCCGACGAGGAAATCGGCCGCGGCGTCGACAAGGTGGACCTGAAAAAGCTCGGCGCGGATTTTGCCTACACCATCGACGGCGAAACCGCCGGCCATCTGGAGGACGAAACCTTTTCCGCCGATGCCGCCACCGTGACCATCACCGGTGTCAGCGTCCATCCCGGTTTTGCCAAGGGCAAGATGGAGCACGCCATCAAGATCGCCGCGCGCATCGTCGAGCGGCTGCCGCAGGACACCTGTTCGCCGGAAACCACCGAGGACCGCGAGGGCTTCCTGCATCCGGTCGGCATCGGCGGCGCGCTGGAACAGACGACGCTCGCCTTCATCGTGCGCGACTTCACCGAGCAGGGCCTGCGCGACAAGGAAGCGCTGCTTGAGGCCACGGTGAAGGACGTGATGCGCGATTTCCCGCACTCGACCTACAAAATCGAGATCACGCCGCAGTACCGCAACATGAAACAGGTGATCGACGCCCATCCGCGGGTGACGGAGCACGCGCTGGAAGCGATCCGCCGCGCCGGGCTCACACCGGTGCGCAGCAGCATCCGCGGCGGCACCGACGGCTCGCGGCTGTCGTTCATGGGGCTGCCCTGCCCCAACATCTTCGCCGGCGAGCACGCCTTCCACTCGCGCACCGAATGGGTGAGCCGGCAGGACATGGAGAAGGCGGCCGAGACCATCGTGCATCTGGCGATGATCTGGGAGGAGCGGGCGTAGGCGCGCAGCCTCCTGAGAGCCTGACCGGAAATCCGTGTTGCGCGCGGATTGGCAACGCGATCAATGTCGTCCCTGCGAAAGCAGGGACCCGTACGCCGCGGCGGTTCGGTTAATCAAGCCGGGCTGACTCGTTCAACAACAACCAACGCCAGGGGTTATGGGTCCTCGCCTGCGCGAGGACGACGCCGGGCTTGTTTGATCCTGTGTGCGATATTTCGAGTCAGCCGCGCAGAAAATCGAAGTCGCAGCCCTCGTCGGCTTGCAGGACGGCGTCGTGAAACAGCCGCGCGTAGCCGCGCTCCGCCCATTCCGGCCGCGCCCGCGCCGCCAGCGCGGCGCGGCGGCGTTGCAGTTCGGCATCGTCCACCAGCAGATCGATACGGCGGCCGGCGACGTCGAGCCGGATGCGGTCGCCGCTCTCGACCAGCGCCAGCGGCCCGCCCACCGCCGATTCCGGCGTGATGTGCAGAACGATGGTGCCGAACGCGGTGCCGCTCATGCGCGCGTCGGAAATCCGCACCATGTCCTTGACGCCGCCGCGCGCCAGCTTCATCGGGATCGGCAGATAGCCGGCCTCCGGCATCCCCGGCGCACCCTTCGGCCCGGCGTTGCGCAGCACCAGCACGTCGTCGGCCGTCACATCAAGCGCGGGATCGTCGATCCGCCGCGTCATGTCCTCGATCGAATCGAACACCACGGCGCGGCCGGTGTGCTGCAACAGGCGTTTGCTGGCTGCGGAATGCTTGATGACCGCGCCGCGTGGCGCGAGGTTGCCGCGCAGCACCGCCATCGCGCCCTCGCGGCGGATCGGATCGGCGCGCGGCCGGATCACGTCCTGCCCCGGCACCTCCTCCGCGTTCGCCACCACCTCGCGCAGCGTCGCTCCAGTAATGGTCATGGCATCGAGATCGATCAGGTCGCCGAGCTGCTTCATCAGCTTCGGGACCCCGCCGGCATGGTGGAAGTGCTCCATGTAATGCGCGCCGGACGGCTTCAGATCGACCAGCACCGGCACCTCGCGCCCCAGCGCGTCGAACCCCTCCGGATCGATCCGGTGTGCCGTGCGGCCGGCGATGGCGGTGAGATGCACGAGCCCGTTGGTCGAGCCGCCGATCGCCTGCAATACCACTTGCGCATTGCGCAACGCCGCCGGCGTCAGCAGGTCGCCGGGCTTCGGCCCCTTGCGTTTCGCCATCTCCGCCGCGCAGCGGCCGCTGGCCTCGGCGGAGCGGATGCGCTCGGCGTGGGGCGCGGGAATGGTCGCGCTCATCGGCAGCGACAGGCCCAGCGCCTCGGTGATGCAGGCCATGGTCGAGGCGGTGCCCATCACCATGCAGGTGCCGACCGAGGGCGCGAGGCGGCCGTTCACCGCCTCGATCTCGGCGTCGTCGATCTCGCCGGCGCGATATTTCGCCCAAAGCCTTCGGCAATCGGTGCAGGCGCCCAGCACCTCGCCCTGGTGATGGCCGACCACCATCGGGCCGACCGGGATGACGACCGTGGGCAGATCGGCGCTCACCGCCGCCATGATCTGCGCCGGCAGCGTCTTGTCGCAGCCGCCGATCACGATCACCGCGTCCATCGGCTGGGCGCGGATCATCTCCTCGGTGTCCATCGCCATCAGGTTGCGCAGATACATCGAGGTCGGGTGCGAGAAGCTCTCGGCGATGGAGATGGTCGGAAACACCATCGGCATCGCGCCGGCCAGCATCACGCCGCGCTTGGCCGCCTCGATCAGCGACGGCACATTGCCGTGACATGGGTTGTAGTCGGAGGCGGTATTGGTGATGCCGACGATGGGGCGATCCAGCGCGTCGTCGGAATAACCCGCCGCCTTGATGAACGCCTTGCGCAGGAACAGCGAGAAGCCGGCGTCGCCGTAGCTGGTCAACCCTTTGCGAAACCCGTCCGCCATCCCGCGCCTCCTTCAAGGATGCTTGTCGTTGACGCGGTTATAGCGGCTTCGCGGCTACTGAGCACCGCTCCGTTCGGATGGCTTTCATTCGCGCACGCGCGGCGGCGCTCAGTAGCCGCGCCGCGACCCGCCGGTGTTGGGCATTCCGCCCGACCGGTTCGGCGGATAATAGCCGCCCCGGCCGCCGCCGATGATCCCGCCGCCGATGGAAATGCCGGGCGTCGGCATGTAGACCGGCGGACGGCGGTCGATCACCACCTCGTCGTCGGGCACGTAGCGCGGCGGTGGCGGCAGTGAGGACCGCTGCGGTGACGGCGCGCTGGTCCGGTTCTTGGCCGGCTTCTCGGCCTTCTTCTTGGCCGGCGCGGCGGGCGGAGTAGCGCACGGACAGGTTCCCGCCGCCGGCTGCAACGCGGCCACCGGCGTCGCGGCAAGCGGGCCGAAGCTCGGCCGGTTGCGCAGCCGCTCTTCCAGCTTGCGCGCTGTCGGGGTCAGATCGCTGTCGGGATAGGCGAGCAGGAAGGCGCGATAGCCGGCGGCGGTGTTCTCGATCACCGCCTTGTTCCAGGCGATCATGCGCAAATGACGATCGAGCCAGCCGCGCGCCCGCGGCACGAACACCGCATCGGTGTACAGCGCGACAAACGCCTCGTAAGCCTGGACGGAACCGTCGGCGACCATCAATTCATAGGCCGCCTCGGTGGGCTTGTCTTTCAGAGCCTGCTTCCATTGCTCGACCGAGCGTTTCTCCGGGGCCGGCCTGGCGTCGGCCGTCGCATTGGCTGTCGCCGCCGCCGCATCCGCTATTTTCGCATCCGCCGGCTTGGCGGCGTCGCCCGCCGTCGCGAAAAACCGGAAATCATCGGTCAGCGACGAGCTTTCCCACGGGGTCTGACGACCGTCGGTGGCCTTGTTCACCGACACCCGCACCCGCTTGAACGCGTCCTCGATGGTCAGCCCCGGCTGCTTGGCGGCGCTGAGCAGCGCCGTGGTGTAGGGGCTGTTGGCGCCGCTGCCGTCCTCGGCTTCCGCGCCCGGCGAGGTCGAGAACGACAGGAAGGTGCCCGGCGCGCCGAATTTAGCGTCCACAATCGCGAGCCCGCGCCCGGCGGTTTGCCTGAGTTCGGGGAACGGATTGTTGCGGCAGGCGTCGAGCAGCACCAGCCGCATCCGGCTCGGCACCGAGGTCAGCGTGTTGAGAATGTCGTTGAGGCGCACCGCTTGCAGCGGAATGTCGGCCTCACGCTTCGGATCGATGTCGATCGGCGCCAGAAAGTTCTCGCCGTCGATCTGCATTCCGTGCCCGGCATAGAACAGCAGCGTCACGGTATCCGGCCCCTTGGCCGCCACCTGCGCCGCGAAATCGCTGACCGCCTGACGCATGGCGTTCTGCGACAGGTCCGGCGCGGAAGTGACCTCGAAGCCGGCTTCGCCGAGAAGCTGCGCCATCGCCCTGGCGTCGTTGGCCGGGTTGGGCAGCGGCGTCACCGCGCGATAGGCCGATTGGCCGATCACCAGCGCCATCCGGCTCTCGGCGTGCACCGCCGCGCTTCCCCACAACAGGGACGCCGCGGCAGCCATGCTCAACACGCTCCGGCGAAACATCACGATCGCTCCCTCCCGCAAAATAAATCCTTCCCGGCGCGCACGCGCCCGGCCGCCGCCGTCTCCTTGGTCGCGAGGCGTGAGCGGCGGGTTCACGCCCGAGGGCCCGCGCATGCTGAATCGGCGGTTAATGATCTTCGGCAATTTCGACGGATCGGCCAACGCTAAATTGAAACGTCTCGGCTAACATGGCGGCGCGGGCGAAACCCATGGCGCAACGCGCTCAGAACATCGGCGCGGCGCGTATCGGACATCCCCGCCGCCGATGACGGGAACAGCGGATTGGCCGAACCGGGACACATCGCGACGAGGCCGCGCGGGCAAGCGGATTGCGCCGCCCCGGCG
>JBASBO010000214.1:0-8313 GCA_049651165.1 Xanthobacteraceae bacterium | reverse complement strand
GCCGATGATCGCGGCGGCGGACCGCGCCGGCGTTTTCGTCGTGGGATTGCCCGCGTGATGCAGCCCGTCGCGCGAAAAATATTTCTGATCGCGACGGAAGAATCCGGCGACCGGCTCGGCGCCGGCCTGATGCGCGAATTGCGCGCGCGCCTTGGCGAGAGCGTGCGCTTCGAGGGGGTTGGCGGCCGCGCCATGGCGGAAGCGGGACTGGTGTCGCGCTTTCCGATCGAGGAACTGTCGATCATCGGGCTTGCGGCGGTGGCGAAACAGTTGCGCAGCATCTTGCGCCGCATTCGCGAAACCGCCGACGCGGTGGTCGCGGCATCCCCGGATGCGCTCGTCATTATCGACAGCCCGGACTTCACCCATCGCGTGGCGAGGCGGGTGCGAGCGCGCGCGCCGTCGATCCCGATCATCGACTACGTCTCGCCGTCGGTGTGGGCATGGCGGCCCGGTCGCGCGCGAAAAATGCGCGGCTATATCGACCATGTGCTGGCGATCTTGCCGTTCGAGCCGGAAGCGCTGCGCAGGCTCGATGGGCCGCCGTGCACCTTCGTCGGCCATCCGCTCACCGAGCAGATCGCGATGTTACGGCCCGATGCCGCCGAACGATCGCGCCGCGATACCGAGCCGCCGGTCTTGCTGGTGCTGCCAGGCAGCCGCCGCAGCGAGATCAGTCATCACATGGCGATCTTCGGCGAAACGCTCGCGCGATTGCAGGCGCAAGGCGTGAGGTTCGAAGCCGTGCTGCCGACCATGCCGCACCTCGAAGCCGCTGTCGCGCGCGGGCTTGAGAACTGGCCGGTGCGGCCGCGCGTGGTGATTGGCGAGGACGCCCGGCGCGCGGCGTTCCGCAGCACGCGCGCGGCGCTGGCGAAATCCGGCACGGTGACGCTCGAACTGGCGCTGGCGCAGGTGCCGATGGTCACCGCCTACAAGGCCGGCGCGATCGAAGCCTGGATCGTGCTCCGGCGCATCACCTCGTCGTCGGTCATTCTCGCCAATCTGGTGATCGGCGAAAACGTCATCCCCGAGTTCATCCAGGGCGACTGCACGCCCGACAAACTCGCGCCGGCGCTGCGCGACGTGCTCATCGACACGCCGATGCGGCGGCGGCAGTCGGAGGCGTTCGGCCGCATCGACGCAATCATGTCCACCGGCGGCCGCCCGCCGAGCGCGTGCGCCGCCGACGCGGTGCTGGCGTTGCTGCGCGGCGGCTCGTCACAGGGTTAGCATTTGATGAACGCCGAGTGCCCTGCGGGGCCTGATCCGTCTCTATCGGATCGATGCGGTGACGGTAATTTAAAGGCGATCCGATAATAGTACATCCGGCTAAGGAAAACGGCTGGCGCGCCGCGCCTGCCGCAACATGAAGCTGGCCGCGCGCCATCATCAGGGGCAGGAAACATGGATTCCAGGAACGATCAGCCGCAAACCCTCTGGCTGGAGAAACTGTTCGCATCGGCGGCGGTTGTACATCGCCGCCACTTCCTCGCGGCGGCGGCCGGGACCGCGGCAAGCGGCATGCTCGGCGGCGCGGCGCTGGCCAGGACCGCAAAGGGCGAGAACCGGAAGAAGTCAACCCTGACCGAACAGGATCGGCAGCATATGGCGCTGGCGATTTCGACCATGCGGCAGGCCGGCGTGGTCGACAAGACCGGCGGGCCGTTCGGCGCGGTGGTGGTGCGTGACGGCGAGGTGCTGGCTGCGAGCGGCAACAGCGTCTTGCGCGACAACGATCCGTCGGCCCATGCCGAGGTCAATGCGATCCGCATGGCGTGCAAGAAGATCGGCGCGCCCAATCTGCGCGGAGCGACGCTGTTCACCAGTTGCGAATGTTGCCCGATGTGCTACGCGACGGCCTATTGGGCGCGGATCGGGAAAATCTATTATGCCGCGGCATGGACGGATTACGCCGATCTGTTCGACGACTCCAACATCAGCATCGACATGAAGAAGCCTTATGCGCAACGGGTGCTGCATCCCGAGCAGATGATGCAGGCCGATGCGCAGAAGGTCTGGCTCGAATTCCGCAAGATGCCGGATCGCGCGCGCTACTGAGGCCGCATGTTTAGCACACCGTCGCGCACGATGCAGACGCCGCCGCGATAGACCGAGCGCGCCGCCGGCACCGCCACCACGGCTTCCGGAATATGAGTTGCGCGCAGCGTCACGAAATCGGCGCGCGCGCCGACTTGCAGGCCGTAATCCGTAATGCCGAGCGCTTTCGCACCGGCCGCCGTCACCGTGTCGAAAGCGACGGCGAGATCGTCGTCGGTGCGCAAGTCCGAGCGATAGCCCAGCATCATGGCGCGGCGAAGCATGTCGCCGTCGCCATAGGGCGACCAGCTATCGCGGATGTTGTCGTTGCCGCTGAACACGGTGACGCCGGCCTCGCGCAGCGCCAGCACCGGCGGAAACGCGCGTGCCCCCGGCGCGGTGGTCATGATGGCGACGCCGGAACGCGCCAGAATGTCGGCGGTGCGCCGCAGGACGTCTGGCGGGGCGTCACCGAGCGCGTAAGCGTGGCTGATGGCGACCCTGCCCTGCATCCCGAGCGCGCGGGTGCGGCGTGCGATCTCCTCGATCGAGACGATGCCCATGGTGCCCGCCTCGTGCAGATGGATATCGACGCCGACGCCGCGCTTCTGCGCGATGCCGAACACCACGTCGAGGTGGCCGTTGACGTCGCGATCGAGCGCGGCGGGATCGAGGCCGCCGATCAGGTCGGCGCCGTGATCGAACGCGGCATCGAGCAGGTCGGCGGTGCCGGGGCAGGTGAGGATGCCGCTTTGCGGAAAGGCGATGAGCTGGATATCGATCAGGGGACGATACGCCTCGCGCACCGCCGCCACGGTTTCCAGTGACTTCAGTCCGACGCTGCCGTCGACCATGACATGGCTGCGCATGTGGGTCGAACCGTTGGCGATGCACAGGTCGAGCTGGCTGCGGGCGCGCATCGCCATCGGGGCCGCCGCCCCCATGTTGCGATGTTGAATTTCCACCCGCTCGCGCACGTCGAAGCCGGCCTTGTAGGGCACATGCGGCCGCCAGACGTCGCCGTAGAAGCTGGTGTCGAGGTGGATGTGGCCTTCGACGAAGCCCGGCACCACCAGTTGGCCGTGGAGATCGACGATGCCGTCGGCGGCGACGCCCGGCAAGGTGGACGGCCCGATCGCGGCGATCCGGCCCTGCGCCACCGCGATGTCCGATAGCGTGCCGTCAGCCAGGCGCGCGTTGCGGAAGATGACGTCGCCCTGGTGCGGCATGGCTGCCTCCTTCGGTCCGTGGTTGGCACGATCCTCGCAAACCATCGCTCGCGATTCAATGCGCGGCCGCGGTGGGCGCGCGAAACGACAGAGCCACCCCGACGCGACAGCGTCGGGGTGGCTCTTGCGTGAAAGCGTGCGGCGGCGGCCAGCGGCCGGAGGCGGCGGTTACTTGCGCTTGTCGAGCGGGACGTAATCGCGCTTGGTTGCGCCGGTGTAGAGCTGGCGCGGACGGCCGATCTTCTGCGCCGGATCCTCGATCATCTCGCGCCACTGGCTAATCCAGCCGACGGTGCGGGCGACCGCGAACAGCACGGTGAACATCGAGGTCGGGAAGCCCATCGCCTTCAGCGTGATGCCCGAGTAGAAATCGACGTTCGGGTACAGCTTGCGGGCGATGAAGTAGTCGTCGCTGAGCGCGATGCGCTCCAGCTCCAGCGCGATCGGCAGCAGCGGATCGTTGGCGTGCCCCGTCTCCTTGAGCACCGCGTGACACATCTTCTGCATGATCTTGGCGCGCGGGTCGTAGTTCTTGTAGACGCGATGACCGAAGCCCATCAGGCGCACCTGCGAGTTCTTGTCCTTCACCTTGGCGATGAACTCGGGGATTTTATCGACCGAGCCGATGTCGGCCAGCATCTGCAACGCCGCCTCGTTGGCGCCGCCGTGCGCGGGGCCCCACAGGCAGGCGATGCCGGCGGCGATGCAGGCGAACGGGTTGGCGCCGGAGGAGCCGGCGATGCGCACCGTGGAGGTCGAGGCGTTCTGCTCGTGATCGGCGTGCAGGATGAAGATCTTGTCGAGCGCGTCGGCGAGCACCGGATTGATCTTGTAGTCCTCGCACGGCACCGCGAAGCACATGCGCAGGAAGTTCGACGCGTAGTCGAGGTGGTTCTGCGGATAGACGAACGGCTGGCCGACCGAATACTTGAACGCCATCGCCGCCAGCGTCGGCACCTTGGCGATCATCCGCATCGAGGCGATCATGCGCTGCTGCGGATCGTTGATGTCGGTGGAGTCGTGATAGAAGGCGGCCAGCGCGCCGACGGATGCGACCATCACCGCCATCGGATGCGCGTCGCGGCGGAACGCCTGGAAGAAGCGGGTCATCTGCTCATGCACCATGGTGTGGTGCGTGACGCGAGAGTCGAAGTCTTCCTTCTGCGCCTTGGTCGGCAGTTCGCCGTGCATCAGCAGGTAGCAGGTTTCGAGGAAGTCGCCCTTCTCGGCCAGTTGCTCGATCGGGTAGCCGCGATACAGCAGCACGCCTTCGTCGCCGTCGATATAGGTGATCTTGGATTCGCAGCTTCCGGTGGACGTGAAACCCGGATCGTAGGTGAACATGCCGGCCTGGGCATAGAGCTTGCTGATGTCGACGACCTCGGGCCCGATGGTGCCGGCCTTCACCGGGAACTCATGGGACTTGCCGCCGACGGTCAGGGTGGCCGACTTGGAACTGGTTTTTGCGTCCATCGTGTATCCCCGAGGAAATCGTTGAAAGGCCGGGCCTGCCAGGCGTCGCGAAAGTCGCAAGGACGGGTGGCAGCCGGGGTGGCCGAAAAGCGCCGGGCCAAGGGGTATCGCATTGCATTATGCACCGCAAGATGCGGTTTTGCCCCTTTGGTCTATTCAATCGGCGGCCTGATCGGCAAGGCGGGCGAGGCATTCCTCGCGCCCCAGCACCGCCAGCACGTCGAAGATGCCGGGCGAGGTGGTGCGGCCGGTCAGCGCCACGCGCAGCGGCTGCGCCACCGAGCCGAGCTTGAGGCCGTTCTGCTCCGCGAATGCGCGCATGGCGGCTTCGGTGGTCTCCTGCCGCCACTCGGTGACCGCTTCCAATGCCGTGCGGATCCGGCCGATCAATTGCCGTGTCTCGGGCGTCAGCAGCGCGGCGGCCTTCGGCTCGATCGGCAGCGGCCGGTCGGCCATGATGAAATGCGCGCTGTCGATCAGGTCGATCAGGGTCTTGGCGCGCTCCTTCAGGCCGGGCATCGCGCGCAGGAGCTGGGCGCGGGTGGTGTCGTTGAGCCGGGCCTTGAACGGCGCGCCGTTGGGCAGGTGGCCGGCTTCCTCGGCCAGCATGGTCACGAGGGATTGATCGTCGCTGTGGCGGATGTAGTGGCCGTTGAGGTTTTCCAGCTTGGCGAAATCGAACCGCGCCGCCGAGCGCCCGATGGCGGGCAGATCGAAGGCGTCGACCATCTCCTGCGTCGAGAAAATCTCCTGGTCGCCGTGGCTCCAGCCCAGCCGCACCAGATAGTTCCGCAGCGCCGCCGGCAGGTAACCCATCGCCCGATAGGCATCGACGCCGAGCGCGCCGTGCCGCTTCGACAGCTTCGAGCCGTCCGGGCCGTGGATCAGCGGGATGTGCGCCATGCTGGGCAACTCCCAGCCCAGCGCGTCGTAGATCTGTTTCTGCCGCGCGGCGTTGGTGAGGTGATCGTCGCCGCGGATGATGTGGGTCACGCCCATGTCGTGATCGTCGGCGACCACCGCCAGCATGTAGGTCGGGTTGCCGTCGGAGCGCAGCAGCACCAGATCGTCGAGGTTCTCGTTCTGCCACACCACGCGGCCCTGAACCTGATCCTCGACCGCCGTCTCGCCGCTCAACGGGGCCTTGAGGCGGATCACCGGCGACACCCCGGCCGGAGCGTCGGCGGGATCGCGGTCGCGCCACAGCCCGTTGTAGAGGCGGGTGCGGCCCTCGGCGCGTGCCTTCTCGCGCATCGCCGCCAGTTCGTCGGGCGTGGCGTAGCAGCGATAGGCGTTGCCGGAAGCGAGCAGCTCCGCCACCACCGCGCGGTGGCGTTCCGCGCGCTGAAACTGGTAGACGACGTCGCCGTCCCAATCGAGCCCGAGCCATTTGAGGCCGTCGAGAATGGCAGTGATGGCGGCGTCGGTGGAGCGCTCGCGGTCGGTGTCCTCGATCCGCAGCAGCATCTTGCCGCCGTGATGGCGGGCGAACAGCCAGTTGAACAGCGCGGTGCGAGCGCCGCCGATGTGCAGGAAACCGGTGGGCGAGGGCGCAAAGCGGGTGACGACGGGTCTGGTCATGATGGCGGGAACGGAGAACCGGGGGCGGGCGAGGGACGCGGGGTCGGTGTATAGCAGGATCGCGGCATAACTAAAGCCTCCTCGAAGACAGCCTGTGCCAAATATGCGCAACTGGTATACGGACTTGGCGGGCGCGCGGCGATTTGGCAAAACGGGCGCGGCATCGGCAACAGGAATATGGAATGACGGCAGAACTGGCGACGGCGGAGGCGGGGCGCGATTTCATTCGCGACATCGTGCAGGCCGATCTCGACGCAAAACGGCACAGCCGGATCGTGACCCGGTTTCCGCCGGAGCCGAACGGCTATCTGCATATCGGCCACGCCAAGTCGATCGCGCTCAACTTCGGCATCGCGAAGGAGTTCGACGGCCGCTGCCATCTGCGCTTCGACGACACCAACCCGGTCAAGGAAGAACAGGAATACATCGACGCCATCCGGCGCGATGTGCATTGGCTCGGCTACGACTGGGGCGACAACCTGTTCTACGCCTCGGATTATTTCGAGCGGCTGTACGAATGGGCGGAAGACCTGATCCGCTCCGGCCTTGCTTATGTCGACGACCAGTCGCAAGAAGAAATCCGCCTCGCGCGCGGCACGCTGACCGAGCCCGGCCGCAACAGCCCGTTCCGCGACCGTAGCGTCGACGAAAACCTCGACCTGTTCCGCCGCATGAAGGCGGGCGAGTTTCAAAACGGCGCGCGGGTGCTGCGCGCCAAAATCGATATGGCCGCCGGCAACATCAACCTGCGCGACCCGGTGCTGTATCGCATCCTGCATGCCGAGCATCCGCGCACCGGCAAGGCGTGGTCGATCTATCCGAGCTACGACTACGCGCACGGTCAGTCCGATGCCATCGAGGGCATCACGCATTCGATCTGCACGCTGGAATTCGAGGACCACCGGCCGCTCTACGAGTGGCTGCTGGACCACCTGCCGGTGCCCTCGAAGCCGCGGCAATACGAGTTCGCGCGGCTGAACCTCACCTACACGCTGCTGTCGAAACGGGTGCTGACGGCGCTGGTGCGCGGCGGCCACGTCGCGGGCTGGGACGATCCGCGAATGCCGACGATCGCCGGCCTGCGCCGGCGCGGGGTGCCGCCGGAGGCGATCCGCGAGTTCGTCAGGCGCATCGGCGTTGCCAAAGCCAACAGCGTCGTCGATGTCGGGATGCTGGAGTTCTGCATCCGCGAGGTGCTGAACCGCACCGCGCAGCGGCGCATGGCGGTGCTGCGGCCGCTCAAGGTGGTGATCGCGAACTATCCGGAAGGCGACAGCGAGCAACTGGAAGCCGTCAACCATCCGGACGATCCGGCGGCCGGCACCCGCTCAATCACCTTCGGCCGCGAACTCTATATCGAGCGCGACGACTTCATGGAGGACCCGCCGAAGAAATTCTTCCGCCTGTCGCCGGGCAAGGAAGTGCGGCTGCGCTATGCTTACTTCATCACCTGCCGCGAGGTGGTGAAGGATGCGAATGGAGAGGTGATCGAACTGCGCTGCACCTACGACCCGGAGACGAAAGGCGGCAATGCGCCGGACGGCCGCAAGGTCAAGGCGACGCTGCACTGGCTTTCGGCGGCGCAGTCGGTGCCGGCCGAGGTTCGGGTCTACAATCCGCTGTTCAGCAATCCGGCCCCGGACGCGGCGAATTTCGCCGCCGACCTCAACCCGGATTCGCTTGAAGTGCTGCGCGACGCGCGGATCGAGCCGGCGCTGGCGGCTGCTGCCACCGACGACGTCGTGCAGTTCGAGCGGCAGGGCTATTTCGTGCCCGACCGCTGCTCGACGCCGGAGCGGCCGGTGTTCAACCGCACCATCGGCCTGCGCGACAGCTTCGCCAAAGGTTGATGCGCGGCGGCGAGGGTTGAGAGCCCGACGCGGAAACTTGGTTTGCACGGAAGTGCAACACGAAAGTCGTCGTCCCCGCGCAGGCGGGGACCCATACGCCGCAGCGGTTCGGCTCCATCACGCAAGGCAAGGTTATTTTT
>JBASBO010000213.1:0-8890 GCA_049651165.1 Xanthobacteraceae bacterium | reverse complement strand
CGACCTGCCGGCGGCGGCGATGACCGCCGATCAGGCCGCCTCGGTCGCGCTTGGAATGCGGCTGCGGCTCTACAAGTTCGACCGCTACAAGACCCGCAAAAAGAAGGACGACGACAGCATCGATCCGGGGCGGATCGAGATCGCGGTCGCGGTGGACGATGTCGCCGCCGCGCGCAAGGCGTTCGCACCGCAGGGCCACGTCGCCGACGGCGTGCTGCTGGCGCGCGAACTGGTCAACGAGCCGCCGAATGTGCTGTTCCCGGCGGAGTTCGCCCGCCGCGCCGCCCGGCTGCGCAGGCTTGGCGTCACCGTCGAGGTGCTCGATGTCAAGGCGATGACCAAGCTGAAAATGGGCGCGCTGCTCGGGGTCGGGCAGGGCTCGGCCCAGCCCAGCCGCACCGTGGTGATGCGGTGGAACGGCGGCAAGCGCGGCGAAGCGCCGGTCGCTTTCGTCGGCAAGGGCGTCTGTTTCGACACCGGGGGCATCTCGATCAAGCCGGCCGGTAACATGGAGGAGATGAAGGGCGACATGGGCGGTGCGGCCTGCGTCGTCGGCCTGATGCACGCGCTGGCCGCGCGTAAAGCGCGGGTCAATGCGGTGGGCGTGATCGGCATCGTCGAGAACATGCCCGACGGCAACGCCCAGCGGCCGGGCGACATCGTCACCTCGATGTCCGGGCAGACCATCGAGATCATCAATACCGACGCCGAGGGCCGCCTCGTGCTGGCCGACGTGCTGTGGTACGTCGCCCGCCGCTTCAAGCCGAAATTCATGGTCGATCTGGCGACATTGACCGGTGCGATCATGGTCGCGCTCGGCACCGAATATGCGGGGCTGTTCTCCAACAACGACCAACTCGCGGAGCGCCTCGGTGAAGCCGGGCAGGCGACCGGCGAGCGGGTCTGGCGGATGCCGCTGGCGCCGGAATACGACAAGCTGATCGACTCGCAATTCGCCGACATGAAAAATACCGGCGGCCGTCACGGCGGCTCGATCACCGCCGCGCAGTTCCTGCAACGGTTCGTCGACGGCACCCCCTGGGCTCATCTCGATATCGCCGGCACCGCCATGGGCGCGCCCAAGACCGATATCAACCAGAGCTGGGGTTCGGGTTACGGCGTCCGCCTGCTGGACCGGCTGGTGGCCCGGCACTATGAAGCGAAACGATGACGGAAATCCTGTTTTATCATCTGCAAAACATGAGTATCGAAAGCGTATTGCCGCCGCTTCTGGAGAAATCCCTTGAGCGTGGCTGGCGGGCCGTCGTCGAAACCGCGTCGGAGGAGCGTGCCGAGGCGCTCGATGCCCATCTGTGGACTTATCGGGAAGATTCGTTCCTTCCCCACACTGTCTGGCGAACGGCGGACGCCCACGAGCAGCCGATCGTGATCGCCGCCGCCGACACCAATCCCAACGAGGCCCAGGTCCGCTTTCTGGTCGACCGCGCCGACCTGCCGACCGATGCCGAGCGCTACGAGCGCATCGTGCTGATGTTCGACGGCAACGACGACGACGCGGTCGCGGGCGCCCGGCTCGCCTGGAAGGACGGCAAGGCGAAGGGGTTCACCGTGACCTACTGGCAGGCCGACGAGCGCGGACGGTGGCAACGCCGCGAATAATATTGTTAAATATTTAACGATAGCAGCAGCCTCATCCGGCGGATGGGCTGCCGGAGCCGCATCCGTCATGGTGGTGCCGCAAATCGGTGGTGGACACGCCTTTGGAGCACGATCCAGGATCATACTCCACCAAGAGAAAACGCTAGTCAGATCGCCAATCGGGATTGTATCGGGTTCAACGTGCGACAACGCTCCTCCCACCGAATGTTCGTGCTTGCCGTAGCCGCGCTTGGTCCGCTGCTGGCGGGGTGTTCCGGCGCGAGCATGTCGGATGTGTTTTCCACCGATCTGGTGAGCAAGGATGCCCAGTGGTTTTCGCGGGCCGGGCGGGTCTTCACCAAGAATGTCTCGATCGAGACGCCGCCCCTGACGCCCGATAAGCCGGTCACGGCGGAAGACCTCATCAGCGCCGACGGCCAGTGTCCCGGCATGGCTCCGCCTTCCGTGGACGCCAGCGCGATGACGGAGGAGGGCGGGGCGGGTCCGGCGCCGAGCGGGCATGTCGCGCTGGGGCACACCGAATGCGACGTGGCGCGCGGCGCTGGCGTGCCCGACAACGTCAATCTCTCCACCGGCCCCGGCGGCGACCGCATTGCCGTCCTGACCTACGCCAAGGGCCCCCGCGCCGGGATCTATACGTTCAACGGAGGGCGGCTGTCGTCGATCGAGCGGCTGCCGGAGCCGGCCGCGCCGGCACGGCCCGCGCGCAGCAGGAAGCGCCACGCCACCTGACGCATCTGTCGTTATCGTATCATCCGCATCCGCTTAACACCTGTCAGGTCGAGGCGACGGCGTCGTCCAGCTCAGAACTGGCCGCGAGCCATTCGTCCTCTGCCTGTTGCAGCGCCGCCGCGGCCGCGGTCCGCGCCTTGCCGAGTTGCGTGGCTTGTTTCGGATCGCGCTGAAACAGGTCCGGCAGCGCCAGCGCGGCGTCGATCTTGGCGAGAATATCGGTAATGCGCGCGATTTCCGCTTCCGCCCTGGCGACCCGCTGCTTCGGCGGGACGACGCGTTTCTCCGGTCTGGCGCGGGACGCCCTGTCGCGTTCGCGCGCGTCGGTGGCGGGCGCGGCGGGTTCAGCGCCGCGCGCCGACAGCACGGTGCGGCGGTAGCTGTCGAGATCGCCGTCGTAGGGCGAGACGGTGCCCTCGGCGACGATCCACAGCCGCTCGGCGCAGGCCTCGATCAGATAGCGGTCGTGCGACACCATGATGACCGCGCCGGGGAATTCGTTGATCGCGCTCGCCAGCGCGGCGCGGCTGTCGATGTCGAGATGGTTGGTCGGCTCGTCGAGGATAATCATGTTCGGCGCGGAGAACGTCGCGAGGCCGAGCAGCAGGCGCGCCTTCTCGCCGCCCGACAGGTTCTTCACCGTGGTGTCGCCGGCCTTGCCGGAAAAGCCGATGGCGCCGACCCGGGCGCGCACGCGTGACTCGGGCGCGTCCCGCATCAGGCGGCGGACGTGATCGTAGGGCGATCCCTCCAGATCGAGTTCGTCGGTCTGATGTTGCGCGAAGTAGCCGACCGACAGCTTGTCGGCGCGCACCACCTTGCCCGCGAACGGCGCGAGCTTGCCGGCCAGGAGCTTGACCAGCGTCGACTTGCCGTTGCCGTTGGCCCCTAACAGCGCGATGCGGTCGTCGTGGTCGATCCGCAGCGTGACGCGGTTGAGCACCGGCCGCGCGGCGTCGTAGCCGACCGCGACGCCGTCGAGCGCGATGATCGGCGGCGACAGCGTCTTCTCTGGCGTCGGAAACGAAATCTCGCGCACGTCCTGGGTCACCAGCGCCGTCGCCGGCTTCATTTTCTCCAGCATCTTGACGCGCGACTGTGCCTGCCGAGCCTTCGACGCCTTGGCCTTGAAGCGGTCGATGAAGTCCTGCAACCGCTTGCGTTCCTCCTGCTGCCGCCGGGCGTGCCTGGCGTCCTGCATCTCACGCGCCGCGCGCTGCTCCTCGAACGCGGAGTAGGAGCCTTTGTAGAGGGTCAGCTTGCCGCGATCGAGATGCAGGATCTGATCGACCGAGGTGTCGAGCAGGTCGCGGTCGTGGCTGATGACGATCACCGTGCGCGGGTAGCGGGCGAGGTGATCCTCCAGCCATAGCGTGCCTTCGAGATCGAGATAGTTGGTCGGCTCGTCGAGCAGCAGAAGATCGGGAGCAGCGAACAGCGTCGCCGCCAGCGCCACTCTCATCCGCCAGCCGCCGGAGAATTCCTGACAGGCGCGCGCCTGATCGGCGGCGGAAAATCCGAGGCCGCTCAGGATCGCCGCGGCGCGTGCCGGCGCGGAATGCGCGTCGATATCGACCAATCGGGTTTGAATGTCGGCGATGCGGTGAGGGTCCTGCGCCGTCTCGGCCTCGCGCAACAGCGCGTCACGTTCGACGTCAGCCCGCAGTACCACCGCGAGCAGGCTGTCGGGACCGTCCGGGGCCTCTTGCGCCAGGCTGCCGATGCGCCAGCGCGGCGGCACGGCGATGCTGCCGCTCTCCAGCGGCAATTCGCCCCGGATGGCGTGGAACAGCGTCGATTTTCCGACGCCGTTGCGTCCGACGAAACCGACGCGTGCACCCGGCGTGATCTGCGCCGTGCTGTGGTCGATCAACAGGCGTCCGGCGATCCGGACCGAAATGTCGGTGAGTGAAAGCATCCGGGTTTTTCGCCGCGGATGCTGTCGAACGCAAGCGTCGGTTACGGGAACTCGATGAGGAAAGTCGATGTCGAGGGTGGCGGCTGCCAGCTACGCCAGGCCGGATTTCAATTGCTGCTGGTCTTCCTGTCGTCGCATGGCCGCGAGCAGCGATTTCAGGCGGGGCGGCATGTCAGAGCCGTCGGAAGTGGTCGCGCCGCGCAGCCTTTCGCCGATGACGCGACGGATCGCGGCGCTGGTCGCGCGATCAAGCTGGCCGGGATCGTCATTCGCCTGATCCGTCATCTTCGGCTCCACCAACCTGTTTGCAACCGGGACACTAGAATGAAGCCAAAAGTGTCACAAAAGTTTCACCTTCCGCCAGCCCTCGGCCTGTTTAGTAAATACTGGATAAATGGCAAGTCCCTGAACCTGTGGTTGCAGAAAAAGCCCCGTGCTGCCGGTGGTGGCGGCCCGGGGCTTTCAGGTGGGGCATGCGCTTAGTAGCAGCGGTTCACCCAGCGCCAGCGCAGACCCGAGGGAGTCGGCACCAACCGGCGCACGGTGCAACCTTCGTAATAAGCCGGGCCGGCGACATAGATCCGGGGCCCATGGAAACCGAAGTGGCCATGGAAGCCATGATGATGGCCGAAGTGGTGATGGCCGAAGCCGCCGGCGGACGCGGTGCCGGGCGTGAGCGTGGCGAAGCCCAGCGACGCAGCGGCGACGAGGGCGAGTGCGAAGGTCTTGAGCATGGTCGTCTCCTGTTTCTCTGTGCGGCGCGCGTTGCGCCGTGGATGGGTTCGAGTTGATCTCGAAAGGCTCGTGCCTGCTGATGCGTCGCGGCGCCTGACGCCTGCGTTCGGCGCGCGGATCGCGAAGTGTGATCCAGCGCACGCAAGGCGGCGCTTGCGGGTGAAGCGTGGCTGATGGGCGTGTCGCGGGCGGGAAATGCCGCCTTGCCGGGGCGCGACCGCGCCGATATAAGCGCCGCGACCCCCAATCATGGTTGTTGCAAGGACTTCAGGACTATGGCGATTGAACGCACCTTTTCGATTATCAAGCCCGACGCCACCGCGCGGAACCTGACCGGCGCGATCAATGCGCTGATCGAGCAGGCGGGCCTGCGTATTGTCGCGCAGCGGCGGATCCGCATGAGCCGCGAGCAGGCCGAGACTTTCTATTCTGTCCACAGGGAGCGGCCGTTCTTCGGCGAGTTGGTCGATTTCATGACCTCGGGCCCGGTGGTGGTGCAGGTGCTGGAGGGCGAGGGCGCGATCGCCAAATATCGCGAGGTGATGGGGGCGACCGATCCGTCCAAGGCGGCGGCGGGAACCATCCGCAAGACGCACGCCAGGTCGATCGGCGAGAATTCGGTGCACGGTTCCGACGCTGCCGAGACGGCGGCGATCGAAATCGCGCAGTTCTTCTCCGGCAACGACATCGCTGGCTGAGGCGGCGCGCCGGCGCCATCGATGGAACCGGCTCCCGTGAACGACGCAGCCTTCGGCTTCACCGCCGGAGGCTGTTATCGTTTGAGGGCGGCTTCGAGTCGCGGCGTGAGCCAATCGCGCATCCGCGGGTCGATTACGGCCGGAAGGGACTGATCTTGGACTGGGTGCTGCAAATCTTCGATCCCGCGACTATCGGCGCTGTCGTCGCGGACTTCCGCAACGAGATGCACGAACCCGCGTTCTGGGTCTCGGTCGGCCAGATCATCTGGATCGACATCCTGCTGTCGGGCGATAACGCGCTGGTGATCGCGCTGGCTTGCCGCGGCTTGCAGGAGCGGCAGCGCCTTTGGGGCATGATTCTCGGGGCCGGCGCCGCGATCCTGATGCGGGTGGTCTTCACCGCCATCGTGGCGACGCTGATGGTGTTGCCCTATCTCAAGCTGGTCGGCGGGCTGGCGCTGTTGGTGATCGCGGCGAAGCTCCTGGTGCCGGAGAAGCGCGAGGGCAACGACGACATCAAGGTCGCGGCCAGCCTGTTCGGCGCGATCCAGATCATCGTGGTGGCCGACGTCGTCATGAGCCTCGACAACGTCATCGCCATCGCGGCGGCGGCGCGCGGCAACACGGCGCTGTTGATCTTCGGACTCGCGGTCAGCATCCCGCTGATTATCGCCGGCGCGGCGATGATTATGGCGGTGCTGACGCGGCTGCCGGTGCTGGTGTGGGCCGGGGCCGGACTGCTCGGCTGGATTGCGGGGCATGTGATCGCCACCGATCCGGCGCTGCGCCCGGCGCTGGCGCGACTGCTCGACGGGTCGCTGGCGCTGACGATCGAACTCGCGCCGTCGCTTGCGTTTTCCGCCCGGTACATCCGGTTCGAGACCTCGCTGACCGAACTCGTGTGCGGCGTGCTCGGAATCGCCGTCGTCCTCGTCGTCGGCTGGGTGTGGCGTCGCCGCAGGCTGGAACGTCTGATGGCGCGCGGGGTCGATGGACCCCGGTCAGGCCCGGCCGCGTAGCGGCACGCGGCGGACGATCAAAGGAACTGGCGTTCGCGCGCCTTGATGACGCCGACCAGCGTCTGGTTGACTGGCGTCGGTACGCCCAGCGGCGCGCCAAGGCGAGGGATCGCGCCGTTGATGGCGTCGATCTCGCAAGCCCGCCGCGCCTCGTAGTCCAGCAGCATCGACGGCTTGGCGTGGGGAATCTTGCCGCCGAGCTTGCGGATATGCTCGATCGGGTCGCCGACATCGAGCGCGATGCCGGATGCTTTGGCGACCGCGACCGCTTCCTTGGCGCAGCCGCGCGCTGCCGGCCACGCGTCTGCGTCGGCCATCACTTCGCCGATCGTCAGTCCGGTGACGCAGCAGGTCGCCGAGAAGGTGACGTTCATGATCAGCTTCTCCCACACCATGCGCTTGATATCGTCGAACAGCGTGACCGTGAAACCGGCGGAGCGCCAGATCTCCGCCGCCGCCTCAAGACGCGGCCGCGGCAATCCGGCGAACGATCCGAAGCGGATCATCTCCATGCCGTTGTGGTGGACATGGCCGGGGCTGCGCATTGATGCACCGAAGCCGCCGACCACGCCGACGGCGAGGTGGTCCGCGCCGACGATCGGGCCTGCGACTTCCGGCGAGCCGATACCGTTCTGGATCGACTGCACCACGGTCTTGGGACCGATCAGCGCCACGCTGGCGCGCGCCGCGGCTTCGACGTCGAACGCCTTGGTGGCGATGATGACGAGGTCGCAAACGCCGATGCCGTTGGTGGTCGTCGAGGCATGAAGGCGCACGGTGCGGTCGCCGCTTTTGCCTTCGCAGCGCAATCCGTGTTGCGCGATGGCGGCGGCGTGGTCGGGCCACAGCGTCACGGCGTGAATCTCGTGGCCGGCGTCCGCCATCAGTGCGGCATAGACCGAGCCCATCGCGCCGCAGCCGACAATCGCAACCTTCGCCATCCCGCTGTCCTTAACTGATATGATTGCTTCAGATCACCGTCGGCGAGATCAACGCATCGTCGGGGCTGCCCGATGCTTCGGTCCGGCACACCGCGCCCTCGATACGTACGTCTCCGCTTGCGACCAGACGCAGCGCGTCCGGATAAATGCGGTGCTCGACATCGAGGATGCGCGCGGCGAGTTGCTCGGCGGTGTCGTCGTCGCGCACCGCGACCGCGCCCTGCATGACGATCGGGCCGGCATCCATCTCCGGCGTGACGAAATGCACGGTCGCGCCGGAAATCTTGACGCCGGCGGCAAGCGCCTGGCCGTGCGGATCGAGGCCGCGAAACGACGGCAGCAGCGAGGGATGGATATTGAGCATTTTGCCGGACCAGCGCTCGACGAATTCGGTCGTCAGAAGCCGCATGAAGCCGCCGAGACAGACGATGTCGATATGGTGCTGGTCGAGCGCGCTCTGGAGCGCGGCCTCGAACGCGGCGCGATCCTTGCCGAACGGCTTGCTGTCGATCGCCAGCGTCGTGACGCCGCTGTCTTTCGCCTTGGCGAGTCCGGCCGCATCCGGCTTGTTGGAGATGACGACGGCGATCTCGGCGGGAAAATCTTCCGCCTTGGCCGCCGCGATCAGCGCGGCCATGTTCGAGCCGCGCCCGGAAATGAGGATGGCGACCCGCCGTTTCACCGTGGTCACCATGCGAGATTAAGCTGCCCGTCGTAGACGACGCGCTCGCCGCTGTCACCGCCGTCGATAACTTCGCCGAGTTGCACCGCGGTTTCGCCGCCGGCGCGGAAACTCTCCATCACCGCCGCCGCCTTGTCGGCCGCGACGATCGCGATCATGCCGATGCCGCAGTTGAAGGTCCGCAGCAGTTCCAACTCGCCGACGCCGCCCTCCCGCGCCAGCCATTTGAACACCGGCAGCACCGGCAGCCGCGCGAGGTCGATGCGGACGCCGAGCGGTTTCGGCAGCACGCGCGGAATGTTGTCGGTGAAGCCGCCGCCGGTGATGTGCGCCAGTCCCTTGACCGCGCCGGTGTCGCGGATCGCGCGCAGGCACGACTTGACGTAGAGCCGGGTCGGCGTCAGCAGCGCGCCGCCCAGCGTCAGCACCGGCGCGAACGGCGCGGGTGCGTCGAACCCCAGCCCGGACTTCTCCACGATCTTGCGCACCAGCGAGAAGCCGTTGGAGTGGACGCCCGAGGAGGCGAGCCCGATCACCACGTCGCC
>JBASBO010000212.1:0-1665 GCA_049651165.1 Xanthobacteraceae bacterium | reverse complement strand
GCGCCGCCGCAACAGGACGACGCGGTCGCCGGCGCGGGCTGGGCCTTGGCGCTGCCGCCGCAGCACGAGCCGGTGTCGTTGCGGTCTGGCGGGGGGGCGTCTGACATGATCGGATTCCTGAGCGGTGACGGTGCTTGATCCATATACCCTATAGGGGTATATACCCGTCATGCGAAAAGAGATCAAGGCCACGGTGGCCAAACGCTTGAACCGGATCGAAGGGCAGGTGCGCGGGCTGTCGCGCATGGTCGAGGACGACCGCTACTGCATCGATATCGTCACCCAGATTTCGGCGGTGCGGGCGGCGCTGCGCCGCGTCGAGGAGGAAGTGCTGCGCGATCACGTCGGCCATTGCGTCGAGCACGCCATCCGGAGCGGCGACAAGGCCGACCAGCGCGCCAAGATCGCCGAACTGATGGACGTGATCGGCCGCGCCGCGCGCTGACGCCTTTCCGCGTTTGACGGAATCATCCGCCGTCATGCGCGGACTTGATCCGCGCATCCATCCTTCTGAAAAATGATGGATTGCCGGGTCAAGCCCGGCAATGACTCCTCGTCGTGCGTTTCCCTCAAACGTGAAACGCTGTAGCGTCCTTCATCGATCGGCCAAGGTCATTCATGCAAAATCACCGCGCTGTGATTGCCGCCGGCTCGACAGCGCGGCCGGTCGCGGGATATTGCGATGGCTGTTCATCGAGAGTGCCGCGAATGACCTTTTCAACCGCCGCGAAACCGGCATCGCCATGGGATCAAGCCCGGGCCGTCTCGTTCTGCGCTGCGCTGATCGCCGTCATCGCGGCGCTGACGCTGGCCGGGGCATGGTTCTTCCAACTGGTGCTCGGCCTGCAACCCTGCCCGCTGTGCCTCGAACAGCGCTACGCCTATTATCTCGCGGTCCCGCTCGCCATCGTGGTGGCGCTCGCCGCGGGGAACGGCGGGCCGCGCTGGCTGCTCTATGCGGGACTGCTGGTGCTGGCGCTGGCGGCGCTCGGCAACGCCGTGCTCGGCGGCTATCACGCCGGCGTCGAATGGCAATGGTGGCAGGGGCCGACCGATTGCAGCGGGCCGGTGGTCAGTCTCGGCAGCGCCGGCGATCTGTTGTCGCGACTGGACACGGTGAAGGTGGTGCGCTGCGACGAGGTGCAGTGGCGCTTCCTCGGCCTGTCGATGGCCGGCTACAACGTGCTGCTGTCGCTGTTGATCGCGGCGCTGGCGCTGCTCGGCATCCGGCGTCTCGCGCGATCGGCGTAAGCGGCCGGCTCAGTCGTCGGCCTCCTCTTGCGGCCGGTCGAACAGATGGATGATGCCGGGCGTGACGACGCTGACGAACACGAACCGCGCCAGATGGTGCGCGCCGACGAACACCGGATCGATGTGCAACGTCAGCGCCAGCGCCAGCATCGCGTCCATCGCGCCGGGCGCGAACGCCACCATCAGGTCGCTGAGCCGGATATCCGTGGTCATGAAGATCGCCGTGACGAACAGCGCCGACATCACGACGGCGACGGCGAACGAGCCGAGCGCCGCGCCCATATAGCGCAGCACCGTCCGCGCCGAGATTTTTGCGAAGCGGGTCCCGATCAGCGCGCCGATGCCGATCAGCGCCGCGGCGCGTGCTGCGGGCGGCAGGCCGCCCTCGATCACGCCGGAGCCGTGCAGCAGCGC
>JBASBO010000211.1:0-2147 GCA_049651165.1 Xanthobacteraceae bacterium | reverse complement strand
GCTCCGACATGCGGCCGACGCCGGCCTCGCCGACCTCCGCCATCTCGCCGCTGTCGGGGCCGATGGTGCGGACGCCGTCGCGCGTAAGCCGGGCGAGGTTGCGGCGGGTGGCGGGGTTGGCCCACATCAAGGGGTTCATGGCGGGGGCCAGCAACACCGGCCGGTCGGTGGCGAGCAGGATCGCGGTGGCGAGGTCGTTGGCGTGACCCTGTGCCATCTTTGCCATCAGATCGGCGGTAGCGGGGGCGACGACGATCAGGTCGCAATCCCGCGCCAGCCGGATGTGCCCGGCGTCGAACTCGCTGGCGGGGTCGAACAGGTCAGTATAGCAGCGCTGGTTGGAAAGCGCGCTGGCGGCCAGCGGGGTGACGAATTGCTGCGCAGCATTGGTCAACACACAGCGCACAATGAAGCCCTGGTCCTTCAGCCGGCGGATCAGGTCGAGCGCCTTGTAGGCGGCGATACCGCCGCCGATAATCAGCGTTGCACGTAAGAGGCCGGACTTTTCATCGACTTGCTGCGATGCAGCGATGCGGCATAAATCAGCCTCGGCAACCGCCGGTTCCGGCGCGGCCTCGGTGGCCACGCGCAAAATGGTGCGGACCTCGTCCTCGACGGAGCGGCCATGTTGCGCTGCACGCAAACGCAGCATGGCCTTGATGGCGTCGTCGAGCTTGCGGATCGTCAGGCTGGCCATGAGGCGCTATCCAGGCGGGATGATAGCAATGCTATCACCTCATCATAACCAGTACAATGAAAAGACGCTCAGCGCGCCGCCCACAGAATGCCGAGAAAGCTCAGCGCGATCACCCACAGCGCCACGGTGCGCCAGCGGTTCTGGCGGTCGCGGACGCGGCCCAGCGCGGCGATGGTGTCGGGGGACAGCACCAGCCCGTGGCTGACCATGGTTTCAAGCTGCTCCAGCACCCGGACCGAGCGCGCGGCGATGGCCGGCAATCCGCCGATCGCCTTGCCGAGTTCGCCGGCCCCGGCCATCGCGCCCTGAATGCGGCCGATGGGTCCGAGATTGCGTTCGATCCACTCGCGCACCACCGGGTCGGCCACCGTCCAGATGTCCAGCCTGGGATCGAAGCTGCGCGCCACGCCCTCGACCACCACCATGGTCTTCTGCAACAGGATCAGTTCCGGCCGGGTCTGCATGTCGAACAGCGCGGTGACTTCCAGCAGCAGCGACAACAGCCGCGCCATCGAGATTTCCTCGGCGGTGCGGTTGTGGATCGGCTCGCCGATGGCGCGGATGGCTTGCGCGAAATTCTCGACCGAATGATGCGGCGGCACGTAGCCGGCCTCGAAATGCACCTCGGCGACACGGCGGTAGTTACGGGTGATGAAGCCGAGCAGGATTTCCGCGAGGAAGCGCCGCTCCATGATCCCGAGCCGCCCCATGATGCCGAAATCGACCGCCACCAGCCGCCCCGAGTCGTCGAGGAACAGATTGCCGGGGTGCATGTCGGCATGGAAGAAGCCGTCGCGCAGCGCGTGACGCAGGAAACTCTGAATCACCTTGCGGCCGAGGTCGGGCAGATCGACCTGCGCGGCGGCGAGCCGCTGATGATCGTTCAGCGCGATGCCGTCGATCCATTCCATCGTCAGCACGTTGTTGGTGGTGCGGTCCCAGTCGACCTGCGGCACGCGGAAATCCGGATCGTCGCGGGTGTTCTCCGCCATCTCCGACAGCGCCGCCGCCTCCAGCCGCAGGTCCATCTCCATGGCGACCGAGCGCGACATGGTGTTGATGATCTCGATCAGCCGCAGCCGCCGCGCCTCCGCCGAATAGGTCTCGGCGGTCGAGGCGACGAAGAAGAAATCGGCGAGGTCGCGGCGGACGCGGCTGCCGACATTGGGCCGCAGCACCTTGACCGCGACCTGCCGCCGGACGCCGTCGCGCTCCACCTCCGCACGATGCACCTGGGCGATCGAGGCGGCGGCGACCGCCGGACCGAAGGTCGTGAAGGCTTGCGCCACCGGGCGCTCCAGCGAGGTCGCGACCACCTTCTCGGCCTCGGCCTGCGGGAACGGCGGCAGCCGGTCCTGCAGGCTTTCGAGGTCGCGCGCCACCGCGACGCCGACGACGTCGGGGCGGGTGGCGAGAAACTGGCCGAGCTTGAGATAGGCCGGGCCGAGCC
>JBASBO010000210.1:0-3252 GCA_049651165.1 Xanthobacteraceae bacterium | reverse complement strand
CAACGCGAACGGCGCGCCGCGCCACGACAGCGCCGCGCTGAGATTCGCCAGCGGCACGGCGGTCGCGCCGAGGCGGCGCTTGTAGGCGTAGTTGCCGATCGAGAAATCGAACTCGCGCACGCCGTCCTGATGCAGCGCTGCCATGGTCTGATCGATCAGCAGGATCCCCGGTGAATATTTCAGCCAGCGCGCCTCGCCCATGCTGTTGCGGATCAGGGTCCAGCGCCGGCCGCGGCGTAGGCCGAGCGTGGCGGCGACGATCTCGCCGCCGGCCGAGAGCGTCGTCAGTACGACGTAGCCGCGGTCGAATCCGTCGCTCACGAGGTTGCGGTAGAAAGCGGCGTTGGTATCGTCGTTCAGCACGTAGCGTTGCCCGAGTTCGCGCATCCGCGTTTCCTGCTGGCGCGCGATCGTGGCCAGAACCCGCAGCGCCTGGTCGCGCCGGGTAACGACCTCGAACGCCGCCGCCGGTTCCTGCATGAACGCGCGCCACTTCCGTTTCAGTTGCGAGCGTTCGTTGCGGCCGCGCGCGAAGCGGTGCGCCTCGAAGTCGTCGCCGGTAACCACCAGATTGCCGTTGAGCGAGCACGGCCGCGCGGCGCTCACGTACGCCAGCGGATTGGCCGCGCCATCCATCTCGAACGGCATCTTGCGCAACCGGAGCAGGTCGGCGCCGCCGTCCGCGCGTCGCAGCGCCTTGCGCAGCGCGTGCCACATTGCGGTCCCGGTCGCAGCCGGATCGTGCGCTGCCGTCGTCATCAGCGGCGCGTTGTTGTCGGTGAGGTCGCGGTCGGCGAACTCAACGATGCGGATGCCGCGATGACGGCGGCGGATCAGCGGCAGCAGGGCGAGACGTTCGCCCGTCACCGCGTTCGAGACGAGCGCGATCAGCGGCGTGACGTTGCTGCCGGTGAGCGCGCCGTACCATGCCCGCAGCCAGCACGGATCCTGAAATGTGGCGCCGCCGCTTGCGCCTTGCGACCAGTCCCAGCGGCCGGCCGCCTGCGCCCAGTCCGTCAACAGTTCGACCTGAACGCCAGCCGCTTCGGTGCCGCGCCCTTTCGGACGCTGGATGGCGGCGGCGATGACGGCCGTGTTCGTCATGGCGTCAGACTACCCGCAGGACGGCGGTGGGAGCGGAGGGTGAGCGTGCTGCGGTCATGATCCTCTGGAGCCGGCGTGAATGTCGAAGACAGAGTAATTTATCCGGACCCGCCGTGATAAGCGGCAACGATGCCGCAGTGGCGTGTAATTCGGGTTGCGGTTAATGGCGGCGCGGCTGCATGCAGCCGTTCAGGCCAGACTTTCCTCACGGATCGGCGGCTTCCCCAGCAGCTGCCGCAGCCGATCGCGCAGACGCGGATGGCGGCGCAGCCGGAACGCCACGGCGTCGCGCAGCACGAACGGCAGGCCGCGCCAACTGAGCGCCGCGGTGACGTCGGCCAGTGGCACGGGCAACGTCCCGAAGCGGCGCTTGTAGGCGTAGTTGCCGATCGAGAAGTCGAACGCGCGCACGCCGTCCCGATGCAGCGCCGCCATGGTGCGCTCGATGATGAGGCGGCCGGGGGAGCAGTTCGACCACGCCTCCCCGGCGTTGCTGATGCGGATCATGGTGTAGCGGCGGCCGGTGCGCAGGCCGATCAGCGCCGCCACCATCTGGTCGCCGGCGGTCAGCGTCGAAACCGCGACGGTGCCGCGCTCGACGCCGTCGCGCACCAGATCATGGTAGAACCTCGCGTTGACGTCGTCGTTCAGCACGAAGTTGAGGCCGAGGTCCTTCATGCGCGCGTCCTGCTGCCGCTCGATGATGTCGAGAACGGCAAGCGCGTCGTCGCGCCCGCTCACCATCCGGAATGCGGCGTCGGGATTGCGCGTGAACACCCGCCAGCTTCGTTCCAGTTCCTTGCGGAAGGTGCGCGGCCGCGTGTGGCGGTGAGCCTCGAAATCGTCGCCGACCGTCAGCAGGTTGCCGTTCAGCGAGGACGGGCGTGCGGCGCTGAGCAACGCCAGCGGGTTCGGCGCGCCGCCGATATCCAGCGGCATCTTGCGCAGCCGGATCAGGTCGGCCCCGCCATCCGTCCGTCGCAGCGCCTTGCGTAGCGCGCGCCACATCGCCCGCGCCGAGGCCGGATCGCGTGGCGCGTTGCGGCTCAGGATCGGCGCGTTGTAGTCGGTGAGGTCGAGGTCGGCGAACTCGACGATGCGGATGCCGCGATGACGGCGGCGGATCAGCGGCACCAGCGCGATCCGCGCGCCGGTCGCGGCGATGCCGATGAAGACGATGAGCGGCTCGATCTCGGTGCCGGCGAACGCGCCGTACCAGGCTTGCAGCCAGCCGATATCCTGAAAGGGCATGTCGTCGCCGGACGCGGCGAACAGCGGCCAGCGCGCCGCCGCCTGCGCCCAGTCGCTCACGACTTCGATGTCGAAGCCGTTGACGGACACGGTTGGCGGCGCGGTGTCCGCGATGCTGGCGGCGGCGACGCTCACGGACGCGATTCCTCAGGCGGCGCGGGGAAGATCGACGATCTTGCCGATCTCGGCGGCGTCGAGGCGGAAGTCGATCGGCCGCCGCGCCTTGCGTTCGCGTTTGACCCAGCCGCTGTCGCGCATCAGTTTCTGCATCACCGCCTTGCCGAAGAAGGCCGGCCCGCGGGTGTTGCGGCTTTTCGGCTGGTAACCGAAGCGATGGCGCAACAGGCCGTTGGCGAGGTTGACGATCTGATTGCGGCGGATGTCGTCGTTGACGTAGGAGACGGTCATCGAGATGTTGACCACGCCGAGATTCTCGACGCGATGCGGCGCGTTCAGCGGCCAGTTCAGCATCTGTCCGGGCTCAAGGTCGACCACGGTGGCGTAGCGGTCGTACCACGGCGCATACGGCATATCGACCTCGACGTCGAACAGCGCGATGTCTTCGAGGTGCTCCGGCCGCAGAAACGGCGGGGTGTTGGGGTAGAGATAGACGCGCTTTCTTCCGGCGATCTGGATCAGGCTCTGGCCGGGCAGGTCGGCGTGGTAATAGACCTGGGCGTTGGGCGAGGAGATCAGGATGCCGGACTGGTGGACCGGCGCCTCGAAACCGGGCACGCGCGCCGCGATTTCCTCGAACATGGCGTCCAGCATGGTCTTGTAATCGGAATCGACGCCGGAGACGTTGCGCAGGTTGAGCCAAAGTCCGCCCTTGCCGATGGCGTCGATGACCTGTCGGCCGCTGAGATTGCCGATCTCGCCTTCGCGCCACAGCCGCCG
>JBASBO010000209.1:0-5748 GCA_049651165.1 Xanthobacteraceae bacterium | reverse complement strand
GCCTGCCATCAGGCGATCGGTCGCGACTACATCGTCATGCAGGTGCCTACCGCCTCGCCGTTCAGCAATCAGGTTTTTCCGCCGCCCCGGAAATAAGCGGCGGATGCAAGGCGTCAGGCGCGCGGTGCCGCGAGCCTCGCGTCGCGCGGCGAACCGCCCTACTCGGCCGCGAGCTTGACGTCCGGCGCGGCCGCCAGCACGTCGGCGTCGACGTGGCTTTCGAACTCGGCGAAGTTCTTCTGGAACATCGCCACCAGATTGCGCGCGGTCTGATCGAACTCGGCCTTGTCCTTCCAGGTGTTGACCGGGTCGAGGATTTCGCCGGGCACGCCCGGCAGCGCGGTCGGCACCGCGAAGCCGAAATACTTGTCGGTGCGGAACTGGACGTTGCGCAGCGAGCCGTCGAGGGCGGCGGTGAGCAGCGCGCGCGTCACCTTGATCGGCATCCGGCTGCCGACGCCGTACTTGCCGCCGGTCCAGCCGGTGTTGACCAGCCAGCAATCGACGTTGTGTTTGGCGATCAGGTCGCGCAGCAGATTGCCGTATTCCGCCGGATGGCGCGGCAGGAACGGCGAGCCGAAGCATGCCGAGAACTCCGGCTTCGGCTCGGTCACGCCGCGCTCGGTGCCCGCGACCTTGGCGGTGTAGCCGGAGAGGAAGTGATACATCGCCTGCGCCGGCGTCAGCTTGGCGATCGGCGGCAGCACGCCGAAGGCGTCGGCGGCCAGCATCACCAGATTCTTCGGCTGCGGGGCGCGGCCGGTGGCGGAGGCGTTGGGAATGAATTCGAGCGGATAGGCGGAGCGGGTGTTCTCGGTCTTGGAGCCGTCGTCGAAGTCGGCGACGCGCGTCGCCGGATCGAGCACCACGTTCTCCAGAATGGTGCCGAAGCGGGTGCTGGCGGCATAAATCTCGGGCTCGGCTTCGGCGGACAGCTTGATGCACTTGGCGTAGCAGCCGCCCTCGAAATTGAACACGCCGTCCTTGCCCCAGCCGTGCTCGTCGTCACCGATCAAAGTGCGTTTCGGGTCGGCCGACAACGTGGTCTTGCCGGTGCCGGACAGGCCGAAGAAAATCGCGGTGTCGCCGTTGGCGCCGACATTGGCCGAGCAGTGCATCGGCATCACGCCCTTCTCGGGCAGGTAGTAGTTCAGCGTGGTGAACACCGACTTCTTCATCTCGCCGGCATAATAAGACCCGCCGATCAGGACGATCTTGCGGGCGAAATCGATGGCCACGACGTTCTCCGAGCGCACCCCGTGCCGTTTGGGGTCGGCGCGGAAGCTCGGCAGGTCGATCATCGTCAGTTCGGGGACGAAGGAGGCCAGCTCGGAGGCTTCCGGCCGCCGCAGCAGGGTGCGGATGAACAGCGAATGCCAGGCCAGTTCGGTATAGACGCGGGTCTTGATCTGGAACGCGGGATCGGCGCCGCCATAGAGGTCCTGCGCGAACAGCGTCATGCCTTCGGCGTGCTTGAGGAAGTCGTCGTAAAGCGCCTGGAACTGATCCGAGGTGATCGACTGGTTGCCCTCCCACCACATGGTCTTGTCGGTGGCGGCGTCGCGAACGGTGAACTTGTCCTTGGGGCTGCGGCCGGTGAAAACCCCGGTTTCGGCGCACAGCGCGCCATCGGCAGTCAGTTCCGCTTCTCCGGCTTGCAGCGAATATTCGTAAAGCTGCGGCGCTCCGAGATTCCACCGCACTTCTTTAAGATTTTTTAAGCCGAATTTATCGGCGCCGAAGGCGCCGTTGCGTACACCCGTTTCCTGCACGAAAATTCCTCCTCGAATCCGTTGCCGGGCGCACGCGATCGTCGAAACGCGCCATCGGCGCGGAGACCGTCGGGTCCAGGCCAGGCAACCCGGTGCGCGATCTAATACTCACGAACGCCCACCTTGCCAAGCCGATCCTCGGCCGCGGGGAAACTTGCGGCCGGCGGCCGATGTCGCGCCGCGCGGTGGCATGACCCCACCGGAGTACCACCTGGCGTCCGCCGAAATTGCGCCGAAGCGGGCTTAAGGAACCCCGGCCCCGTCGAGTCAGGTTCCGCCGTCCCGCGCCCTGGCGGCGAGGTCGCGCAGGACGGTGCGCAATTCGCCGGGCGTGGACACCCGCGCCGGAAAGGCGATCCGCAGCGTTTCCGTGCCGTCGGCGAGGTCGATCCCCTCCGGGTCGCAGCCGGTGCAGCGCCATGCACCGTCTTGCGCGCCCGCGAGCCGCGTCGCGTAGAGATTCATCGCCTCCATATGGTCGGCATTCATGTGGGCGATGATGTCCGGTTCCGCCTCCAAAAGGGAGGAACAGCCGGCAAGTTCGGTCACGACCCGCGCCGGGACGAGATCGACGATGCGGCCGAAGCCGGCCACCAGATGAACGCCGCCGATCCGCACCCGGAAGAAGCCGAAATCGGGAAAGTCCACAAAGCCTTCGGCGTCTGGATGGGCATTGAGGTAGCGCCGGCGCAGCACCGGAAGTTCCTGCGCCGTCGCCTCATGCGCCTGCCCCGCCACCATGATTCGCGCCCCTTCCAGCGGATCGCCGGCGGCGCGCTCGTCGAGCATCAGCGAGACCCGGGGATCGGCCAGAATGTTCCCGGTATGGACCGCGAGCCGCGAGATCAGCAGAATCGGCGAGCCGTCGAAATCGGAGGCGACGTTGACCAGCGAGCAATAGGGCGCGCCGCCCTCCGCCATCAGGGTGGCCAGCGCCCCCACCCGACGCCGCCGCAGCAGGCTCCGGGTCAGGACTTCGGGGTCGAAACGGGCATCGGCGCGCATGATCGAATCTCGCAGGTTTCCAGCCGGAGGGGTCTTTTTTCCCCACCTCCGGCCGTTATATAGCTCTTGAGCGTGGCCGCCGGAACACGGTGTTGTTTCACACGTTTGATGGAACCCGGCCACACTTCAGCCCAGCTTGCATTGCTCGTTGGCCGGGTTCGGGAGCATGATCCGGAAAACGCGGCAACCGGTTGCCGGACCGATTCGTGCTCGAACGACAAGACAGCAGCGTCCGATACGGCAGGGTGTCGGACGGGTCGCCATTCAAGCCACTCCGTTTCGGAAAGCAGGCTCATGCCCACAATTGCTCTGGTCGATGACGACCGCAACATTCTCACTTCGGTTTCGATCGCGCTGGAGGCCGAGGGCTATCGCATCATGACCTACACCGACGGCGCGTCGGCGCTGGACGGCTTCCGCACCAGCCCGCCTGACCTCGCGGTGCTCGACATCAAGATGCCGCGCATGGACGGCATGGAGACGCTGCGCCGGCTGCGCCAGAAGTCCGACCTGCCGGTGATCTTCCTCACCTCGAAGGACGAGGAGATCGACGAACTGTTCGGGCTCAAGATGGGGGCCGACGATTTCATCCGCAAACCGTTCTCGCAGCGGCTCCTGGTGGAGCGGGTCAAGGCGGTGCTGCGCCGCTCCGCGCCCAAGGACCCCGCCGCCGCGCCGAAGGAGAGCGACGCCAAGGCGCTGGATCGCGGCCAGCTCCGCATGGACCCGGAGCGCCACACCTGCACCTGGAAGGGCGAGCCGGTGACGCTGACCGTCACCGAATTCCTGATCCTGCAAGCGCTGGCGACGCGCCCCGGCGTCGTCAAGAGCCGCAATGCGCTGATGGACGCGGCCTATGACGATCAGGTCTATGTCGACGACCGCACCATCGACAGCCACATCAAGCGGCTGCGCAAGAAATTCAAGGTGGTCGACGACGACTTCGAGATGATCGAAACGCTGTACGGCGTCGGCTACCGTTTCAAGGAAACATGACCCTGAAATGCTGTTCGCCGAATCATGGTCGTCCCAATGTCGTCCCCGCCTCCGCGGGGACGACGAGTTTCGCGCCTCTCCCGATTTTGCGCATTGTTGACTGACGCGCCCGTCGGTCTGGGATAAATTGAGGCACCTGAAACCAAAACCGGGCGGGTTGAGCCATTGCTGGATCGCATACAGCCTGATCGGGAGACGATCGACAGCGTCTCGGCGGCCGGCGCTTCCGCTATCGCCGGATCCGACGCCGCTCCGGTCTGGCGGCGGCCGTTGCGGCTGTTGCAGCGCGCCGGGCAATTCTTCTTCACCGTCAGCTTTTCCAGCCTGACCCGGCGCATCGTCTCGCTCAATCTCGCCGGGCTGATCGCGCTGGTCGCCAGCATCCTCTATCTGTCGCAATTCCGCGCCGGCCTGATCGACGCCCGCGCCCAGAGCCTCCTGGTGCAGGGCGAGATCATCGCCAGCGCCATCGCCGCCTCCGCCACCGTCGAAACCAACACCATCACCATCGATCCGGACCGGCTGCTCGATCTCAAGCCCGGCGAGAGCTACGGCGCGCCGGACGAGTTTTCGAGTCTGGATTTCCCGATCAACCCCGAGCGCGTCGCCCCGGTGCTGCGGCGGCTGATCTCGCCGACCAACACCCGCGCACGCATCTACGACCGCGACGGCGTGCTGCTGCTCGACAGCCGCAGCCTGTTCCGGCGCGGCGACGTCATCCGCTTCGAACTGCCGCCGCCCGACAACGTCAAGCCCGGCCCGATGGAGCGCGCCATGATCGCGGTGCGCACCTGGCTCAATCGCGGCGACCTGCCGCTCTATCGCGAACTCGGCCCAGAGAACGGCAAGGGCTATCAGGAGGTCGCGGCCTCGCTCATGGGCGAGAAGTCCAGCATGGTGCGCATCAACGACCGCGGCGAAGTCATCGTCTCGGTCGCGGTTCCGGTGGAGCGCCCGCGCGCCACCATCTTCGGCGCGCTGATGCTGTCCACCCAGGGCGACGATATCGACCAGATGGTGACGGCGGAACGGCTCGCCATCCTGAAAGTATTCGGCGTGGCGGCGGTGGTGATGATCGTGCTGTCGCTCTTGTTGGCGAGCACCATCGCCGGCCCGGTGCGCCGCCTCGCCGGGGGAGCCGAGCGGGTGCGCCACCGCATCAAGACCCGCGTCGAGATTCCCGACTTCACCGGCCGCCGCGACGAGATCGGCCATCTGTCGGGCGCGCTGCGCGACATGACGGAAGCGCTCTACAATCGCATTGAGGCGATCGAGATGTTCGCCGCCGACGTCGCCCACGAACTGAAGAACCCGCTGACCTCGCTGCGCTCGGCGGTCGAGACGCTGCCGCTCGCCAAAACCGAGACCAGCCGTGCCCGCCTGCTGGAGGTGATCGAGCACGACGTGCGCCGACTCGACCGGCTGATCTCGGACATTTCCGACGCCAGCCGCCTCGACGCCGAATTGCAGCGCGGCGACGTCGCGCCGGTCGAACTGCGGCGGCTGCTCACGACGCTGACCTCGGTCGCCAACGAGACGCGGCTCGGCCACGACGTCGCGGTCGAAACCCGCTTCGAGGGCGGTCCCGCCGACGCCTTCTCGGTGCCGGGGCACGACTCGCGGCTGGGACAGGTGATCTCCAACCTGGTGGTGAACGCGCAATCGTTCTCCAAACCCGGCGGCAAGGTCCGCGTCGCCTGCCGCCGCATCAAGACCGCGATCGAGATCGTGGTCGACGACGACGGCCCCGGCATCCGCGACGACGCGCTGGAGCGCATCTTCGAGCGCTTCTACACCGACCGTCCGCATCAGGGTTTCGGCCAGAACTCCGGCCTCGGGCTGTCGATCTCCAAGCAGATCATCGAGGCGCATCGCGGCCGCATCTGGGCCGAGAACCGCAAGGGGCCGCCCGACGCCGACGGCGAGCCGACGGTGGCCGGCGCGCGCTTCGTCGTGCGGCTGCCGACGGCATGAC
>JBASBO010000208.1:0-4537 GCA_049651165.1 Xanthobacteraceae bacterium | reverse complement strand
GTTGCAGATGCAGAACCAGGCGGCGGGCCGGGTCGACGCCATGGGACAGGCGCTGGCGGGGCGGCAGGCGGAAATGGCGCGCGCGGTCGGCGAGCGGCTGGATTCGGTGACCCAGCGGGTCGGGCAGTCGATGGAACAGACCACGCGCCACACCGTGGACAGCCTGCGCGCGCTGCACGAGCGCCTCGGCATCATCGACAACGCCCACAAGAACCTCACCGAACTGACCTCGCAAGTGACGACGCTGCGCGACGTGCTGGCCAACAAGCAGTCGCGCGGCGCGTTCGGTCAGGCGCGCATGGAAGCCATCGTGCGCGACGGGCTGCCGTCCGGCGCCTATGCGTTCCAGCATACCCTCTCCACCGGCAAGCGGCCGGACTGCGTGGTGTTCCTGCCGGACGCGCGGCCGTTGTGCATCGACGCCAAGTTCCCGCTGGAAGCGGTGACGGGCCTGCACGAGGCGCGCTCCGACGAGACACGCAAGGCGGCCGCGCAGCGGCTGCGGCAGGACGTGACGCGGCACGTCACCGACATCGCCGAAAAGTATCTGGTTCCCGGCGAAACCCAGGACACCGCGCTGATGTTCGTGCCGTCGGAATCGGTCTATGCCGAGATCCATGACGGCTTCGACGACATCGTGCAGAAAGCCTATCGCGCCCGCGTTGTGCTGGTGTCGCCGTCGCTGCTTATGCTGGCGATCCAGGTGATGCAGCAGATCGTCAAGGACGCGCGGATGCGCGACGCCGCCGATCAGGTGCGCACCGAAGTGATGCACATGATGGGCGACGTCGAGCGGCTGCGCGAGCGCGTCAGCCGGCTCGGCGGCCACTTCGATCAAGTCGGCGAGGACGTGCGGCAGGTGCTGATTTCCGCCGGCAAGATCGGCAAGCGCGCGGCGCGGATCGAGGACCTCGATTTCGCGACCGTCGATGCTACGATGGACGCGCCGCAGCGGCCCGCCGCCTCCCATGCGCCGGAGCCGTTCGCGGCCGTGCCCCGCAAACTTCAGGCAGGAGAATAGTCCCGCGATGACAACGCCTTACGATCGCCTTACCGAACTCGGCCTGAGCCTGCCAAGAGCGCTTCCGGCGCAGGCCAATTACGTGCCGTGGCTGATTCGCGGCTCGCAGCTTCTGGTGTCAGGACAGGGGCCGTTCGACAGCGAGGGCAAGCTCCGCACCGGCAAGGTCGGGCGCGACCGCACCGCCGAACAGGCTTACGACGACGCCCGGGTCACCGGCCTCAACCTGCTGGCGCAGGTCCACGCCGCGCTGGGTGATCTCGGCCGCGTCGTCCACGTCCTGAAGGTGTTCGGCATGGTCAACGCCACCGACGACTTCAAGGACCACCCCAAGGTCATCAACGGCTGCTCGGACCTGTTTGTCGCGGTGTTCGGCGAGGCCGGCCGCCATACCCGCTCGGCGGTCGGCATGGGCTCGCTGCCGATGGGCATCAGCGTCGAGATCGAGGCGGCGTTCGAGATCGCCTGACGCCGTCGAATCTCAACCCATCCTGCTTCAGGGGGCGCATGACCGTACGGGACGCAGCATCGTCGCCGCCGCCTTCGCCCGCGCCTGCGTCTTGGCGGGCGCGGCTGTGGACGGCGTGGCTGGTCTATCTGCAACCGCGCGTGCTGGTGGTGATGTTCCTCGGCTTCTCGTCGGGGCTGCCGCTGGCGCTGTCGGGCTCGACGCTCTTGGTATGGGTCAGCGAGAGCGGCGTCAGCCTCGGCACCATCGGCCTGTTCACGCTGGTCGGCACGCCCTACACGCTGAAATTCCTGTGGGCGCCGCTGGTCGACGGCCTGCGGCTGCCGCTGCTGACAAAACTGTTCGGCCGCCGCCGCGGCTGGCTGATCTTCACGCAACTCCTGCTGATCGCCGCGATCCTCGGGCTGGCGCTGACCGACCCGGCGCGTTCGCCGTTCTTCGTCGCGCTCGGCGCGCTGCTGGTCGCGACCGCATCCGCCACGCAGGACATCGTGGTCGATGCCTTCCGCGTCGAAAGCCTCGACGAGAGCGAGCAGGCCGCCGGCATGGCGTCCTACGTCGCGGCCTATCGCATCGGCATGGTGGCCTCCACCGCCGGCGCGCTGTTCCTGGTCACCGGCTTCGAGCACCTCGGCCTGCCGCGCCTGCACGCCTGGATGGCGAGCTTCGCGGTGATGGCGGGGCTGGTGGTGATCGGCATCGTCACCGTGCTGGTGGCGCGCGAGCCGGAGGGCTCGACCCGCACCGAGGAGGCAACCGGCGACACCCCGTCGTTGCAGCGGGTGATCGATGCGGCGGTCGGCGCGTTCGTCGAGTTCCTTGGGCGGCGCGACGCCGTCGCGGTCCTCATATTTGTCATGCTGTTCAAGTTCACCGACGCTTTTGCAGGTGCAATGACGGTGCCGTTCATCATCGACGTCGGTTTCACCCGCAACGACTACGCCATCATCGTCAAGGGGCTGGGTCTTGCCGCGACGCTGATTGGCGGTTTCGCCGGCGGTTTCCTCGCCCGCGCCGTGCCGTTGATCGCCTGCCTGTGGATCGGCGGGCTGTTGCAGGCGATCTCGAACCTGACGTTTTCATGGCTGGCGCTGATCGGGCCGCAGCAATGGGCGCTGGCGGTCGCGGTCAGCGTCGAGCAGTTCACCGGCGCGATCGGCACGGTGATCTTCGTCGCTTATCTCTCGGCGCTGTGCAACAATCCGCTGCACACCGCCACGCAATACGCGCTGCTCACGGCGTTGGCCTCGGTCGGGCGGATTTATCTGTCGTCGGGCGCGGGCTACGTCGCCGCCGCCACCGGCTGGCCGCTGTTCTTCGTGGTCAGCGTGCTGGTGGCGATTCCCAGTCTGCTGCTGATGATCTGGCTGCAACGGCGCGGCCATTTTAGTGCGCTGGAGCCGGCAAGGGGATAGAGCGGAAGGATCGGAGTCGTCCTCGCGCAGGCGAGGACCCATAACCCCTGGCATTGATTATTGTAAAATGACCTTGCCTTAAGTGATAGAGCCGAAACGCTGCGGCGTATGGGTCCCCGCCTGCGCGGGGACGACGGCTTTCGTGTTGCGGTCGAAACCCTCAGAACAGCGTGCGCTGGCGCATCGCCGCCGACAGCGTGCCTTCGTCGAGGTAATCGAGTTCGCCGCCGACCGGAACGCCGTGCGCCATCCGCGTCACCTTGACGTTGGCGTCGTGCAGCAGGTCGGTGATGTAGTGCGCGGTGGTCTGGCCATCGACGGTGGCGTTGAGCGCCAGCACGACTTCCCTCACCTCCGCCGCGTGGGCGCGCGACACCAGCGCGTCGATCGCGAGGTCGTCGGGGCCGATGCCGTCGAGCGGCGACAGCGTGCCGCCCAGCACGTGATAGAAGCCGTTGATGGCGCTGGCGCGTTCCAGCGCCCACAGGTCGGCGACGTCGGCCACCACCACGATGATCGCCGGATCGCGCCGCGTATCGGTGCAGATGGTGCAGGGATTGACGGTGTCGATGTTGCCGCAGGTCTTGCAGACCTGGATGCGCTCCATCGCGATCTGCAACGCGCCCGTCAGCGGCGCCATCAACGCCTCGCGCTTCTTGATGAGATGCAGCGCCGCGCGGCGCGCCGAGCGCGGCCCGAGCCCCGGCAGCCGCGCCAGAAGCTGGATCAGGCGCTCGATCTCCGGCCCGGCGACGCCTGAAGCCATGTCAGTTGCAACCCATGTCAGTTGAAACCTGTGTTAGTTGAAGCCCAGCCCCGGCGGCAGGCCGAGCCCGCCGGTCAGCGCCTGCATTTTCTCCTGCATCGCGGCTTCCGCCTTGCGGCGCGCGTCGTTGCAGGCGGTGACGACGAGGTCCTCGACGATCTCGCGCTCCTCGGGCTTCATCAGCGACGGATCGATACTGATGCCCTTGACCTCCATCTTGGCCGTCATGCGCACCCGCACCATGCCGCCGCCGGACAACCCCTCGACCTCGATGCGATCGAGCTCGTCCTGCATCTCCTTCATCTTCGATTGCAGTTGCGCGGCCTGTTTCATCATGCCGAGAAAATCAGCCATCACCCATCCTCTTGACTAAGCTGTTCACGTATCGTCGCCGTCGGTTCCTTCGGCGTCGTCATCGGAGATATCGGCATCCGGCGGTTCGGGCGCGAGGTGGCGAACCTCGACGATCTTCGCGCCGGGAAAGCGCGCCAGAACCTCGCGCACGCGCGGATCGGCCTCGGCGCTGCGCTCGCGCGCCGAGCGTTGCGCCGTCGCCTGCTCGCGCAACGTCGGCTGGCCTTCGGCGTTGGAGACGATCACGGTCCAGCGCCGCCCGGTCCATTGCTCCAGCTTCCGCCCGAGGTCGCCGATCAGGGCGCGCGAGGCGGTGCGCTCCAGCGCCACCTCAAGCCGTCCGTCCTCGAAACGCACCAGCCGCACGTCGGCTTCCAGCGCCGCCTTGGTCTGCAAGTCGCGCGCGGTGCCGGCGAGCGCCACCAGATCGGGGAAGCTCGCGACCTTGATCGCCGGCGGCGCGGCTGCGGCCACCGGCGACGGCATCGGCGCGCGCGCCTGCGCCTCAACGC
>JBASBO010000207.1:0-52957 GCA_049651165.1 Xanthobacteraceae bacterium | reverse complement strand
GGCCAGTTGAGCGCGAGCCATATCCCGCCGGCGTGCAGCCCGACGACGGCGAGCCCGGCCAGCGTCCAGCGCAGGGCCGTCACCGCAGTCACCCCGCTGCCAAGCCTGCCGTCCGGGTCGCGCCAGTCGATCATGGCTGTGTCGCCGCCACCGGCTCCGGGTTTCCCGCCGCCTGCCCGGTATCCTCAAGCCCGACCAGCGCGATCTTGAGATAACCCGCCTGCCGCAACAGGTTCATCACGTTCATCAGTTCGCGATAAGCGACAACGCCGTCGGCGCGCAAAAACACCCGCTGCTCGCGGTCATTGTGGGTCTGTTGATCGAGCGTCGCCTGCAACGCATTGCGCGGCACGTCGTCGTTACCGAGCGCCAGCGTCAGGTCCTGCTTCACCGTGAGGAACAGCGGCTTGTCCGGGCGCGGCTGCGGCTGCGCGTTCGACACCGGCAGATCGACGGCGACATCGACCGTCGACAGCGGCGCGGCCACCATGAAGATGATCAGCAGCACCAGCATCACGTCGATGAACGGCGTGACGTTGATCTCACTCAGCTCGTCGATGCTGCCGTTCTGCGGGTCCTTGAGCGATACGGCCATGGCTTGTCACTCCGCGGCGGAACGGCCGCGCTCCAGCGACACCACCGAGGCGACCAGCCCCCGCTCCTGCCGCTCCAGATCGCGGGAGATATGCTGGACGATCTCGCCGGAGGCATCCGACAACAGCGCGCGATAGCTCAACAGCGCCCGCGCGAACACGTTGTAGATGATGACGGCTGGAATAGCCGCCACCAGACCGAGCGCCGTCGCCAGCAGCGCCTCGGCGATGCCGGGCGCGACCACGGCAAGATTTGTCGTCTTGCTTTGGCTGATACCGATGAACGCATTCATGATGCCCCACACCGTGCCGAACAGGCCGACGAACGGCGCGGTGGCGCCGATGGTCGCGAGCAAGCCGGTGCCGCGGGCGATGTCGCGGCCGGCCTTGGCCTCGATGCGCGACAGCGCGATGGCGAGGCGCTCCTTGATGCCTTCGGCCGACAGATTTGGCGAGCGCCGAAGCTCATGCTCTGCCGCACCCATCAGATCGGCGACGGTGCCCTTGGCGGTCCAGCCGGATGCGATCTCGGCGCGTGCCGCTTCCAGATTGTCGGCGCGGGCGAGCTTGCGCACGCAACTGCGCGCCCGCCGCCGCGCGGCCGCCAGTTCCAGCCCCTTGGCGAGCCAGATCGTCCACGTCACCAGCGAAGCAAAGGCCAGCCCGATCATCACCGCCTTCACGACGATGTCCGCCTGCATGAACATGCCCCACGGCGACAGGTCGCGCGGAAGCGCGGAGACGGCGGGACCCGGTGCAGGTGGTGGCGCAGCGACCGGCACGGCCGCATCGTGCGCCGTCGCATCGGACGCCGGCGATGCAGAGGTGTCGCCGGATGCCGGCGCAGGCTCCGACACAGGCGCGGTTGGAGTTACCCTGCCTGCGGCAGGCGTTGTCACCGCCGGCATCGAAGGCGCCGGCGCTGCCGGAGTCGCAGCAAACGATGGCGGCGCGGAAGCGGTCGGTTGTTGTTGCGGCTGCTGGTCCTGTGCGTATGTGCCGCCCGAGAAAGTCACGCCGATGAGAAGCGCCACGATCAGCCTGCATGCAATGTTTGCGCGAGATCGGCGTCCCATGGCGGTCCAGATGTTACGTATCATACGTTTTGCTTTCTATTGCGCGTCACCGCTGGCTGGCACTGGAGACCGGAGCTGGCTGCCCCCGGCGCGCCTCCCTCACGGGAAGCTCTTGCGGATCGGTTGACGGCTCTCGCGATGATGTCGCCAACGAACTGCCGGAATCTGCAAGGGCGCGTTCATGGTCGCGCCCCTCCTATTTGATGTCTTTGTAATCGACGTCAAACGAGTTCCCTGCGCCGGCATCGAACAGAATATAGAATTCGCCCTCCGGCCGTTTGAAAGTCACGGTCGAATCCGCAGCAAACCTCGTCTGCAAGACGACGCTTTCGTCATAACGGACGACATCGAGACCGACACCCGGGACACCCGTGCCGTCGGCGAAGCCGCCTTCGCAGCGGACCGTGGTTGCATCGATCATCTTGCAAATACAGAACGGCGGATGAGCCGACGCGGCGCCGGCGAACAGGGATGCGACGCCGAGGGTAGCAACGGTCAATCCATATATCCAGAGCGCGCGCATCATCGCTTCGCCTTCTCAAGCCAGGCAGCCATCACGGGCGAAGCGGCGCGGATCGGGATCGCCGCCTGATGCAGCGTGCCGTCCCAGCCTTCCAGCGTCAGCCACAGCTTATCATCGGCGGTGGTTCGCTCCGGAATCCGGATTTCGGCCGTCTGCCGGTACGGCGTGCCCGAGAACAGCGCGCCCGCCACGCGAACGTTGCGCGGCTGGCCGACGCGCAAATACGCCGCCTTCACACTATCGACGCAAGCGGGGCACAGCGCCAGCGTAAACTCCTTGGCATAGCCGGCGCGGCCTTCCGCATCCGGTTCGACGACGCGGAACTCGGCCAGCCGCACGCTCCACGGCCCGACCGCGATCTCGCCGATCTCGCGCTCGCCAAGGCCCTTCTTGCCGTCGAACAGCGCGTTCTCGTGGAAAAACGCCGGCGCGAAGGCGACGGGCACGATCAGCACCAGCGCGCTGAGATGAAATCGCCAGCGCTGCCACAGCGATGCACCGCGCGACGGGGATACAGGCGCCGTCATTCCGCCGCCTCCAGCTCAAGCCGCCGTGACGCACGCTCGCGCACCAACTTCACCGTCTCGACCGCGGTGCGTTTGGTCCACACCATCATTCCGGAGAAAATCAGCGTGGTCAGCAGCAGCCCGAACACCAGATATACCAGCTTCAGCCAGACGCCGGCGAAGTCGCCGGTATGCAGCGGCCGCATCGAACTGGTGACGAGTTCGAGCGCGGAGCGGTCGGAGACGCGCCGCGCCCGCTCGACCTTGCCGTTATAGGGATTGACGTCCACCGTCTCGAATATCAGCGGATAATTACCGCGCCCGCCGACGCGAATGTGGCGGTAGGCGCTGCCGGGAAGCTGCACGAAACTGGGCTCCAGGTCGGGCAATTGCGCCCGCACCGCCTCCGCCGCCTGCTCCAGCGTGATCCGTGGCGCCGGCGCGCCCCTGGCCACGACCGGCACATCGCCGCGCGCCACCACCGGCGGCACGCCCGCCGTCGAGATGGTGATGTGGTTGTCGCTAAGGATCGCCTGAACCAGGAACCAGCTTGCCGTCACCGCCATGATGGCGATGAACGGGATCGACCATGCGCCGGCCAGCCGGTGCAGGTCGCCCCAGAAGATGCGCCTGCCCTTGCCGAGGCGCAGGCGCGGACGTAGGTAAACGCGCCAGAACCGCTTGTAGACCACGATCCCGGTGATCAGCGAGCCGAGCAGCGGGATCGCCAGCGCCGAGACGGCGTACCAGCCGATCGGGAAGCCATCGGAGAACGGCATCAGCAGCCAGCCGTGCAGCGCGCGAATGAAGTTCGAGAAATCGAAACCGCGCTCGCCCTGAATGTTGCCGGTGTATGGATTGACGTACAGCCTCGCGGAACCACCGTCGGGGCGCGTGACCGCGACGGTCAGGGCGAAGATCGACTTCACCGGCCGCGAAATGAACCGCACCCGCGCGCCCGGCTCCTGCCGCTCCACCGCCACCAGAATGTCGTCGTAGCCGAGCAGGCGCGCGTCCGCTGTCGGCGCGTTGGCCCGCACCGCCGGGTTCGCCAGCCACACGATCTCCTGACTAACGGTTGCGATCGATCCCGTGAGACAAACGACGAACAAAAAGGCCCAGATCGGCAGCGCCAGCCAGCCGTGGACCACGAACCAGACACGGGCGCCTGACGTCTTACGCGATACGGTTCCGCTCACCCCTGCTGTCCTTCGGTCCCTGTCCCGGAGCGGCGTCGCCGCCCGCCCCGCCTCCGGGGGCATCCGCAGGGTCAGGCGACGACGCCCCTCTATAGTGAAGACGATTGAGCACCCGCTTTTTGAACCCCACATTGCAAAAAAGTTTCGGGTCCCGCGGCGGTCGGCGCTACCACCGATAGGTGACGGTACCAAGAACGGTCCGTCCTCGGCCGATATTGCGCTGTGTCAACGCGAAGCAGGCCGCAACGTAATACTTGTCGAAAAGGTTGCTGGCATTGACCGAGAAGCGCCAACTGTCGATCTCGTAGCGGATCATGGCATCGACCAGCGTGTAGGCCGGCGTCTCAAAGGTGTTGAGGTAATCGCCAGCACTGGCACTGACGTAGCGGACGCCAGTACCAAGGCCGAGGCCATTCAACGCGCCTTCGCGGATCGTGTAATCAGCCCACAACGAAGCGACATGCTGTGGCGTCCGCGCCGGACGCTTGCCAAGATCGGCATTGTTGCTCCTTGTCACCCCGGTATCGTTGTAGGTGTAGGCCGCAGTCAGATTCAGGTTGTTGGTCAAGTTCGCAACGGCTTCGAGTTCAAACCGCGCGACGTGACCTCTCCGGTCTGAATCGACCTGCCGGGATGATCCGGATCCGCGGTCGTAACATTCTGACGCCGAAGATCGTAGACGGCCGCGCCGAAGCGCATCTTCGTGCCCCTGGGATGAAATTTGACGCCGACCTCATATTGCGTGCCCGTCTCGGGCTTGAAGGGCGTTCCATCAAACGTTGTCCCTGAGAGAGGCGTAAACGACTCGGAATAGCTCACATAGGGCACGAGACCGATGTCGAACTCGAATGACTGGCGGCGCACGGATTTGTTTTAGAATCGTTCAAGCCGGATAGACGATCGTCAGCAATGGGCCTGCCTGCAAAAGCCGGATCGGCAGCGTGTCGGCCAGCGTCTGCAACGCAGACTCAGGCTATTCGCGGCATCGACCATTTTTCGTCCCGCATCCGGACGAACCATTCCAACGCCTCCAGAACCACCGGGTCTGTCGATTCGTCCTGCGTGGCCCATTCCTGGCAAGGAGGGAGCCGTTTCGACACCGGGTTCGGTGCGAAGCGTGAGCCTCTCTTGATAATGACACTTGAGAACGCGCAGATGAGGATCGTCCGGCGGAAATTATTTTGGCCCGAGACGCCGGTCGAGATCGGCCAGCGATTGAGCGCGAGATGGCGAGCGGTGGTCGCGAGATAGGCGGGAACGTCGGCGACGTTACCGTGGTCCGCATTATCGATGAGTTTGACGAATGTCTGCTGGACGAGGTCTTCCGCGGTCGTTCGGCTTCCGACCACGCGCCTGACGAGCCGCTTCAGCCGTCCCGGTTCGGCGACGTGCAGTCCGGCAATGTCAATCGCATGGGCGCTCATTCGGTCCAGACTCGACGTGGCGGCACGGCGTTATTGGAGGCGAGATATCGTCGCCATCGTTGCCGTGCTCTCGCAGGTAGACCTACTGGATTGAATTTTTTGCTGCGGACGGACTATCAGTTACCTGAACGCATATCTCGACATCGTGTCACCAGCGGTAAGCAATACTCCCGGTGATGCGGCGGCGGTCGCCGTAGAAGCATGAGGTGGGAAAGCCGCAACTCGCGACATATTTGGTATCCGCGATGTTGACGACGTTAATCGCGGCGCGCCAGTTTTTCCCCCATTCGTAGTGAACGGCGAGATCGCCGAGCACCACGGACGGAACAGGCATCAGATTGGCTGCGTCGGCGAACGACGAGCCGACATAACGCACGCCGCCGCCGAACCCGAAGCCGTCCAGCCAGCCGCCCCGGAAGGTATAGTCCATCCACAGCGACGCGGTCTGGCGCGGCGTGGCGGTCGGGACGGTGCCGATCAGCGCGGGATCGAGATCCTTGCTGACAAACAAATCGTAGCTGGTGTAGCTCGCAACCACCTTGAAGTCGCGGGTGACGTTGGCCAGGGCTTCCAGTTCGACGCCGCGCGAGGTCACCTCGCCGTTCTGGGTCTGGAACAACGGGTTATTGGGGTCGGTCGTCAGGGCGTTCTTCCGCCTCAGATCGAACAAGGCGATCCCGAACCGCATGTTCGTGCCCGGAGGTTGATACTTCACGCCGATTTCAGACTGCACCGCGGTTTCGGGTAGCAGCAAATTTCCGCCGGCATCGACGCCGACGATCGGATTGTAGCTGGTCGCGTAGGACACATAGGGCGCGACGCCATTGTCGAAATTGTAAATCAAGCCGGCGCGGCCGGAAAACCTGCTGTCCTGTCGGCCCACGGGGAGCCCAAGCCGGTCATTGTTGTGCAGCTTCACCCAATCGTTGCGGCCGGACAGGACCAGCGTGAAACGATCCCATTTGATCTGATCCTGCATATAGAGGCCGAGTTGCGCCTGAGTCAGATAGATGTCCTGATAAGGCGGGCCGTTATAGGTCGCATTGGTGCCATAGACCGGATTCAGAAGATTCAGATCGGTCGCAAGCCCGGCTCCTTCCTTGTCGTCGAGCCCATAGTGCTTGAGATCAAGCCCGAACAGCGCCGTATGCCGGAACGGGCCGGTCGCGAAGCGATACTCCAGCTGATTGTCCACGCTGAGCTGAGTCGCTTTCGAGGCGGCAAGGAAGTTGCCGCGCGCGAGGTCGGCCGCGCCCGGAGTGGTCGCGTAGCCCATTCCATACAAGCCGGCGTAATTCACTTCGACATGCGCGGCCCGCCCGTTCTGGCGGAACGTCGCATCGTCCGAGAGATTCTTTTCGAATTGGTAGCTCACCATGTGTTGCTCGCGCCCGTAACGGTCGACGGCAGGGTCGCCGGTGAACAGGTTCGTCGGTATCCGGCCGAACGGAGCGTTCGTCACGGTGCCGATATACGGCAACCAGTTCAGCGCTCTGGTCTTGTTGTAGGACGACATGGCGAAGACTGTCAGTCGCGTGTCCGCATCGGGCAGCCAGGTCACGGACGGCGCAATGAAATAATTGTCGTCGTTGACGAAACTGGTCTGCGTGCCGCCGTTCTGGACCTGGCCGACGATCCTGTAAAGCAGCTTGCCGTCGCCCGGCTGCGCCGCAACAGGACCGCCGAAGTCGAACTGGGTGTAGGCGTTGCCGAAATTGTTGACGCCGGCCTCGATATAGCGAATGGGCTCCGCGGGAGGCAGCTTGCTCACGGCGTTGACCAGCCCGCCCGGCGCCGAGCCGCCGTACAGAATGGCCGAGGGTCCGCGCAACACCTCGACGCGCTCAAGATTGAACGGCTGAAGTTTCCAGCCGGCATAGCCAAAATAGAAAAGCTGCAAGCCATCGAGAAACAGCGACTCGTTCTGCGCCTGAAACCCGCGGATCAGGAACCAGTCGTCGCGAAAGTCCGTGCCAAAGCTGGCGGCAACGACTCCCGGCGTATAACGCAGGGTATCGTCGAATTTCGAAACCAGTTTCTGGTCGCGAATCTGCTCCGCGCCAATGACCGAGATCGACTGCGGTACTTCAATAATGGGCGTGTCGGTCTTGGTGCCCGTGGCGCTGCGGTTTGCGACATAACCGTCAACCGGGCCCCGGGCGGTCTCGCCCTGAACGTCGATGGTATCGAGCGGAATCGCGCCGGCCGGCAACGCGCCGGCTGTGCCGGCCGCGGACGGCGCAACGATAGTGATCGCGTTCGGGCCGGTCGTATGTGCGACAAGGCCTGTGCCGTTGAGGATGGCCAAAAGCGCTTGATTCGCCGTCAATGCGCCTTGCGCGCCGCGCGTCGTCTTGCCTTGGGCAATCGATGCCTCGAACAGGACCTGCATTCCCGTCTGCGCGGCAAGCCGGTTCAGAGCGGGCGTCAGCGGCCCGGCCGGGATGGAGATGGTGCGTGTTGCGGACAGTGCCGGCGCATTCTGGGCGGCCGCCGGCACGGCGAGGCAGGTCGCGAGCAGCGTCGTTCCCAACAGAAACAGCCGGGCCCGCTTCAAGCCTTGTGACCGATACCCACGCTGCATTCCCCGCTCCTCCCCCATCGAACTTTGCCCCACAGGATTGCCGCCGCGCCGGGATGGCGCGCGGTCAACCGTTCAATGAGGTGACGAATGAGGAAGACGGTTTGGGACTCCGGATACGACGGAACGTCGAATTTTCATCCCCGCAGCAGGATCAGCGGACCCACCCGGATGACGCTGACGCCGAGCGAGTCGCGCAGGAGCGCGAGCGCCGCGTCCGTATCGGTGACGGTGAACGTGCCGCTGACCCGGCGCGCGGCGAGGTTGGAGTTGGAGATGATGATGCGCCCGGCGAAATGGCGGCCGATCTCGGTAACGACCTTGGCCACCGACGCATTATCGACCACAAGCTGGCCCCGGCGCCAGGCCAGCACGGCATTAGTGTCGGCCTGCCGCACGTCCTGCACTTTACCGTCGCGGTCATAGACGGCCTGATGGCCTTCGTTGACCCGAACCGCAGGCTCGGGAAGCGTATCGGGCGCGACCGACACCGCGTGTTCGGTCACCGTCACTTCGGTCGTATGCCCATCGATCCGCACATCGAAGGCCGTTCCCAGCGCCGTCGTTCGCCCGCCCAGCGCCTCGACGACGAAGGGACGGCGCGCATCCTTCGCCGCCTGAAAGAATGCCTGCCCGCGCAGCAGCGTGACGGTTCGGCTTTGCCCGGTGAATCGATAGGCGACCGCCGAGGAGGCGTTGAGCTGTATGATCGAGCCGTCGGCGAGTTCGACGGTTGGCGTTTCTCCGGTACCGGACAGGGCGTCGGCCCGAAGCCGCATCGGGCCATCGGAATAGACGAAGGCGCTGCCTGCGAGCGCCAGGCTGAGGAACGCGACGGTGACGATCCGGGTGGTGGGCGAGCGCGGCTTGGCCTTGAAATTCCGCAGCTTCGGGTCATTGAGAATGGCGGTACGGGCTTCGCCCATCAGCCGTTCGGCGGCCTCGTAAGCCGTTCGGTTTTCAGGGCTTTGGGCGAGCCACGCCTCAAAGGCGCGGGAGTCCCGCTCGCTGCGCTCGCCATTGCGGTTCTTTAGCACCCAAGCGGCGGCTTCTTCATGCCGCTTGCGCACGCGCGCCGATTGCCTGGCTGTCATCGATATCCCTGCTCGCCCCTCGCCTATATAAAGACGAGCGAGTCTTTCCTGAAAGGACTCTTACTCGGGTCCGAGCAGGCAATCGAGACAATGCGCCAGCGCCCGCCGCAGGTGCCGATCGACCATGTTCTGCGAAATGTTGAGCTTTCGCGCGATCTGGTCGGGCTCAAGGCGATGCAGACGATGCAGGATGAAGACGGAGCGCCGGCGCGCCGGCAGCTCGGCAATGGCCTCGCGCAACATGGCAAGGCGGGCTTCCACGTCGAGGCCGCAATCGGGCGCGGCCGTCCCGGCCGGAACCGCAAGCGCCTCGGCCTCGGTGCCTGAAAACAGATGTTGCTCGAATCGCGCGCGGCGCATGTGATCGATGCCGAGATTGATCGCCGAGCGGCACAGGAAGGCGCACAGCGAACGCTTGTCCCTCAGCACGTCGGGCTTTTCGGCAAGCTTGATATAGAGGTCGTGGACAATGTCCGAGACGAGACCGCGCGCGCAGCCGCGCCGCAACACCGCCGCCTTGATGTCGGCGTAGTGCGCTTCGATGGCGCAATTGAGGAGGTCGTCGCTATCGAGAAGGCCGGCCGACGTCACACTACGCATCCCTGTCTGAGCAGTCGGCATTTACAGAGGCAAACAACCGGCCGCGCAAGGCCATTCTTTTAGAGCGAGTCTAAACCACACCGACAGCGCGATGACCCTAGAAACCATCTAAATCATCGTCGTTGTTTGCAAATCTGAAAGCTCTTATGCCTCGGCTAAGGGATATGGCTGAACCCCACCGGCATCCAACAGCTTGAAGCTTTCACGAACCGCGTCGGCACCATGACAGGCATCACGGCTATCATCGCATGACGTGGGATCTCCAAAATCTGTTCCTGCGACATGCGCGCGAGATTAACCGCTTCCTGCGCCGTCGCGGGCATAATCCCGAGGTCGCCGCCGATCTCACCCAGGACGCCTTCGTCCGGCTCTTGACCGCACTGCCGAGCAATAGCGCCGACAATCCGCGGGCCTATCTGCACCGGGTGGCGCACAACCTCTCCGTCGACGTCCGGCGGCACGAGCGCCGGGCGCTGAACGTCTATCTGCCGGACGACGACATCCGGCAGATCGCCGACACCGCGCCCTCGCCCGAGGCCGTGGTCTATGACCGGCAGCGTTTGCTGATCGTCGAACAGGCCATGCTGGAATTGCCGGAGAAAACCCGCCGCGCTTTCGAGATGCACCGGATGGGCGAAAAGACCATGGCGGAGGTCGCCGGCGAGCTTGAACTATCCACCTCGCGGACGTGGACATTGATCCGCCGCGCCTACCGGCACCTGCGCGAGCGCCTCAACGACGACGCGATTTAGCCGCGCCGCCGGGAGAAAATTGCTCCCCTGCCGTCGTTCTAGATAATGTAAGCACGGATTCGGCGCACTCATCAGGAGGCGACGACAGGGACTTTGCGGTCGGATGACGGAACAAGAGCCGCAGGACGACAAGCTGTTCGAGGAAGCGCTCGACCTCATCATTCGTTTGCAGAGCGACCCGACCAATCCGGTTGCGCGCGAGTTGGTGCAACGCTGGCGCGCGCGCGGGCCGGAGCATGAAGCGGCGTGGGTGGAAGTCGCCGAAATCCATGGCATGGCCGGCCAGGTGCTCGACGATCGCCGCAAGACTGAGCGCGCCAAACTGGGCGTCTCGCGCCGCACGGTGATTTCCGGCGGGTTCGCGGGCCTCGCGGTGCTCGGCGCGGGCGCGCTGTACGGGCCGGATGTTCTTGTCGGTCTGAGGGCGGATTACAAAACCACGACGGCGGAGGTGCGCAACGTCGTCCTGCCGGACAACACCGTCGTCACCCTCGGCCCCGACAGCGCGATCCAGACGAATTTCATGCCTTCGCTCAGGCGGATCCGGCTGCTGTCCGGAATGGCGTTCTTTGACGTGGCGAAAGACAGCGCGCGGCCGTTTCAGGCAATCGTGGACGACATGACCTCGACGGCGCTCGGCACGGCGTTCGATATCAGCAAGGACGCCGGCTTTCTCAACGTTTCGGTGCATGACGGCGTCATCGAGGTCGCCGCCCCAAACTCAGCCTTGGCTCGCGGCGAGAAGCTCGCGCAGGGTCAGTGGCTGGCGCTGAACGAGAGAACCCACGCCATCGAGCGCGGCCAGCGCGAGAAAGGGCAGATCGCCGCGTGGCGCAACGGCCTCATCGTCTCCGAGCGTGAGACGATTTCGTCCGTGGTCGCCAGGATCGCGCGCTGGCAGCGTGGCCGCATCGTCATCGCGGATCCGCGCTTCGGCGCTGAACGGATCAGCGGCGTGTTCGACCTCCGCGATCCGGTCACGGCGTTGGAGGCCGTCATTCACCCGTATGGTGGCAAGGTCCGTCAGCTCTCGCCCTGGCTGACCATCGTGTCCCCGATCTGAAAAAAGCACCGCAGGGGAGAAAATCCGAGCGTCCCGGTCGTTTCACCTGATGGGGGCCGCCGCCGATCGAACCGGCGGTCTGTCAAGAAACGACGGTATGGGGCGTTGTGATGGGGCGGACTGACAATAACGGCGGGTTGCGGCGGCTGCGGGCGCGCTTCCTGAGCGCGGCATTGGCGGGATCGGCCTGTGCCGGACTCATGATGGTCGGTCTGCCGGGACAGGCCGCCGCGCAAACCGCACAAGCCGCATTCGATATTCCGCCCGGCTCATTGTCGGGCGCGCTTGCCACGTTCGGGCAGCAGGCGGGCCTGCAAATCACCTATCTTCCCGAAATCGCAACGGGCCGGCGCTCGCCGGGCGTGTCCGGTCGTCTTGCGGCGAGCGATGCGCTCGGTCGCCTGCTGCAAGGCTCCGGCCTGACCTGGCGTTTCACCAACGCGAGAACCGTCGCCATCGAGCCTCCCGGCGCGACAACTGCCGGCGGTTCGGTGCCGGCCGGCGCGATCTCGCTCGACACCATCGACGTGCAGGGCGCCGGGAGCGATCCCGGCAAGACCGAAGGCACCGGCTCCTACACGCCGAGCGTGACGGCGACCGCGACGGGACTGCAACTCAGCCCGCGTGAAACGCCGCAATCGATCAGCGTCGTGACGCGGCAGCAGATGAACGACTTCAGCCTGAGGTCGATCAACGACGTCGTCGATCACACGCCGGGCCTCAGCACCGTGCAGGCCGGAAGCGGGATCACCTATTTCTATGCCCGCGGCTTTTCCATCCAGAGCCTTCAGTATGACGGGATGCCGAGCTATCTCAACAATGCCTACCCGGGCACCGACACGCTCAGGGACATGGCGATGTACGATCGCGTCGAAGTGCTCAAGGGCGCGACGGGTCTCATGACGGGAGCCGGCGAGCCTGGCGCGACCATCAACCTGATCCGCAAGAAGCCGACCCGGACCTTTCAGGGCCACACCACGCTCAACGCCGGCTCCTGGAACAATTATAGCGGCGAACTCGATCTCGGCGGCCCGCTGAACGAGAGCGGCACCGTGCGCGGCCGCTTCGTCACCGCCCATCAGACCGGCGAATCCCATCTCAATTATAGAACGCATAAGGGTTCGCTGTTTTACGGCATCGTCGAGGCCGACCTGACGCCGGACACGCTTTTGACCGTCGGCGCGGATTATCAGCGCTACGTTCCGAAAGGCTACACGGCTGGAATGATTCCGCTGTTCAATACCCTCGGCGAATTCAATGAAATGCCGCGCTCATTCAATCCCGCCGCGCGCTGGGGCACCTGGGCACAGGACTCCTATAGCGTCTTCACGACGCTGGAACATCGCTTCGACAATGACTGGCGGGTCAAGCTGCGGCTCAACCGCCAGGTCAACGGTTACGACATGAATGTTGCCTCCGCCTCCGGCGGCAATCCGAATCCGCTCGATGGCACCGGCGTGACACTGTGGCGATACCCCTACACTGGCAAAACCCGGACCGATGCCGCGGAGCTGACCGCCTCGGGGCCGCTCTGGCTGTTCGAGCGCAAGCACGAGCTCGTCGTCGGCGGCCGCATTTCGAGGCGGGACTGGAGAAACATCAGCTTCGACGTGGACCCGACCGACCCGGGGGCCAGCAACATCGTTCCTGATTTTTATAACTGGACCGGGGATATCCCGCAGCCGAGATTGTCGTCGGTGCTGCGCGCTTCCAACAGAGAGGTCCACGACGAGAGCGGGTTCTACGCGGCCACGCGGCTCAACGTGCATGACAGGCTGAAAGTGCTGCTCGGTGCGCGCATCGCCAATTATGAAGCGGACCGCTTCAACTGGGGGAACAGGGATCACATGAAGAAATCGGGTCAGGTGATCCCGTACTACGGCGCCGTCCTCGACCTCACCGATGTCCTGTCCGTCTACGCCAGCTATACCGGCATCTTCAGGCCTCAAACGGCACAGAACGAACAAGGCGCGACGCTGCCGCCGCTCGAAGGCACCAATACGGAAGTCGGTCTCAAGGCCGCCTTCTTCGACGGACGCCTCAACGCCAGCGCCGCTTATTTCCAGCTCAAGCAGGACAACTATGCGCTCGCGACGGGTGGCCTGACGCCGACCGGAGCGCCGGCCTACCGCCCTGTGGACGGCGTGACGACCAAGGGCTTCGAACTGGAAATCTCGGGCCAGCTTTCCCCGCAATGGCAGATTCAGGCCGGGTTTACCCACAGTGTCTCGCAGCGACAGAATGTGCCGGTCTCCACGATCACGCCGGCGAACCAGTTCACGCTCTACACCACCTACAAGTTCGACGGTGCGCTCGACGGTCTGACGGTAGGCGGCGGCGCGCGCTGGATGGATCAGACTTGGGCAGGTTTTGACCGAGACCGACACCTGTTGGTCGTGGAGATTTGAAGCCTGTCCTACCAACCACTTTTGTTATAGCTCAATCACCATCTCGGTCTAACCACCGGGATGGATATAGCATTTACTTGGAAACTCAAGTTCGTCTAGGTATGTTCTTACTAGATCACCTTTCGAATGTCGGGAGGACGTCTGTCAGGAGTTCGAATCTTCTCGGGTGGGCCAACTACCCTCAAACCCGCCCGTTGCGAACGCCGAACGCCGCCGATTCCCGCACTAATTGAAACTGTCAGCGATCCCCGTATCACTTGGTCTGCACGATACTTGCATTGCCGTCTCGCGAAAGCACGCTCACCGTCACGTCGACGCCATCGTTGCGCAGCCGGATGTCGACACATGTCGTTCCAAGCCGCAAACCGCGGATCGTCAGGTCGGCAAGGAAACCAGGCAGTTGTGGATTCGCAAAGCGGATTTCGTTCCTGTCATGGTCGAAGCTCAGCCCGATGCAAGCGGCCAAGAACGCGAACGGGGCAGCGGACGCCCAAGCTTGGGGAGCACAAGCGACAGGATAGGCGATCGGCCCGCACCGGCGCCGGCGTCCGAAACCGCAGAAGAGTTCTGGTAGCCGTAGCAGATACTGATAACTCGCGGCGTCGAACATGCCGGAAAAAACTTTGGCGGCGTGCCGCTTCAGGCCATATCGGCCGAAGCCCAGCGCGATGAGCGCATTGTCGTGCGGCCACACCGACCTATTGTGATATGACATCGGATTATACCGGCTTTCGCCTTGCGAAACGGTGCGAATTCCCCAACTGCTGAACGCTTCTGATCCCGTCAGCACATCGGCGATGCGAGCGGCATAAGCGGGATCGGCGATGCCGGCGAAAAGTGCATGCCCGGCATTGGAGGAGCGCACGCGGCACGGTTGCTTGGCTCCATCCAGGGCCAGGGCATAGGTGCCAATTTCCTCGCACCAGAAGCTCTCGTGAAACCGGATCCGCAACACCGCGGCCTGTCTGCCGAGAGTCTCGGCAAGGGCCGTCTTGCCAAGGACCCGCGCCAGCGTTGCTGCGGCCTCTTTGGCGGCATAGACATAACCCTGCACCTCGCAAAGCGCGATCGGCCCCTCGGCTAATGATCCATCCGCATGGAAGATGGAATCATGGCTGTCCTTCCAACCTTGATTGACGAGGCCGGCGTCTGTCGTCCGGAAATATTCGACGAAACCATCCTGATCCGGATCGCCGGACGTATCGCACCACGAAAGCGCGGCTTCGATGTTGGGCCAGATTGCCCGGATTGTGTCCATATCGCCGGTTCGCTCGAAGTAAAGGCCGGCCAGCATGACAAAGAGTGGAGTGGCATCAACTGATCCATAATAGTGACCAAATGGCACCTCTTTGAGATTTGCCATTTCACCGTTCCGCGTTTCATGCAGGATCTTGCCGGGCTGGGCGTCCGCCCCTGGATCGTCGGCTTTTGCCTGCGTATCCGCTAGATAGAGGAGCACGCCCTTCGCGATGCTGGGGTCGATCCAGAGCATCATGATCGCGGTGATGATCCCGTCGCGCCCGAAAACCGTGCTGAACCACGGGATGCCGGCATAGGGATAGGGGCCGCTCTTGGTCTGGCTGACCAATGTGTAGATATCCGAGGTCGAACGACAGGCCATCTCGTTGAAGAGAACGTTGCTACTTTCGACCGTGGCAATGCCCCGCGTGAGCTTTGCCAGATCTCGCCTCGCGCCGCGATAAGCCGCCAGGAAATGCATGGGCTCGGGTACCTGACCCTCGCCGCAAACCGCACTCACGAAAATTGAGCATCTCGCGCGCGGCTCGAGCACGATGTCGAATTCCGCTAGACCGGTTTCAAGCCTTTGCGGCACAGGATCGAAACTCATCACCGTGTAGCGGCGGATGGCGTCCAGGCCGTCATATCGAAATTCGACGCGTTTGGAGCTTAGGAGCCGTGCGGACAATTGGCCTCTCGCCTTGCGGCGTGTCCCACGGACTTCGAAAAGGTCGTGGAAGTCCGCCGCAAAGCGGATCGAGACCCTGAAGGCTCGCTGCTTGTCATCATAGTTGACGAAACCGATGCGCTCATAGCACCCTGCCTCGAAAAGCAATTTGGTGCGTTCTATGGCGATGATATCGCGCGGGATTGTCAGGCTGCCGCCGAGATGGATGTCGGGATTGCTTGAGTTGGCGGACAGGGAGGCATTGTCATCCTCGACGACGGAGCCGAGCAAAAGGGGGCGCTCCCTCTCGAACCTGAGATCGAAGCCGGACAGGTATCGCGTATCGCGCAGGAACACGCCTTCCGGGCCGTCGCAGCCGACGCCGATGTCGCCATAGCTGTCCAGCACGGCGAAGATATCGCCGTGCTTGAGCGTGCGTAGCGGGCGTTCGATCAGCGAGGTCTGGGGCTCGATATAAAAATCCGATGCGGCTTCGGTCCCGACGCCGATATCGTTCAAGGCATCGATCTCTTGCATTGTCACGGTTTCTCGCATTGAGGGGACGCCAAGGAGCACCGCGACGTAGTTCGCAGAGAGACGGCGGCCTATGCGGCCTCCATGCGCCCAGCCCGCGATCGCGATTTCCCGATGAGATCCTCGTAGACCGCGACGTAATTCCCGGCCATCTGGCTCACGGTGAAACGCCGTTCGAAGGACCGCCGGACGATTGACCGATCAAGCGTCGCGGCGCGGCCAATGGCTTCGACCGCCATGTCCATCGAATCGACGATGAGGCCGCCGAGTCCCTCCTCGATGATTTCCGGCACCGAGCCGTTGCGCCAGGCGATGACGGGTGTGCCCGCCGACATAGCCTCGATCATGACGAGCCCGAAGGGCTCGATCCAATCGATGGGAAAGAGAAGCGCGAGGGCTCCACCGAGGAAGACGCTCTTCTGACTCTCGTCGATTTCGCCGATAAACTCGATCAGGGGATGATCCAGCATGGGCCTGATCACCTCGTCGAAATAGCCTCGATCCACCTCGTCGACCTTAGCGGCGATCTTCAGCCGGACGCCGGCCCTGATCGCAATTTCGATGGCGCGATCGGGACGTTTTTCGCGTGATATCCGCCCAAGAAAGGCCAGATACTCACCACCCTTGGCATTGAACGGGCAAACCGTGGCCGGCAGCCCGTGATACACCGTCGCTGCCCAGTTGACATTCGCCGGCATCGGCTCGCGCTGCCGGTTCGAGATCGAGACCAGCGGCATATGACGATAGGCCCCGTAAACCGGCCACAGATTCGGAATATCCAGGCGACCATGCAAGGTCGATACGAGCTTGTGACCCAGATCCCGGAACACGGGATATTGCAGGATATCGATGTGGCAGTGAATGACGTCGAACTGCTCCGCTAGCCGTCTGGCATGCTCCAGCATCACCAGATTGCTTGCTGTGTGGTCCGCGACGCCTTGAAGGCGCAGGCCTTTGTCGCAGCCCACCACGAGCTTCGCGGCAGTCTTCGATCCGCCCGCCGCGAAGAGGGTTACGTCGTGCCCTTGAGCGACCAGTTCTTCCGTCAGCCAGGACACCACTCGCTCCGTTCCTCCATAGAGCGCGGGCGGCACTGCTTCGGCAAGAGGCGCAATCTGAGCAATTCGCATTCTGTATCCCAATCATAGCATCACGTGGGCCTCGATTGTCGACAGGGTTTCATAACGACGCGCCGGACGTTGCTCGCGAGGTAGAAGCATTCGTCAGAACCCGGCTCGGCGCCCTTCAGGTAACCAGACTGCATGAGCCGTCTGAAAATTCGATCCCAATCAGAATATAGCTTCCAACCGATCACGATAGCAGGCTCGGAAACTACTCAAACCACCCTCCCGGCTTGTCCGACATCAGAGCCGACGCCTTAAGTCCGGGGATGAAGAAGGCATTATCGCGTGGCGGCAGACGTCAGCCAGTTCAAGCTCAACAGACCGAGGATTGCCGATATGGCAGAAGCGCCGAGAACGCCGAGCTTGACCGAGTTCAGAAGCGCCGCATCGAAGCCGAGCTCGGCAATGAACAGCGCCATGGTGAAACCGATACCGGTCAGCAGTCCTCCTGCTGCCAAAAATCCCCACGACAACTCGCTGGGACGAATGCCGAGATGCGATTTCACAACAAGGAAGCTGAAGAGAATGACGCCAACGGGCTTGCCCGCCACGAATGCCATGAAAATTGCAGTCGTAAGTGTAGGGTCGAACTTGGCGGCGATCATTGGGATCCCGGCGTTGGCCAGGGCAAACAGCGGCAGGATTCCAAACGCGACCAAGGGATGGAGCGCCATCTCAAGGCGCTCGACCGGGGACAGCGCTTCGCGTGTCGCGATGCCGGCCTTGTTGAGATCATTGCGAGCGGCTGTGTCACTGCTCCAATGGTCGCCGGGCGGGTAGGCAATAACCCGGTCGAGAATCGCATGGAGGCGTTTGTCGCTCACCCAGCTTCGCGCCGGCGTCATCAATCCGAGGACGACCCCCGTCAAGGTTGCGTGGATGCCAGAAGCATCGAACGCGAGCCAGATAACGCCGCCCATAGCGAAATAGACCGGGATGCTGCGCACACCCAGGCGTGCGAACGTGGCCACGGCGACGAATCCCAACCCTGCTACGCCGAGCGGCAGCCAATTCAAGGTCCCGCCATAGGCGATCGTTACAACCAGAATAGCGCCGACATCATCGAAGATAGCAAGCGAGAGCAGGAACAGCCGCAAACTCTGCGGGATACGCGAACCGAGAACCGCCAGACAGCCGATCACGAAAGCCGTGTCGGTGGACATCACGGTGCCCCAGCCGCCGGCTCCGGGGCTGTCGCCAACGATCAGCAGGAACACGCTGACAGGCGCGACCATCCCGCCGATCGCCGCGGCGACAGGCAATGCAGCCACCCGAGGATCTCGCAGTTCGCCCAGCACCAGTTCCCGCTTCAGTTCGAGCGCAATGACGAAGAAGAAGAGCGTCATCAGCCCGTCATTGATCCAGTGCTTCAGCGACCGGGATATCTCCAGGCCACCAAGATTGATCCCGGCATGAATATCCCACAGGGCGAGAAACGAAGCCGACCACGATGAGTTGGCGAGAGCGAGCGCTAAGAGGGTGCTCAGCAGCAGGACGGCGCCTGCCATAGCCTCGATGCGAAGGAAACGCATGAATGGCTTGGTCAGCCGATCAGCCGGCACTCTCGGGAGTCGGGAGAGACTCTCGTTCATTTCAAACAGTCCCTCCTTGTTTCTCAGTGGCGAACGGGGTTCTACGGCTATAGAGGCGCCTGCACCTCGTAGGTCCAGACTCGGAAGGATTTCAGAACATGAGGTCCGAAGGAATTGATGAGAGGGACGTCAGCGGCGTCGCGTCCACGCGCGACCACAATCCGGCCAATTCTTGGAACATTGTTGCGCGGATCGAACGTATGCCACGCACCGTCGAGGAAAACCTCGATCCAAGCGCTGAAATCCATCGGATCGACGACCGGCACACCGATGTCGCCCAGATGGCCATTCACGTAGCGTGCGGGGATATTGAGGCAGCGGCAGAAGGTGACCGCCAGATGCGCGAAGTCGCGGCACACCCCGACACGCTCATGGAAAGCTTCGAACGCCGTGCGTGTTGCGCGGGCTTGCATATAGTCGAAACGGATGTGGGCATGCACGAAGTCGCAGATGGCCTGCACCCGGCTCCAGCCACGCGGAATCTTTCCGAATATGTCCCAGGCGGTCTGGCTGAGACGATCCGTCTCGCAATAACGGCTGCCCATGAGATAGCCGAGACATTCATCGGGCAGATCCGGCACTGGAGTTTCCCGCGCCTCGGACACCACGGGGTCCGGCTTGCCGTCGTCCTCGAGCGTGGCGTCGCCCCAGATCATGAGGTCGCCAGCCGGCGCGACAAGCCGCCGGCACCGGTTGCCGAAGAGGTCGCGATAGGTCGACACCGGGACATCCGGCGCCGTGAAGGTCGTTTCGGGAACCCTGATGTCGTCCCCGCGATCCTCATGGACCAACAGCAGGCACACCAACGCGGTCGGTTGTGTGCAGGTCAGGGTGATCTCGTAGCCGTAGCGGATCAGCATCGCACCGCCCTACCGGAAATCGGTGGCGGTCTGGGTGTTCGAATTGCGGCGGCTGTGGGAATACGCCTTGCGTGCAACATCATGGATGGATGCACGCATTGCATCGAACGCCGAAAGATATTGCGTCTCCGACATTCGCGCGCCCCGTGGCTGGCCTCCTGCGAGTGCCGCAATCTCGACAAAAAACCGTATCTCGAACATGCCGTCATGACCGAAGAAGACAACCGCATTGCGCGCCTCATCGAAGTTCCGGCTCGGATTGAGGAAAGCCAGTGTCATGATTGGCACGCGGCTACAACCGGCATCAAGGCGGCCGTTGGTAGCCCACTGCGGTCCTTTCTGCAGCTAACGTAGCGTTCGGCGAGCGACAAACGGTTATCGCTCATTGCCCACCGCCAGAGGGCCGTCATCGTGAGTCGAGGCGTATCTACGCGGGGGAACACGGGATGGAGCGTCCGGGATCGATCCGCCTCGATCTTCCAACCGTCTTGATGGTCAAGCGTGTCGGGCGCTGGTGCTCCGCCTTCATTCTCCCAAACGCCGATCGCGAGGGCATGCCGTCCGGGTTCGGTATCCGTGCCGGGAGCGTTCATGGTAGTGACCTTTCATCCGGTGTTTTCGATAGGATGAACCTGTGAACATAAAGCTCGTTTCCGTCGCTATCGCTGATCGACATGGCGTCTGGTTGCTGCGGCATGTTGAGCGTCTTTGCAAGCCGCTCCGCGATCTCGATTGCATCATCGAGATTTGCGGCGTCTGCAGTCTCCTGGCCAATGACAGCGTGCGCCTTGTCCGTTTCGCGGATACGGTAGAACTCGATCACGATCTTCATCGCCGATTCCCGACGCCACACAGCGTCACGACCACCGCGCTTTGCCTTTGGCGCGCCTGGTGTTTGTATTCGCGGCGAGTCTGGTTTGGCTGGCGAACGGGTCCGCTGACTTAGGGGCGGCCTTCTCCTGCTTCGGCTTTTTGGCCTCGCGATTGCCGCGCTTCTGTTCCTTAGCCATGACCGAACGTTCTCTCGACGAGAGTGTCGCCTTCGCTACCAGACGAAGTGCTCACCGGCTCGAGATTATCCTGCGTCGCCACCCGTTCGTGACGTTCGTCGTCGTTGCGGATACGATATTGCGGAAGCTCTCCCCGCGACGGCAAGGTACCGGTAATGTGATAAATGCTGGCGCCTTGGGACCGCTGCATGAAGCCGCCCTTTAGCCGGACTGCCTGCCCCAAGGCGTAGAGATGGGTCGGGGTGTCAGGGCGCATAGGACGGGAGGTGCGTCGGGAAAGATTTGGAGTGTTCATGATGTCTTGTTGTCCTTTTCGAGTGCGGCATCGAGGTCCGCTGCATTGATCGGCACCATCTGATGAGTCGACATTTGCACGCCGATCCCTGGCAGATGGATGAATGAGCCAACGCGGCGCCACGCCAGTCGGGAGACGCCTTCAATGGGCTCCTCGTCATGGTCGACGCGATACTGCCCGGCCGGTTGCGGCTTATCAAAGCCAGGCAACAGGAAGGCGTTCTTGAAGTGGACGATGGCTTGTGTCGTGCGATTGGCCATGATTGCGGGTCTCCGCAGGGCAACGGAATGACCGCGTGCCCGGTGTGCCCATTCGGACTGGAACGTTCTCCAAACTGCAAGTACATCCGTGGTCAGTTCGGAGTTCATTCCAGAACTCGAATGGAGCGACATACCGCGCCGGACGGCGCATGCACTCGCTATCGAAAATTCGAAAGAGGATGACGGGTCTCTGACACCGCAAAGCCATATCGGCCAAATCAACGAACCCTATTTATATGGGTCTCGACTGAGTTCTAAACAAGGAGAGCGGTTCGCCTTGTTTCCGGTCGAGGACTGGGAACCGTTAGAGCTTGAGGACGAGCTGCTGTCTGATATCTAGTCCTTTCGGCCATCGAACCATTCGCCCTAGTCGGTCCCTTGCTCGTCAGAATCCCCGCCCTAGTCAGGAGCAAGCTTCGCAGTGGCGGCGGTCGTCGGCGACGAAATCGTGGTTTGCTGCTTCTCCTCTCATGAGTTTAACGTACTGATCTTGTCAGTGCATGCCGTAATCTGATGCAGATTGATTGTACCCACATCACCTTTTAATGCAGCGAGCGCCGCCGTCGTAGCCTCGCATCCCACAGTGCTCGGCTGGCTGTTCGTCATAACCGTGCAAAATGGCGCGCTGTTTGTTGCTGCTCTTCATTTTCAGATGGGAGGTTCCACACTGAGGGCACGTTCAATGGCCTGCACCAGGTCTCGATCCCGAAACGGCTTTTGCAAAACCACGGCGTTCGGCCATGATGCCTGCACGGCCCTGTCATCGCCGGTCACGAACAGGTGCGGGACAAAGCCACTTCGCAGTATTTCAGTAACCGCGGACATGCCGCTGCCGTGGCGTAGACCGGCGTCGACGATCATGAAGTCGGGCTTGTGGCGAGCTGCTGCGGCCACCGCGTCGGCTTCGGTCGTTTCGATCGCGCAGATTGTATGGCCCATCTCCACCAGAAGGTCAGCATACAGCATTGCGATGAACGCATCGTCTTCGACCACCAGAACACGCGACGCCTTCCTCGATGTAGAGATTATGCAGGAGTCACGCTCTGGCATTTCGATCGCCCTGTGATCGGATGTGGAGGCGCGCGCCCTCTGACAGTCTCTATTAAAGAACCAAAAGCTAAAACGAGCGGGACAGCCTTTTCAATCGAAAGCCTCTCGGCCAGATGGCTGCGATCGTTAAATTCTGCCGACACCACCGAGGCCGCCAAAAAGCCATAGCAGCACGAGAACGACAACAATCAAGCCAAGGACGCCGCCCAGTCCGGCGCTGCCATAGCGGCCGTGCGCGTAGTAGCCTCCACCGCCGCCGAGCAGAAGGATCACCACGATGATGATCAGAATCGTACTCATGATCTGGTACTCCTCGAGACGTTGATCGTTTCAGAAGAGCCGATCAGAAGCTCTGGGACTTCGTTTGTTCAATTCCGCGAAGGCAATGCACGGCGACATGCGATCACGATCGCGGCGCCGTGTCCCGCGGACCGTCATGTGCCGGTGTTGTACTTGAACTCTGGAAGCGCTTTCAGCGAGTCCTTGGTCGCGCCGGCCAGCACCATCTTCTTGTCTTTCACCTGGATGGAGCTGAACGGCACCACAACGTATTTCGAGCCCACGCCCAGGGATCCCCCGACGGAGAGCACCGCGAAAGGCACCTTCTCCGAGGAGGTTACGATCAGATCGTCGATCGTTCCGATAGTTTCGTTGGCTTCATTGACGACAGTGCTGCCCACCACCTTAGATGTCCGATAGCCCGTCGCCAGCGATGCGGGGTCGGCCTTCGTCAGGGTGACAGTTTGGGGAGAACCCTGCGAAAACGCTGGACCGCCGAGCGAGGCCGCCAGGAGGGCGCTACCCGCTAGAATTTTGATTGAACGTGTCATTGGTCGCTCCTTTTGAGCTGTCTGTATTGGTCAGTTACATGCGACAGGCCTCCGGGGCGGAATGACGTCCGTGGCCGCTGCCTGCGCTTACTTCTTCAATGCGTCCTTCAAGCCGCCGATGGCGTTCTGAACCTTGCCTTGGGCCTTCTCGCTCTTTCCCTCGGCGGTCAGTTTCGCGTCACCGACGGCCTTACCGGTCGTCTCCTTGATCGCGCCCTTCGTCTCCTTGGCCGCGCCTGCGATACGATCCTTGTCCATGTCGTCACTCCGCTTGTTGATACCGCCCGGCGACACTGCCAGTCGGCGCGAGGGTCCGAGCCATCAGGCGTCGGAATCCAATTCCACATTGGAAGGAAGCATATGGAGTACGCGAGTCCGCAGACAGGCTCGGAATCTACTCAATCGTATGGCTTCTCGAGGGCGCTGGACCCCCGTTAGCGATATTCGGTGGCCGTGGCAGAATGCTCTCGGATACACTACCTACGGATAAACGGCGGCCGGTCCGGGAACATGTGGATTAACCTCAAGTCGCACGCCGAGACCGCCGGGCGCGAAGGGAAGGCCAATGCCAGGAAAAAACGGAACCTCGGAGACGAAGGCAGGCCGCCGCCGTTCAAGGGGGCAGGCCTTGGTGGCCGGTGGGCCGCCGCATGCGTCAGCGGATTTTCCGATCGTCGGCATAGGCGCCTCGGCCGGCGGCCTGGAGGCTTGCACCAAGCTTCTCGGCGCTCTGCCGCCCGACAATGGCATGGCATTCATCCTCGTGCAGCATCTCGACCCGACCCGCGAGAGCATGATGGCGGAGCTGTTGGCCCACCGCACCGCCATGACCGTCGTGCAGGCCACCAATGGTATGCTGCTCGAACGCCAACACCTCTACATCATTCCGCCGGGCACCTATCTCTCCGTCAGCAACGGCACTCTGCATCTCTCTGAGCCCGAAGCGCGTCACGGCGCCCGACTGCCCTTCGACTTTCTGCTGCGCTCGCTGGCGGGGGAGTATGGGGAACGCGCCATCTGCGTGATCCTTTCGGGGACGGGCGCCGATGGCAGCCTCGGCCTGAAGGCCGTCAAGGAAAAGGGCGGTCTCGTCATCGCTCAGGATCCGGACGAAGCTGCTTTCGACGGGATGCCGAGAAATGCAATCCTGACCGGCGCGGTCGATCTTGTTCTACCGCTGGCGAGCATTCCGGACGCGCTCATCAAATTTCACCGGCGAATGGCACTCACGCGCGCAGCGGCGTCCCCCACAAAAAGCCCTGCACCGGATTGGTTGCCAGAGATCGTCGATCTGCTCCGGAAAAAAACGGCCCACGATTTCAGGCTCTACAAGGAGGGCACGCTGCGGCGCCGGATCGAGCGCCGCATGGCCATGGCGTCGATCGAGACCGACGACATGGAGCGGTACCTTGATGCGCTGAGAAGCGATGAAAAAGAGCTCGATCGGCTGGCCTCGGATCTGCTCATCAACGTCACCAGCTTCTTCCGCGATCCCGGCGTGTTCGACGTCCTCGCCAAGACGGTCGTTGCTGATCTGGTCAACAACCATTCCATTGATCAGCCGCTGCGTCTCTGGATCGCCGGGTGCAGCACCGGCGAGGAAACCTACTCTCTCGCCATGCTCTTTCGCGAAGAAATCACGGCGGCGAAGCGAGAGATCAAGCTTCAGATCTTCGCCTCCGACGTTGACCCGGATGCCGTCGCGACGGCCAGGGAGGGTCTCTATCCGGAAACGATCGCGGCGGAAGTGTCGACTGCGAGACTTACCCGTTTCTTCTCGAAGGACGAGCACGGCTATCGAATTTTGCCGGAACTACGGGCGACGATCGTCTTCGCGGTGCAGGACGTGCTGGCCGACCCGCCCTTCTCGCGCCTTGACCTGATCTCATGCCGAAATCTGCTTATCTATCTGCGCCCCGAGGCGCAGGAGAAGGTGATCTCGTTCTTCCACTTCGCCTTGCGCGAAGGAGGCGTTCTCCTGCTGGGCAGTGCCGAGACAATCGGCAATTCCAAAGGACGCTTCGAGATCATCTCGAAGGCGGATCGCATCTATCGACATATCGGGCGCGCCCACCCCGGAGAGACGGGTTTTCTGTTCGGATCGGCCGAGGGCGCGCGGCTCCCCGCACGCGCGCCACAGGGCCAAACGCCGTCACGGCAAGTCGCGCTCGCCGAGGGGTGCCGCCGCCTCATCGTCGAGATGTATGCGCCCGCCGCGGTGCTGATCAACAGCAAGCTGGAATGGCTCTATTCCCTGGGACCGACCGAACGCTACCTACGCGTGCCCCAGGGCCCTCCGAGCTACGATCTGCTTACGATGGTGCGCCCACACCTGCGGATCAAGCTCAGGGCGGCGATCCATCATGCCATCCAGGAGAAGGCCCGCATCGTGATCCCGGGCGGCCGGACGAACCACGAAGGCAAGCCTGGTTCGTTCGAGATTGCCGTGCAACCGGCCTTGATCGAAGGCGAGGATCTGCTGCTGGTCTGCTTCATAGAGAGTCCCGCGACGATCCATAAGCGAAGCCGAATGGTTGCGCCGCCCGATCGTGCATATATCGCGGAGCTCGAGCAACAATTGGAAGCGACACGAACGGAACTGCAAGCCGCAATCCACAGTCTGGAAACATCGAACGAAGAGCAGAAGGCTGTCAACGAGGAGGCCTTGTCCGCCAATGAGGAATATCAATCGACCAACGAAGAGCTGCTCACATCGAAGGAAGAGTTGCAGTCGATGAACGAGGAGCTTACGGCCCTCAACAGTCAGCTTCAGGAAACGCTGGAGCGGCAGCGGACGACCGCGAACGATCTCCAGAATATCCTTTACAGCACGGACGTCGCAACTGTTTTCCTCGATCTTGATCTCGGCATCCGTTTCTTTACCCCGGCGACCAAAGCGCTTTTTAATATCATCCCGTCCGACATCGGGCGACCGCTCGCCGACCTCAACTCATTGGCCGACGACGGTGCTCTCCTTGCCGATGCTCGTACGGTGTTGCAAACCCTCGCGCCGATCGAGCGAGAGATTCAGGCCAGGAACGGTCTTTGGTACGTCCGCCGGATACTCCCCTATCGCGCCAAGAATGACGGCGTGGAGGGCGTCGTCATCACCTTCGCCGATATCACGGAGCGCAAACACACGGCCGATGCACTGGAGGCTGCCAAGCGCGAGGCGCAACAGGCCAGTATCGCCAAGTCCCGATTTCTCGCCGCCGCGAGCCATGACCTTCGCCAGCCGCTGCAAGCCCTCAGTTTGATGCAAGGCGCCCTGACCCGGAAGATTCGCGACCACAAGAAGGACGAAGCGCTGGCGCTGGTGACCCGTCTTGACGAAACGGCCGCCGCCATGTCGGGCATGCTCAACACGCTGCTCGATATCAACCAGCTTGAGGCCGGAACGGTCCATCCTGAATTCGTGAGTTTCCCTATCGGCGACATGCTGGAGCAGCTGCGCGATGAGTTCAGCTATCACGCCACAGCCCAGAATCTCATCCTGCGCGTTGTCCCGTGCTGTCTTTCGGTCCATAGCGATCCGCGCCTGCTTGAGCAGATGGTCCGCAACCTGCTGTCGAACGCCTTGAAGTACACTAGGCACGGCAAGGTGCTGCTTGGCTGCCGCCGGCATGGCGGGATGCTCAGGATCGAGATCTGCGATACTGGAGCCGGCATCGCCGAGCAGGATCTTCACGCAATCTTCGACGAGTATCACCAGCTCGATAACGCCGCGCACGAACGCAGCCGCGGCCTCGGTCTCGGACTGTCCATCGTGCAGCGCCTGGCGACCCTGCTTGGTCATCCCGTGCAGGTCCGCTCGCGCCCAGGGAAGGGCTCGATCTTTTCCATTGATGTCATGCTTCCGGCGGCCGGGGTGTCATCAGTGGAAGACCGTCCTCATGTCGCAAGCGGCCCCGCGAATGATGGCGGCCAGCACACCGGCGCGATCCTGGTCGTCGAAGACGACACGGAATTGCGTGAACTCCTCGAAATGATCCTTAAGGAGGAGGGTCATCGTCCGGCAACAGCGCCCGACGGTCCCGCAGCGCTGGAATTGGTCATTCATGGTGGTTTTCAGCCTGACCTAATCCTCGCGGACTACAATCTGCCGAACGGCATGGACGGGCTTCTCGTGACCGCGAAGATTAGAGAGAGACTGCATCGTCATATACCGGTCATTGTTTTGACGGGCGACATTTCGACGGATGCCTTGCGACGCATTGCCGGCCAGGACTGTTTGCAACTCAACAAACCGGTCAAAACGACAGACGTCCTGCAAGCAATCCAGCGCCTGCTTTCCATCGCGCAACCCGCGCTTCATCCGCCGCCGCCGCAGCGGGCTGAAGCCGCCCCGCATTCCGAAACGTCCGTGATCTTCATTGTCGATGACGACGGCCACGTCCGCGACGGGATACGCGACCTGCTCGAAGCCGACGGGCGGGTCGTGGAGGGTTTCGCGAGCTGCGAGGCTTTCCTCGATGCCTATCGGCCCGGTCAGGCAGGCTGCCTGCTGGTCGATGCCTACCTGCCTGGGATGACCGGCCTTGAACTATTGGAACGGCTCCATTATGCCGGTGATCGGCTGCCCGCTATCATGATCACCGGCAACAGCGACGTGCCGATGGCTGTCCAGGCCATGAAGGCGGGCGCGAGAGACTTCATCGAGAAACCGATCGGCCGCGAGGAGCTCCTTGCCAGCGTCGCGCGCGCGCTCGAACAGGCCCGAGATGCGGCCAAGCTGTCGGCATGGCGAAAGGTAGCGACCGACCACATTGCGAGTCTCACGCCGAGACAGCACCAGATCATGGATCTCGTGCTGGCCGGACACCCCAGCAAGAACATCGCGGCCGATCTCAGCATCAGCCAGCGTACCGTCGAAAATCATCGCGCCGCGATCATGAAGAGAACCGGGGCAAAATCTCTTCCGGCATTAGCGCGCCTGGCGCTCGCTGCGGCCTCCGGGCAAGAGGAGGTGACGAATACCTAGATATGTTGCCCGTCACCGAAGTGGTGCGGCAGGAACCTATCGAGGGAACACGTTGGGTGAACGGTATTGCTCCCTTCAATCGAGACTTGGGCTATTACGCAGCGAGCAGTGGAATGTTGGACACAAGTTGGGCGAAGTCATAGACCAATCCCCTCTGCCGCCCCAACTGCCAGGATACCGAACCGCCCTGAACGACGCCCGCGACTTCGCGGCCAAGCTGGCGGTCGATGATAAACCTCCACAGACGAGGCTATCCGGCCCGTTGCCTTTGCGCGGCGAGCCGCGCGATGGCGGGCGGCGCTGCGATTGTGGGGTCTCCGCGCCGCCCGCCATCGCTCAGGTCCGATCCTGCTGCGGCTGTGAAACGTCGTGCGCGTCAGCAGGCCACCCTAACTCGAACGCCATCTTTCCCAGTTTTGTCCAGACGCAGCGCGCGCGTTCGCCGTCCTCGCTTTGCAGCTTGTCGGCGATCCAGAACAGCGCGCCGTAGATCATGGTCCGATCATCGCCGGTCAGTTCGACGATGCCCGCCTTGACGACGAGGCCGCCGAGTTCGATCAGATGCCGCGTGCGCCTGCGGCGCTCGACCTGCCATGTGCGCATGTCACGCCGGGCGCGCGCCGCTTGATAGCGGTAGCGCGCCGCGCGGTTGCGTTTGAGCGCCGCCAGTGTTGCGCTCAATTGCTGGAGCAGTTCGCCGTGCCCGACCTTGAAAAAACGCGGCCCCACGCTTGGCCCATGCCTCCCGCTTTGCGGCGTCCTTGGTTTCGACCAGCACCATCAGAGCGCCCGCGAGTTCGTCGGTGCCGAGGCTATCTGCGCCGGTGGCGATGACGAGTTCGCCAAGCTGCTGCACCTTGCGGCTCTTGAGGTCGCGCGCCTTGTCCTCAAGCGCCTTCAGTTCTGCGTCAAAGTTCCGTGGCTTGCGCATCATCGTCTCCGTAGATTGTCAATGCAGCGATGATAGTCGAGCGACTTGCGGAATGCTGTAAGGTTGCCGGGACAGCTTGCGACGGTCTGGTCCATCCCGAGATTTTTTCGAGGGAGGGCGCGCTTATACGTCGTTCCGACGTGCGCTTGAGCATGTCAATGATCCGATCGCGATGGCGATCTATCATCTTCACGTCAAGGTCATCAGCCGTAAGAGCGGCCAGGGCGCGGTGGCGGCCGCCGCCTACCGCTCGGCCTCGCGTCTGCGCGATGAGCGGCTTGGCCGCGTGCAGGACTTTTCCGCCAAGCGCGGCGTCGTCCATTCCGAGGTGCTGTTGCCGGAGAACGCCCCCGAGCGATGGAGCGACCGCGAACGGCTCTGGAACGATGTGGAGGCATTCGAGGTGCGCAAGGACGCCCAGCTTGCCCGCGAGGTCGAGTTCGCCCTTCCGCGCGAATTGACACAGGCGCAGGGCATCGAACTCGCCCGTGACTTCGCGCAGGCGGAATTTGTCGCTTCCGGCATGATCGCCGATCTCAATGTGCATTGGGACATCGGCGAAGACGGAATGCCCAAGCCCCATGCCCATGTCATGCTCACGATGCGATCCGTGGACGAGAATGGATTCGGCCGCAAGGCTCGGGACTGGAACGCGACCCAGATGGTCGAGCGTTGGCGGGAACGCTGGGCGGAGCTGGCCAACGAACGCCTGGCCGAACTCGACATTGACGCGCGCATCGACCATCGCAGCCTAGAAGCGCAAGGCATCGACCTTGAACCACAAAGCCAGATCGGCGCACCGGCGCAGCGGATCGAGGGCGAAGGGATCGAGGCCGCCGACCGCGCGGACATGCACCGCGAGATTGCCCGCAACAACGGCGCGCGTATCATTTCCGATCCGTCCATTGCACTCGACGCGATCACGCATCAGCAATCGACGTTCACGCGCCGCGACATGGCGAAGTTCGCGCATCGCCACAGTGACGGGATGGAGCAGTTCAACGAGGTCATGGGGGCGATGCGCAATGCACCCGATCTGGTCGAACTCGGCAAGAATTCTCGCGGCGAGGACCGCTTCACCACGCGCGACATGATCGAGGCCGAACAGCGTCTCCATCGTGCCGCCGAACTCATGGACCGCGAGCGCCATGAGGTGAACGACGCCGACAGGCAAGCGGCGCTTGCACGAGCCGAAGCGCGGGGCCTTGTCCTTTCCGGTGAGCAGGCCGACGCGCTGGCGCATGTCACGGACGGGTGCGATCTGGGCATCGTCGTCGGCTATGCCGGGACGGGAAAGAGCGCCATGCTGGGCGTGGCGCGCGAGGCATGGGAGGCGACGGGCTATGAGGTGCGCGGCGTTGCGCTGTCCGGCATCGCTGCCGAGAATCTGGAAAGCGGATCGGGTATCGCGTCACGCACCATCGCCAGCATGGAACACGGCTGGAAGAATGGCCATGACATGCTCACCGACCGCGATGTGCTTGTCATTGATGAGGCGGGCATGGTCGGCACGCGGCAATTGGAGCGCGTGCTGTCCCATGCCGCAGAAGCTGGCGCTAAGGTGGTGCTGGTCGGCGATCCGCAACAGTTGCAATCCATCGAGGCGGGCGCGGCGTTCCGCTCGATCCATGAGCGCCACGGTGGCGCGGAAATCGGCGAAGTCCGCCGCCAGCGGGAGGACTGGCAGCGGGATGCCACCCGCGATCTGGCAACCGGCAGGACCGGCAATGCGATCCATGCCTATGACAGTCACGGCATGGTGCATGCAGCCGAAACCCGCGAACGGGCGTGCGACGATCTGATCGACCGCTGGGACCGCAACCGGCAGGCGTCGCCGGACAGCAGCCGCATCATCCTCACCCACACCAATGCCGAGGTGCGCGAACTCAACGAGGCAGCGCGCGACCGGATGCGCGCGGCGGGCGATCTCGGCGAGGACGTGCGCGTCACCGTCGAGCGCGGCGAACGCAGTTTTGCCACCGGGGATCGCGTCATGTTCCTGCAAAACGAGCGCGGCCTTGGCGTCAAGAACGGCACGCTCGGAACCATCGAACAGGTCAGCGCGCAGAGCATGGCGGTTCGCACCGATAACGGGCGTAATGTCTCGTTCGACCTCAAGGATTACAACCGCATCGACCACGGTTACGCGGCGACGATCCACAAGGCGCAGGGCATGACGGTGGACCGCACCCATGTGCTGGCGACGCCGGGCATGGATGCTCACGGCAGCTATGTCGCGCTGTCGCGACACCGCGACGGGATGGAGTTGCATTACGGCCGTGACGACTTCGCCAGTCAGGACAAGCTCATAAGCACCTTGTCGCGCGACCGGACCAAGGACATGGCGTCAGATTACGAGCCAGCACAGAGCTACGCCCAGCGGCGCGGCATCACCTTCCGCGAGCGCGTCGCCGAGATCGTGCGCAAGGTCGTGCCCGAGAAAGTGCGCAGTATGTTCGATGGTCTGCGTCCATCCGTAGATGCCGCGCCGCCGGCCAGCGAGGCACAGCGACCGGAAAGGGAGGCAGCCCAGCCGGAAAGGGAAAGCGCGGGTGTAGCGACGCGGCGTGGCTCCACAGCGCCCGTCCGTGAGGCCGCCGATGACCCGGAGGTAGCTCTGCGTCGCGCCCGCACCGAAGCTCTCAAGCGTCATGCCCGCGCGGTGGATGCGATATTCAGCACCGAGGACATGGGCAGCAAGGCCAGCCCGGAGCAGTGGACGGAACTGGTCGATTCCCGCAAAGCCTTCGATGAGGTCCGGCCCTACGGCTGGCAAGATGCGGAAGCCGCCTACGCCAAGGACGAAAGCCTCGCCCGTGAAGCGGGATCGGGCCGGACTGGCCGCACCATTCGCGCCCTCCAGTTGGAGACCGAAATCCGCACCGATCCGCAGCGCCGTGCGGACCGCTTCGTGGAGCGCTGGCAGAAGCTCGACCGGGCCAGCGAGCGCCAATATGCGGCAAGCGACTACTCCGGCTACAAGGCCGCGCGTAAGGAGATGGGCAACATGGCGATGAGCCTCGAACGCGATGCGCAGATGGAATCCCTGCTCCGGGGCCGGAAGCGCGAACTCGGTATCGATTTCGACTCAGGCCACAGTCTTGGCCGCGACCTTGCCATCAGTCACGGGCTCGGCAGAGGACGGGGAATCGGACTCTGATTTAGTGTCATGCCGTCGCCCGAAAATCGCGGCGCGCCGTGTTGGGCGACATGGAACGATTCCGCCGATTGCAAGTATTTGCCGCCGTTTCTACGCCGCAGCACTACGACGAGAAAATATCTCTTGCACAACGATAAATCATTGCTCTGTCTGGTCTCGGAAACCCTCAAGAACAGTCAGCAGGAGGCAGCGCGACCATGCACCAGCCAGATCGTATCGTCCGCATGAACACCGTCCTTGCTCGGACCGGGCTGTCCAAGTCCACGATCTATCGCAAGATCACTGAGGGCACGTTCCCACCCCGGATCAAGATCAGCGTCCATGGTGCTGGCTGGCGCGAGTCCGACATCAACCGCTGGGTTGCCAACCCTGTCGGATGGCGCGCCGTCAATGACAACGAAGACCCCGGCGGAAAGGCGGGCCCCCATGATGCCGGCTGACCCGCCCGATTCTGAGCGGCATCCCGTCGCGGCCAACGATAACGACGGCACGGACGGTCCCGATCCCGAGTCGTTGCGCAAGGTCAACGAGGTAGCTCTCCAGCTTGCCCGCATCATCGGCCGCCGCATCGCGCGCGAGGATTTTGCCGCGCGCATCGCCGCGAATGACAACGTCCCGAAATCCGGCGATGAGCCGGAGCACGAGACCGGGCGGGAGGCCGAAGATGAGGATTGATCCATTCGCGGTCGCGAGGTCCGTGATCGCTCTTGGCATCCCAAATCGTTGACATCTTATGAGATGTCACTATATTGTTTCCGATGAGGCTGGTTCTGGACACCAACGTGATCGTGGCGGCGTTCCGCAGCCGCAACGGGGCGAGCAACCTGCTTCTCCGGTTCGTTGACCGGGGCACGGTGACGCCGCTTTGTTCGACGGCGCTGTTTCTGGAGTATGAGGCGGTGCTGAGCCGGGAGGAAACCCGGAAGGCGACGGGTCACAGTTTGAAGGATGTCGCTTCGGTGATGAGCGCGCTCGCCGCCGTATCCGAGGGCGTCGATATCTCGTTTCGGACGCGACCTATGCTGTCCGATGTCGCGGATGAGATGGTGCTTGAGGCCGCATTGAACGGACAGGCCGAGGCCATCGTGACGCATAACGTCAAGGACTTCCGCCCGGCGTTGACGCTTGGCGTGACTATCGCAACACCGGGAGAAATCGTCAGGAGACTGAATACATGACGCAGGCCCAACGCTACAAATACCCGCTACAACTACCGCAGTCGCTCAAGGAGACGGCGGCGCGCCTTGCCATGGAGGATGGCGTGTCCCTCAATCAGTGGATCGTCTCGGCCGTGGCGCAGAAGATCGGGGCTGTGGAAACGGCCAGCGATTTCCTGAAAGCGCGTGCTGGCAAGGCGAAGCGCGGCAATCTGACGAGGCTTCTGGACAGGGCACCGGACTCAATGCCGACGCCGGAGGATGCAATCAAAGACTGATCGAACGGAGATGACCATGCCCCGTGTTGCGCTCTACGCTCGCTATTCGTCCGACAACCAGCGCGATGCTTCCATCGAGGATCAGTTGCGCCAGTGCCGCGAGCGCGCCGCGCGCGAGGGCTGGACCGTGGTGGACAGCTATTCCGACCGCGCCATCTCCGGCGCATCGCTCATCCGTTCCGGCATTCAGGAGCTTCTGGCCGACGCCCAGGCGGGCCGCTTCGACATGGTGCTGTCCGAGGCGCTGGACCGCATCAGCCGCGATCAAGAAGATGTCGCCGCCGTGTTCAAGCGGCTGCGCTTCGCAGGCGTCTCCATTGTCACGCTGTCGGAAGGCGAGATCACCGAGCTTCACGTCGGCCTCAAGGGCACGATGAATGCGCTGTTCCTGAAAGACCTCGCGCTCAAGACCCATCGCGGCATCAGGGGCCGTGTCGAGGCCGGCAAGATCGGCGGCGGCAACGCCTATGGCTATCGCGTCGTCAAGACGTTGGACACGAACGGCGAGCCGATCCGGGGCGAACGCGAGATCATCGAAGATCAGGCAGAGATCGTGCGGCGCATCTTCCGCGAGTATGTCGCCGGCAAGGGGCCGCAGAAGATCGCAGCAGACTTGAACCGCGAGGGCATCCCGAGCCCGTCCGGCAAGCGCTGGTCGGATACGACGATCCGCGGCAACCGCGCCATCAGTTCGGGCATCCTCAACTGCGAGCTTTACATCGGCGTCATCCGCTGGAACCGGCAGCGGCAGATGAAGAACCCGGACACCGGCCGCCGCGTCCTGCGCCTCAATCCCGAGAGCGAGTGGATACGCACCGATGTCCCCGCGCTTCGTATCGTGCCGCAGGAGCTATGGGACGCCGCCAAGGCGCGGCAGGATGAACTGACCGGCCTCTATACCAAACAGATCGAAGGTGCCCGCGAGGGTATCCGCCGCAGCGTCGCCGCCAATGGCGGTCTCAACGCCACACACCGGCCGCGCACGCTGTTGTCCGGCCTGCTGTTCTGCGGATGCTGCAACGGCTCCTATGCCCGGCGCGGCCAGGACCGCTACGCCTGCACCAATCATGTACTGTCCAATGGCTGCGACAACGCTCGCACCATCGGCCGCGAGGCGCTGGAGGCTCGCGCGCTCGCCGGTCTGCGCGACAGCCTGATGGCGCCGGAGGCCGCCGCCGAAGCCATGCGCGCCTACGCGAAGGAAACCAACCGCCTCAACCGCGAGCGCCGCACGTCGGGCGAGACCACCCGGCGCGCGCTTGCCGACACCGAGAAGGCCATTGCCGAGATCGTCCGCGTCATCGAGCAAGGCGGCTATCATCGCGCCCTGTCGGCGCGGCTGACCGAGCTTGAGGGCAAGCAAGACGAACTCAACGCTCGGCTGTCGGAGGCCCCCGTCGATCTGCCCGACATTCACCCCAACATCGGCGACCTCTACCGGCGTAGGATCGAGCGCCTGACCGAAGCGCTCAATCATCCCGACGATGCCCGCGAGGCTGCCGAGGCGCTCCGCCAAGTCATCGACCGCATCGTCATCAGCCCCGGCGAGAAGCGCGGCGACCTCCAGATCACCTTGCATGGCGATCTCGACACCATCGTCGAATGGGTCGCGCGCACCGCCAAATCAGGCTACAAGGCCAAGTTCGAGACCGCATCATTCCGATTGTCGGTCTCGGCAAAAGGCCGGGCCAATCTCACCAACCCGGCCTATGGAACGGTGCGATTTACCGCGCCGGGCTATTGGGTGGTGGATGCGATGGCGAGCTACAGGTTCACCAACAATCTGTCGGCCACGCTCAACATCAGGAACCTGTTCGATAATAAATACTATACCTTCTACGATTGGTATAATGGCTACACTTGGGGCATACCACGCAGCATCACCCTCAGCATGACGTACAAGTTCTGACGCGCACTCATTCAGGAACGATCACGCCAGCACCCGCACGGCGGGAGTTCCCCCTCCCGCCGCTTGCATGTGCGGAGCTTATGCGACGGCTCTCGCAATGTGATCCGATGAGGACTTGATTTTCGGCTATTTGCTGCCCAAACGTTCGCTATCGTTGCGATAGCCGTCCAAATCGGGACGAAATAGACAGGCGAGCGGATGAGCATGAATGGTATGGGCCCGGCAACCGGCGCCACGTCGTGGTTGAGCAGAGCGCAGTCATTTCTCGTTTTGCGGACGCGCCGTAACCGCATTTGGCCGGTTGCGGTTGCGCTTGCGCTGATGGTCGCCCTCGCGCTGTCATCGCCGGCGTCGGCCGAAACGACGTCCGCGCAGACGGCGTGGCGGCTGCTCGACTATATCGCCGTCGATTATCCCGAGGCCGTCCAGAACGGACAGGTGGTCAACCAGACCGAGTTCGACGAGATGGTGGAGTTCTCGGCCACCGCAGCCAAGCTGATCGGCGAGCTTCCGGCCTCGCCGGCGAAGGACGATCTTTCGAAGCAGGCCGCCAGCCTTGAAAAAATCATCGCCGCCAAATCGCCGGCGCCCGCGATCGCGACAGCCGCGCGCGGCCTCGCGGCCGATCTCATCAAGGCCTATCCGGTTCCTCTCGCGCCGACGATTCCACCGGACATCGCGCGGGGCGCGGCGCTCTATGCGCAGAATTGCGCAAGTTGCCACGGCGTCACCGGCAACGCCGACGGCCCGCAGGCCAAAGACCTCGATCCGCCGGCGATCGCCTTCACCGACGAGGCAAGGGCGCGCGAGCGCAGCGTCTTCGCGCTCTATCAGGTGATCGAACAGGGCCTCGACGGCACCAGCATGGCGAGCTTCGCCGACCTGCCGCCGCAAGATCGCTGGGCGCTCGCTTTCTATGCCGGCTCGCTCGCTTACCCCGAGAGCAAGGCCGCGGGCGGCAAGGCGCTGTGGGACAACGACGCCGATCTGCGCAAGCGGCTCGATCTCGAAAAGCTGGCCGGCACCATGCCGTCCGCGCTGGCCGCCGAGATCGGCGAGGACAAGACGCAACAGCTCATCGCCTATCTGCGCCGCCATCCGGAGGCTGCTGCCGCGCAGACGACGGGCACGCTGGCCCTGGCGCGCACGAAGCTGAACGAAGCGCTCGCAGCCTACACGCGGGGCGACCGCAAGGCCGCGACCGATCTGGCGCTGTCCGCCTATCTGGACGGGTTCGAACCCGTCGAGGCCGTGCTGTCGGCCCACGACAACGCACTGATGATCCGCGTCGAGGGCGCGATGGCGAACCTGCGCGCCGGCATTGCCAGGGGCGAGCCGGTCGAGACGGTCAAGGAGCGCGTCGCCACGCTCGACGGCCTGTTCGCGGAAACCGAAAGGGCACTGGATTCAGGCGAAGCGTCGACGGCATCCGCCTTCATCGCCTCGTTCACCATTCTGGTGCGCGAGGGCCTTGAGGCGCTTCTGATCGTGATCGCCATGATCGCCTTCCTCGCCAAGGCGGATCGGCGCGACGTGCTGCCCTATGTGCACGGCGGATGGGTCGCCGCGCTCGTTGCGGGGGCTGCGACGTGGGCGGCGGCGACTTGGCTTGTCACCATCAGCGGCGCGAGCCGCGAACTGACGGAGGGGTTCGGCGGCGTGTTCGCGGCGCTGGTGCTGTTGTGGGTCGGGATCTGGATGCACGGCAAGAGCAACGCCGAGGTCTGGCAACGCTACATCCGGGACAAGCTCGGCCGCGCGCTCAACCGGCGCTCGGCCTGGTTCCTGTTCGCGCTGGCCTTCGTCGTCGTCTATCGCGAAGTATTCGAGACGATCCTGTTCTATGCGGCGATCTGGAGCCAGGGCAATGGCGGCGCGGTTGTCGCCGGCGGCGCGGCCGCAATCGTGGTGCTGGCGGTCATTGCATTGGTGATGATGCGCTACAGCCGCAGGCTGCCGATCGGCAAGTTCTTTGCTTACAGTTCGGCATTGATCGCGGTGCTGGCGGTCGTGCTGATCGGCAAGGGCACGGGCGCGCTCCAGGAAGCCGGCTATCTTCCCATCACGCCGTGGCCCGGCTTTCCGCGCAATGAATTCCTCGGCGTTTATCCGACGCGCGAAACGATCATCGCCCAACTCGCGATGATCGCGATGCTGGCGCTCGGCTTTGCCTGGAATCGGCGCTCGGAGCAGACAACGGCGGCGTGAGGCGGCGCGACGAATGAGCGTGCGCCTGCTCATGCCGGTGCGCGCGGCCCAATAGTCGGGATCGGTACGCATGGCGGGGGTGAGCACGGCTTCGCACATCCGCCGTAGCCGCGGCGACTGCGGCATCGTGATAGCTTGGGGGCGGGCTGAAGGTTGAGATGCCGCGCACCCGCCAAAGTCATCGCCCTTGCGGCGTGACGGTTGGCGTTGGCGTGCCCTGCCATTCGAGCCGCCAGATTCCACCTTGCCGCAAATTTTGCACGAGATCGGGACGGAATGCCACGAGGCATGTCCCGCCCGTTCGCCGGATCGATGGATAGATGATGCCGTTGCTTGCAGCATCCTTGCGAAGCTGCCTCGCCAAGGCCTGGCCGGCGGGATATGCGATCGCCGGATCGGCATTGAGCGCGGCATGTGCAACAAACTCGGCAGGGCGCAAATCGTGAAACGCTCCAAGAAAATCGGCAATCAACTCCGCATAGTCGGTCACGTTTTCAAAACGCCCGATCGCTTCCAACTCGCGGGTGAGATGATATGAGACTTCGCTGATTGCCGTGTCCGGTTCGAAGGCGCAATACCACGCTCCCCGGTTGCCGTCGTTGAACCGGTTGCCGCCAGGACGGGTGTGCGTAAAGGCTGCGTTGATGAAGGTATAACCCGCGCGCCCGAACACGAGTTCTCGCGGATCGAGGTTGGGAAGACCGATCTCCTGCGCTTGCAGCCGCCCGTTCGTGGCACTCTCGAGCGCCGCGAGATCTTCAAGGGCACCGTGGTTGACTGCAAGCGGCAGCAACACGGAATCTTTGAGGCGGCCGGTCGAGATCAACCGCACCGTATCGCGCTGGGTCAGATCAGACGTCGCCGGCGGCGCCATTCACAGGCCACCGCGCAACGCGTCGATGTGTCGTCGAACTTCGAGCATCCTGGGGATTCCGCCCTCGATCATCACATCGAGCGGGCGGCGACCGCCATACAGCGGTCCCTTGTTGGGCAGACGCACCCAATCGTCCGACAGCGGTTCAGAGAACAAGAGCCGCAATCCCTTGAAAATGCCGACGAGGATACTGACCCGCGTGAGCGCGTCATGCGACAGCGTCCCCGACCACTCGCCCTTCTTCATCCGAAACCAGGTACGCTCCGACACATCCCCCAGCAGCGCGCAGACCTCGGCACTGGTTAGCCGCCAAATCTCCGCCAGCCGAACGATGCCGTCGACCGCGGCCGGCGTCAGCCGCTCCCGCGTTCCGGCGTCCGACAGGTTAGGAATCGCGGCAACCTGCCCCGAGTCCATAGCGGGTCGAATTGCATGGCTCATGGCGAATTCCTCAATCTGGCAGTATATATACTGCCAAATGGCAGTATATGCAAGGGAAGGTATCTGAACCTGGCCGTCTCCCGCCCGATTGCTTCGCAATTGCGAGCGAAACGGGAATGTGGGATGCTTTGACACCCCATACTCGATGTCGTGCGTCGGATAGGCCCCCGCATGGCCAGGCTCGCAATGCCTAGGCGGGCTGCGGAGGATATTGGTTGCGTCGTAAAATTCCGAGCGTCAACGCGTTGCTGACATTCGAGGCCGCCGGACGTCATGAAAGCTTTGCGCGTGCCGCCGATGAGCTTTCAATGTCGGAGGGAGCCGTCAGCCGGCAGATCGCTCGTCTCGAGGAATTTCTCGGGCTGCTGCTTTTCAATCGTGTCAAAGGTCGCATCCACCTTACCCATTCAGGACGCGAATACTGGAACCGGATTATCGACGATCTGGATCGCATCGAGCGCGACACGCTGAATTTGCTGGCCCGGCCGGCGGAGGGCGGCGTCCTCGAACTCGCCGTGATTCCCACCTTCACCAATCGATGGGTCATTCCACGACTGCCGGATTTCTATGCCAGGAATCCCGGCATCATCATCAACATGAGCGAGCGGCCCGAGCCGTTCCTGTTTGTCGATAGCCCATTCGATGCCGCGATCCATTACGATCATCCGGCCTGGGTGGGGATGATCAAAAAAGACCTGTTTGCCGAAGAACTCGTTCCGGTGTGCAGCCCGATGTTGACGGGCGGTCGCGACAAGCTCAGCCTCGACGAACTGAAGTCGCTGCCGCTGCTGCACAAGCGCGGCCGACTCGATGCCTGGCTGAAGTGGTGGGATCATGTCGGCGTCACCGGCATCAATCCCATGGAGGGGAGCCAGTACGACCTGTTCTCGATGGCCATCGAAGCCGCCGTAGCGGGCCTTGGCGTCGTGCTGGTGCCGCGGTTCTATATCTCGAAGGAACTCAAGGACCGTCGCCTTGTCATTCCGTTCGATCATCATGTACCGGGAGAAAAGCGCTACTGCGTTGTGTGTCCTGAGGACAAATATGGCTCCTGGCCGCTAAAGCCATTTCTTGATTGGCTGGTGCAGCAGTCGAGCGCCTATACGCGGAAGCGCGACGACCATTCAAAAGCGGTACCGGCACCGTAAGCCTTAACATTCCGTCACAGACCACTGCCACCGCGTTTATTGAGGCTTGGGTCCCGGCCTCTCTAGGGTGCTCCCGATCAGGAGCTCCTCAATGCACACTAAATATCAGCTATTCATCGACAACACTTGGCAGGATCCGCTCTCGAACAAGTGGTTCGAGACCGAAGACCCCTTCACGGGTGAAGCGTGGGCCGAAATTCCGCGCGCCAACTCGGATGACGTCGATCGGGTGGTGCATTCGGCTGCGCAGGCCATGAACGGGGCGTGGGGCACCATGTCAGCCACCGATCGCGGGATGTGTCTGCATCGTCTTGGCCGGCTGATCGAGGACAATGCCACAAGCCTCGCCGAGGTCGAGGCACGCGACAACGGCAAGCTGCTGAGCGAGGTTATGGGCCAGGTCCGTTACATGGCGAAGTATTTCTATTACTACGCCGGTCTCGCGGACAAGATCCAGGGCGCTGTCATCCCGATCGACAAGCCCAAGGTGTTCAACTACACGAAATACGAACCGATGGGGGTCGTGGCATCGATCACGCCATGGAATTCATCGCTGCTTCTGACGGCATGGAAGATGGCTCCCGCGCTTTGCGGCGGCAATACGTTCATCGCAAAGCCGTCGGAATTCACCTCCGCGTCAATGTTCGAACTGGCGAAGCTGGTCGCTGAAGCGGGTATCCCGCCGGGGGTCTTTAACGTCCTCACCGGCTTTCCGGACGAGGCGGGCGAGCCGCTCGTCCGTCATCCCGGCGTTGCCCGCGTCGCCTTCACCGGCGGCGATCAGGGCGGCCGCGCCGTCGCGAGGATCGCAGCAGAGAACCTCAAGCGCGTCTCGCTTGAACTGGGCGGCAAGTCGCCGAACATTGTTTTCGATGATGCCGATCTCGATCAGGCGGTCAACGGAGTCATCACCGGCATTTTCTCCGCCGGCGGTCAGACTTGTATGGCGGGATCCCGGCTGTTGCTTCAGGACGGTATCCACGACGCATTCGTCGCCAAGCTCACCGAAGTCACCAAACGCGCCAAGGCAGGCGATCCGCGACTGCCAGGCGTGCAGGTCGGCCCTGTCGCGACCAAGCCGCAGTTCGACAAGGTGATGAGGTACATCGAGATCGCCAAGGCCGAGGGTGCGCGCTGTGTCGCCGGCGGCCGGGCGTTGACCGGTCCGAATTACGGTGCGGGCCGTATCGTCGAACCAACGATCTTCCTGGACGTCACCAACGACATGCGCATCGCGCAGGAAGAAGTGTTCGGACCCGTTCTTGCCGTTCTGCGATTCAAGGACGAGGACGATGCAATTCGCATTGGAAATGACATCAGGTTCGGCCTTGCCGCGGGCGTTTGGACGCGCAGCCTCAAGCGGGCGATGCTGATGTCCGAAAAGCTGAAGGCTGGCACGATCTGGATCAACAACTATCGCTCGACCAGCTTCACGACGCCGTTCGGCGGCTACAAGGATAGCGGTCTGGGCCGTGAAGGCGGCGTCGAAGCCGTCAAGGAATATCTTGAGGTCAAGAGCGTCTGGATTTCGAGCGATCTCCAGATGCCCGATCCATTCATCCGCAAATATTAACAACCACGCTCATGGCCGGCGCGATTCCGCTCTGCCATGAGACGCTGGATCAGGAGGACACCATGACGGGGACGGGAACGACAGTGGCTGACAATTCAGCCGCGAAGGGTTGGTTCGGCAACCTAAGTAGCAAGGAAAAGCACGCCTTCTGGGCGACGTTCGGTGGCTTCGGCATCGATGCGCTCGATATCCAGCTTTACAGCTTCGTCATGCCGACGCTGATATCGCTGTGGGCGATGAGTCGCGCGGAAGCGGGGTTGATCGCCACCGTCGCCCTTCTGGTTTCCGCGCTCGGCGGCTGGATCGGCGGACTGATCGCCGACCGCTACGGGCGCGTGTTGACGCTTCAGTTGACCATCGGCTGGTTCACGCTTTTCACCTGTCTCAGCGGATTTACCAATTCATCCGAGCAACTGATGATCGTGCGCGCCCTTCAGGGCTTCGGTTTCGGAGCCGAATGGGCGATCGGCGCGGCGTTGATGAGCGAGATCGTCCAGGCCCGGCATCGCGGCAAGGCGCTGGGCTTCGTGCAAAGCTCCTGGGCCATCGGCTGGGGCCTCGCGGCGCTGATCTATGCGCTGACCTTCTATCTGTTGCCGGAGCAGATCGCGTGGCGGGCCCTGTTCTTTATCGCCGTCCTTCCCGCGTTCTTCGTGTTCTATATCAGGCGATATGTCGCCGAGCCGGAGGTGTTCGTCCGTTCGGCGCAAGAGGCAAAGACGAAAGCATCGCTGCTGGATATCTTCTCAGGCCGCGTTCTCTATGTCACGGTGTTCACATCGCTGTTGGCGACCGGCGTGCAGGGCGGCTTCTACGCCATCGCGACATGGTTGCCGACCTATCTCAAGACCGTTCGCGGCCTGTCCGTGCTCAACACCTCAGGCTATCTCGCGGTCATCATCGTCGCGGCATTCTTCGGCTATATCGCCGGCGCTTACCTGACCGACGCCATCGGACGCCGGCTCAACTTCGCCCTTTTCGCGATCGGCGCGATGATTACAGTGACCGTCTATACCTTCGTTCCGATCTCCGATTCGTGGATGTTGATCCTCGGCTTCCCGATCGGCTTCTGCTACGCGGGCACTTTCGCGGGGCTGGGCTCGTATTTCGCCGAACTGTTCCCGACTCGGGTACGCGGGACGGGCATGGGCTTTTCCTACAATTTCGGCCGAGCCGTCGCCGCATTGTTTCCGGCCCTGGTCGGCCTTCTCAGCCAGAAGATCGAGCTTGCTACGGCGATCGGCGTCTTTACGACCGCGTCGTATGCACTGGTTCTGCTCGCAATACTGGCGCTGCCGGAAACCAAGGGGAAAGAGCTGCCGGTCGATTAGCCTGCTGCTCGATGCTTTGAGAGGTTACTTGATGCCCAACGTCTCGCTTTTCATTCCTGACACGCGAATGCCGGCAGGCGATGCGCTCGACCGGTTTACCGACGAATGCACCGAGCTTTGCACGGGCGTGTTGAAGGCTGCGCAGGACAAGGTGCACATCATCTTCGTCCCCGTCCTACCGCAAGGACGGGGGCGGGAAGCTTATGTCGAGATCAAGTATCGCCTTGAAACATTCCGCCCTCCGGAGGTGATGGCCGACTTCATTGCGAGGCTCGATACCGCGGTAAAGAAAAACTTCGGCCTGGTCGCCCGCATTCGCTGCTTTGGCTATCAGGCCGATGCGATTTATGCCTTGAACTAACGGGAGTCTGAAATGGGCGCGATCCCCGAGCAGCAGGTGCCGAGCGTTTACCGGCGCAGGATCGGCGATATCGTCGTGACTGCCTTGAGTGACGGCTATCTCGATGCCGATGTCAGTGTTCTCCAGCGAATTTCCCGTGCGGAGATCGACAAGCGTCTTGCCGAATGCTTTCGACCGGTCCCGCCGCGCCTGTCTGTCAACGCATTCCTGATCCACTCGAAGAATCGGGTGGCGTTAGTTGAAACAGGGTCGGGCGACTCGATGGGCCCGACACTTGGAAAACTCGTGCTCAATATGCGGGCATCAGGCACGGAGCCGGCAGAGGTGGATACGGTGCTGCTGACCCACATGCACCCGGATCACTCGAATGGCCTGTGCGACCCCGACGGCAGCCGTATTTATCCCAATGCCGAGCTTCTGATCCATGAGGATGAAGTCAGGCACTGGAATGACGACGAGGCGATGGCAGCCGCGCCGGAACGCAAGCGGATACGCTATTTCGAGGCCGCCCGCCGCCAACTGGGACCATACCGTCAGCAGCTCAGGACTATTCGCGAGGGCGAAGTCTTTCCCGGCGTGACCGCGGTTCCTATTCCGGGACACACGCCGGGACATACGGCTTACCGGATCGCGGATGGAGGAGAGCAACTCCTGATCTGGGGCGACACCGTCCATATTCCCGAGATTCAGACGCAGAACCCCGACGTTACATTGGATTTCGACAGCGATCCGGACGCTGCCGTGAAGATGCGGCGCCGTGTTTTCGATATGGCGGCGACCGATCGCATGTTGATTGCCGGGATGCACGTTCACTTTCCCGGCTTCTCCCATATCGTGAGGCGCGGGAACGGCTATGAGTTGCTGCCGGAGGCGTGGTCTCCTGCTCTGTGAGAACGCTTGTGCTCGACCGGCAGCGCCGCTGATCGCAGGCATTTGCATTAAAACGGCGAAAGCAAAGATACGAGCGAACACCACTCTGCCCTGCTCCCGTCGAATCGATCAATCCCGCTCGAATTGCTTCTGGGCGTTTCGGCTCGGCTGACAAAGGCAACCAGCGAGATCGCCGTGGATTGCAAGATGGCAAACCAGACGCCGCTTAACGGCAGCCCGACGCCGGTCACGATCGCGCCCGGAGGTTACTCGCTCGAAGCCCCGGGCCTGCACGGCACGATCACCGAGATGACGCCGGGCGAAAGCGCAAGCCGCGCCGACGGCAGCACGCACGAGCCCCGGCTGCTGGATGCGCTGAAGAACGCCGACTGTTAAGCCCGAAGGTCTTCGAGATCGAGGTGAAGGCCGTTTCGGCTGACGGTGCGGCGGCGCGCTCGGCCGGCGCGGTGACCGCCGATGGTGCACCGGCCATGGTGCTGCGATCGCCCTATCTGGGCGATGAAACCGCACTGGCCGTGCTCTACACGGATGAATCCGGGACCACCCGCTGGATCTTCCAGAGTCCGCAGACACAAGACAAGACCGCGGCGCGCGGCGACGGCGCGCCGGTCGAATTCCTGTTGCCGCTGGAGAGCGAGCCGTTGCCGCCGAAAGCCGACGCGGAACCCGGCACGCGCGGACCATTCACCAAGTTCGGCCGCCGGCTGGTGCGGGTTCTGGCTTGGGCGACCGGCGACCTCATCGGCAAAGGCGCGCTGTACGCCGCCGAGCGCTGGGAGAATACGCACCATCCCTACCAGCTACGCCGTTTTCCGTTCGACGATCCTGCGCCGCCGGCCTGGGACGAACTTGCCAAGGGCCCTGCGCTGCTGCTGCACGGCACCTTCAGCACCGCGCCGGGCGCCTTCGCGCAGCTTTCGCCGGAAGCGACCGCGGCGCTGCGCACGATCTACGGCAACCGCATCTTCGCGTTCAATCATCCGAGCCTGTATCACTCTCCCTCGGACAACGTGAAGCAACTGTTCACGTTGCTGCCGGCCAATGCCAATCTCGATGTCGACATCGTCACGCACAGCCGCGGCGGCCTGGTCGGACGCGAGCTGACCGAACGCGCGGCGGGCTTCGACACGCAGGGCAAGTCGCTGCGGGTCCACCGCGCCATCTTCGTCGCCTCGCCACATCGCGGGACAATCCTCACCGACAGCGATCATGGCATCACCATGCTCGACCGCTACACCAACGAATGATGAGCAGAAACCAGCGCTCCCGCCTACGTCGTCTTCCAAGCAGCGTCTTTTCGGCCGGCCAGCTCCGAACCGCGGACCGGTGCCACCGCTGAAATAAGTTAATGGGCCGCGATCCAGGCGCGGGCGTCGCGCTGCGCCATCGCGATCTCGATGTCGGACATCATCTCGGCGACCTCGCGGCGCAACTGCCCGGCATCGGTGTGGCCCTTGAACGCCGCCAGATTGAACCACTTGTGCGCCGCGACCAGATCGACCAGGCCGCCCCGCCCGCTGGCCCAATACAGCCCGCGCTCGAACAGCGTATCGGGAATCGCGGTTTCCGCCACCGGCATCGCCGCATCGAAATCGATCGTTCCGTGAAACATGATCCTTGCCCTTTTCTTGTCTTGTTGTCGCCGCCCCGTTCCGAGCGCGGCGTCCTGTCCAATCGGTGTCGTCTGACTTTCCCCACCGCCGTTGTCCGGCGTGTTGAGGCGACTATGGCCGATCAAATTTGAAGGGCAGTTTAAGCATCGCGATGAATCGAATCTGAACGCCGCAGGGCGGCGCGATCCGCGGAAATCGCGGAAATGCCCGCCATTGGCGGGCTTCTCGCATTGGTGAAACGCCGGTTTACCGTGACGCTTGGCGAAGCGATAACCATCGCCGGAGGCAGGCTTAAGCCCGCAGACGCACGGTTTCGAACGACGGATTTGAGCGGGGAAGCGGCCCGGCGCGGCGGCGGCGGCGGCGCGGGCAAAAAAACGAGGGCGTCGGCGAACACGTCAGCGTCGAGTTCATCGCGGCGGGGCCGCCCATGAACGTGGGGACTGGACCCCACACCGTGCGAAGAATGCTCCGTTGCCGAACCATTCTTCCGCCGGATCGCCCAAGGGGCTCGAAAGCATCCCGTTGCGCGACCTGACCGGTTGACCTGATGTCTCGCCGACACCCTCTTTCGTCCACCGAAGCCTCCAACCGGACCGCGCCATGACGGCGGGCGAAGTGGCGGCCTGTGTGACGTCGCCGGCGACGGGCGCCGGCAATTCTTCCGGAAGCGAACTTACTTCTTCTTGGCGGTCTTCTTCTTGGCGACCTTGCGGGTCTTCTTCGCGGTCTTCTTCGCGGCGGTCTTGGTCGCCTTCTTGACCTTCTTCACAGTCTTCTTGGCTTTCGCCTTCTTCGCCTTCTTGGCCATGTTGCCCTCCTAATGAGATGGCTTGATCGCTGCGTGCATTCGGGAATCGAAATGCACTTCATCCCGCATACACCAACAGATGCGAAAAAACAGCGTCCTGCTTAAGGAAGTGTTGATGAAGCGGTGGCAGCGCGCGCCGCGCGCCGGCGACTCCAACTTCGGCGACAATCGTGCGCGCGATCTCAGAAGTGCGCGCGGAATCGACACCGGCAAAAGTCAAGATCGCAGGAAACGCTTGTGCCGCAGATGGATTCGCGATTCCTGCCGAAAAAAATTTCAGCGTCGCGTCAATTCGCACGACTCACGTCGAGCCCGCGACGCATAGCGCGCGGAGACTGAGTCGCGATTTTTGGCAAACAAAAAATTTTTGGCGCTGTGGACGTTCAGGCGCGTCGCGGTTTCTCAAACGCGAAATTTTTGCCAGTCCGTCGCACTGATTCGCAGGCACCGATTTTGCGATTCATCGCCGCAACGACGGCCATGAACGACACACCGAAGTCGCGCGATGCGTCGCGCGCTCACAAACCGAGGCGGCTCTTGAGCAGGTCGTTGACCGATTGCGGGTTGGCCTTGCCGCCGGACGCCTTCATCACCTGCCCGACGAACCAGCCGACCATCGCCGGCTTGGCTTTCGCCTGCGCCACCTTGTCGGGATTGGCGGCGACGATCTCGTTGACGATCGTCTCGATCGCGCCGAGGTCGGTCACCTGCTTCATGCCGCGCGCGTCCACGATGGCGCGCGGATCGCCGCCCTCGTTCCAGACGATCTCGAACAGGTCCTTGGCGATCTTGCCGGAGATGGCGCCCTCGCCGATCAGATCGACGATGGCCGCAAGCTGCACCGACGACACCGGCGAAGCGGCGACGTCCTTGCCCTCCTTGTTGAGGCGGCCGAACAGTTCGTTGATGACCCAGTTGGCGGCGAGCTTGCCGTCGCGCGCCCGCTCGGTCAGCGCCGCCAGCACGGCTTCGTAGAAGTCGGCGCTCTCGCGCTCGGCCACCAGCACCGCGGCGTCGTAAGGCGTCAGTCCGAAGTCGCCGATGAAGCGCGCCTTCTTCTGGTCCGGCAGTTCCGGCAGCGCGGCCGCCAGTTCGTCGACGAAGCTTTGCGAAAATTCCAGCGGCAGCAGGTCGGGATCGGGGAAATAACGGTAGTCGTGCGCCTCCTCCTTGGAGCGCATCGAGCGTGTCTCGCCCTTGCCCGGATCGAATAGCCGGGTTTCCTGCTCGATCACGCCGCCGTCCTCGATGATGCCGATCTGGCGGCGCGCCTCGTAATCGATGGCCTGGCCGATGAAGCGGATCGAGTTGACGTTCTTGATCTCGCAGCGGGTGCCGAACGGCTCGCCCGGCCGCCGCACCGAGACGTTGACGTCGGCGCGCAAGGATCCCTTCTCCATGTCGCCGTCGCAGGTGCCGAGATAGCGCAGGATGGCGCGCAGCTTGGCGACATACGCCTTCGCCTGCTCCGCCGAGCGGATGTCCGGCTTGGAGACAATCTCCATCAGCGCGACGCCCGAGCGGTTGAGATCGACATAGGACAGCGTCGGGTGCTGGTCGTGCAGCGACTTGCCGGCGTCCTGCTCCAGGTGCAGCCGCTCGATGCCGACGGCGATGCTGTCGCCGTCGTCGAGATCGACCTGCACCTCGCCCTCGCCGACGATCGGCGACTTGTACTGGCTGATCTGATAGCCCTGCGGCAGGTCGGGGTAGAAATAGTTCTTGCGGTCGAACACCGAGCGCAGGTTGATCTTCGCCTTCAGCCCGAGGCCGGTGCGCACCGCCTGCCGCACCGCCTCCGCGTTGATGACAGGCAGCATCCCCGGCATCGCCGCGTCCACCAGCGAGACGTGGCTGTTGGGATCGCCGCCGAACCGGGTGGAGGCGCCGGAGAATAGCTTGGCGTTGGAGGTGACCTGGGCATGGACTTCGAGCCCGATCACCATCTCCCAGTCGCCGGTGGCGCCCTTGACGAGTTTCGCGGATTTGACAGGTGCGTTCATGGGGCGAGTTCTACAATGGACCGCGGGCTGAGAAAACCCCGGCCGCGCCTGACCGGAAACGAGGCGTCATCCTGAGCCTGGAGAGTCGTCTTTCTGGACGAACGCGCAACACCAAAATCGTCGTCCCCGCGCAGGCGGGGACCCATACGCCGTGTCGTTTATGATCTAGGTAGCGCTCGTGATCCTTGATGGGCGATCATGCTGACCGCGACCGCAGGGGTTATGGGTCCCCGCCTGCGCGGGGACGACGCCGGGGTTGCAAAACGCCTACATGCTCTTGAGGAAATCCCGCAGCGTCGGGCTGATGCGCAGCGCGTCGCGTCCGGCGGCGATCACCTCGTCCACCTGCTGTTGCGGCAGGTTGAAGCGGGTCGGCACGCTGCCGAGTTCGGCGGCGCGCGCCGGATCGAGCTGATCGAAGCCGACGCGGCCGACGAAGAACCGGACATCGCGGCAGTTCCAGTTGGCGGGCGCGCCGAGGCGCTTGCGATCCGCCGCCGACAGTGCGCAGCGCCATTTCACCAGCGCGTTCTGCCAGTCGGTCATGGTGCGCTCGAACGCGGTGAAGCTGGCGCCGACGCTGGCGTCGATGGTGGTGTCGATCGCGGCCTTGACCAGATCGACGCCGGTCGGACCATCGACGGTGCGCACCCAGTCGCCCGACAGGCCCTCCTTGGCATCGACCACAAGGAACATCGCGCGGCGCAGCCGCACCGCCTGCTCCGGCTTCAGCGGACCGTAGGCGGTGTCGGAGGACTCGCGCGAGATGGTGAAGCCGGACAGCCCGTAGTTATCGACCAGCCCGCCGTCGAGCAGCTTGATGAACGGCACCTTGCCTTCGCGATAGCGCAGGATGGCGCTGGCGAAGGAGCGCAGCATCGGCGAGGCGTTGCGGTCGGCGGCCGAGCGCGTGATCCACGACGGCAACGGGTCGGTGCAGGTGCCGGGATAGGCTTTGACCACGATCGGCGCGAACGCCACCGGCACGGCGGCCGACGCCGCCACCGCGTTGGACAGCGGAAACTTGGTGAGGTCGCTGCAAATCGCGGTGAAGGCGGTGGCCCCGAACACGAACGGCACGCGGTTATAGATGTCGGAGGCGTTGATCCAGACCCGCGGCGGGCCGACCGCGCGAAAATCGCCATAGGTCGCGCCGTGAAACAGGTTGCGGTCGAGCCATTGGGTGAAACCCTGCTGGTCGTTGATGCCGCCGCCGAGCGCACGGCCCATGGTCGCCAGCGACAGCGTGGTGTTGATGCCCTCCTCGGCGTTCTGCAACAGGAAGCGCTCGCGGAAATCGGTAAGCGCCTCCTTCTTCTTCAGCCCGTAATAGGCGGCGGTGACCGCGCCGCCCGACACGCCGGAAATGAAGTCGAGCCGATCGAGCAGCTTGTCGTTGCCGCGCGGCACCGCGATGCGGTCCATCTCCGACAGCACGCCGAAGGAAAATGCGGCTGCGCGGGTGCCGCCGCCGGAGAACGCAACCCCGAGCAGCAGATCGTCCTCGTCGGCAACGTCCTTGAAGCCGAGATGAAGCTGATCGACCACGCTGCCGTTGGCCGGCTCGTTGACCGGCGTGTTGTGGACCGAGGCACAGCCGGCAAGCCACAGACTCACCGCCGCTACACCGAAAAATCCCGCCCACCGCATCGTCCGCCCCTCCGTCATGGCGGTTGTCGCCCGAAGGCGGTTAACCGGGGCACAAGATGGCCGCACCGTGGCAAAGGCAAGGCGGTCATGGTTAATCCAGCGTCGGCAGCCCCGTCTATTCCCACCAGCGCGGCGGCGTGAAACGGCCCGCCGCCTGTTCAATCACCTCGCCCAGCGAAAACAGCGTGTCCTCGTCGAACGGGCGGCCGATCAGTTGCAGGCCGAGCGGCAACCCTTGCGCGTCACGGCCAGCGGGCACCGCGATGCCCGGCAGCCCGGCCATGTTCACCGTCACGGTGAAGATGTCGTTGAGGTACATCTCGATCGGGTCCGCGCCGGTCTTCTCGCCGATGCCGAACGCCGCCGACGGCGTCGCCGGCGTCAGGATGGCGTGGACGCCTTGCGCGAAGCAGTCCTCGAAATCCTGCTTGATGAGCGTGCGCACCTTCTGCGCGCGCAGGTAATAGGCGTCGTAGTAGCCTGCGGACAATACGTAGGTGCCGATCATCACCCGCCGCTTGACCTCGGGGCCGAAGCCGGCGGCGCGGGTGTTCTCGTACATCTCCACGATATTGTTGCCGTCGACCCGCGCGCCGTAGCGCACGCCGTCGTAGCGCGCGAGGTTGGACGAGGCTTCGGCCGGCGCGACGATGTAATAGGCCGGCAGCGCGTATTTGGTGTGCGGCAGCGACACCTCGACCAGTTCGGCGCCCGCCGCCTTCAGCCACGCCGCGCCCTGCGACCACAGCCGGCCGATCTCGTCCGACATGCCGTCGAGGCGGTATTCCTTCGGGATGCCGATGCGCAGCCCCTTCACCGATTGGCCGACAGCGGCCTCATAGTCGGGCACCGCGCGGTTCACCGAGGTGGTGTCCTTGGGATCGTGACCGGCCATCGCGCGCAGCAGGATCGCGGCGTCGCGTACGGTGCGCGCGAACGGCCCGGCCTGATCGAGCGAGGACGCAAACGCGACGATACCCCAGCGCGAGCAGCGGCCATAGGTCGGCTTGATGCCGACGATGCCGGTGAAGGCCGCCGGCTGGCGGATCGAGCCGCCGGTGTCGGTGCCGGTCGCGCCCAGACACAGCCCCGCCGCCACCGCCGCCGCCGAGCCGCCGGACGAGCCGCCCGGCACCAGTTGCGTGTCCGAGCCTTCGCGCCGCCACGGATTGACCACCGGGCCGAAGCACGACGTCTCGTTGGACGAGCCCATGGCGAACTCGTCGTTGTTGAGCTTGCCGAGCAGCACCGCGCCGTCGCGCCACAGTTGCGAGGTGACGGTGGACTCGTAGGGCGGCGTGAAGCCGTCGAGGATCTTCGAGCACGCGGTGGTGCGGATGCCCTGGGTCGCAAACAGATCCTTGATGCCGAGCGGGATGCCACCGAGCGGCCCGCCCTCGCCTTTGGCGATCTTCTCGTCGGCCGCCCGCGCCATGGCGCGGGCGTGATCCGGCGTCTCCAGCACATAGGCGTTGAGGGCGCGCGCGCGTTCGATCGCGGCAAGATGGGCGTCGGTGAGTTCGATCGAGGTGAACGCCTTGCGCGCGAGGCCGTCACGCGCCTCAGCCAGCGTCAGCGAAGTCAGGTCCGTCATTTATCAACCGGGCTGCAAAAGAAGGGAGAGAGCGTCTTGTCGTTGGCCGGGTCGTTGGCCAAGTCTTGGGCCGGGTCGTCGCGGCGCGGCTGCCGATCGGCGGCCTCGATGGCGTCGAGCACCGCGTCCATCGCCTTGTCGGGATCGGGCTCCTCGCCATGCCGGCGCATCGCGTCGAGATAGGTCATGTAAAGCTGATAGGCTTTCTCGTCGTCGCACAGCAGACACATGATTTCCGCCTCACTCGACCACCTTGGGCACGACGAAGAAGTGATCCTCGCGCACCGGCGCGTTGGCGACCACCGCGTCGGCGATGTCGCCGTCGTCAACCACGTCGGCGCGCATCGTCATCGCCATCGGCGTCACCGAGGTCATCGGTTCCACGCCTTCGACGCCCACTTCCGCAAGCTGCTCGACGAACGCCAGAATGGCGTTCAACTCGCCTTGCAGATGCGGGACCTCGGCGTCGGTGACCGCGATCCGCGCCAGATGCGCGATGCGGCGGACGGTGGCGGCGTCAACGGACATGAACGAGGGCCTTGGCTTGCGATATGGAGACGGCTGGCGGCGTATGCAAACAATACCCGCCCTATAGCAGACCGCCCTTTCGCACCGCAACCGCGCCCGCTCAGGCCGCCAGCGCGCGCAGCCGCCGCAAGGCGTCCTCCGCCAGCGCACGGGTCAGGTCCTCGGCGGGCGTCTCGCGACCGAGCGCCACCGCCTGCCCGGCCCACAGATTGGTGAAATCGGCGCTGCCCTGCTT
>JBASBO010000206.1:0-1617 GCA_049651165.1 Xanthobacteraceae bacterium | reverse complement strand
ATGCCGTGCCGCTCCAGCAGGCGGTCGCTGGCCTGCTTGCAGACGGCGGCGTTGCCGACCCATAACGGCACGATATGGCTTTCCGTCGGCATCACCGGAAGCCCGGCGGACTTCAGTTGCCGCGCGACGGTGCGGGCGCGCTGATGCAGCGCCATGCGCTCGCGGCTGCTCGCGCGCAGATGGCGGATGCTGGCCAGCGCGCCGGCCGCGACCACCGGCGGCATCGCGCTGGTGAAGATGAACCCGCTGGCATGGGAGCGCACCGCGTCGATCAGCGTCGCCGATCCCGCGATATAGCCGCCGACCACGCCGAATGCCTTGGCCAGCGTGCCCTGCACCACATCGACGCGATGGCCGACGCCGTCGCGCTCGGCAACGCCGGCGCCAGTCGGCCCGTACATGCCGACGGCATGGACCTCGTCGAGATAGGTCAGCGCGCCATGGCGCTTGGCGACGTCGCAGATTTCGCCGATCGGCGCGATGTCGGCGTCCATCGAGTACACCGATTCGAACGCGACGATCTTGCAGCGCCCGCGCGGCAGCCCGCGCAACAGGCGATCCAGATCGGCCACATCGTTGTGCCGGAAGACCAGCTTCTCGACGCCGCTCATCCGTACGCCCTGAATCATCGAGGCGTGATTGAGCTGGTCGGACAGGATCACGCAGTCGGGCAACAGCTTCGCCAGCGTGCTGATGCCGGCCTCGTTGGCGACATAACCCGAGGAGAACACCAGCGCGGCCGCCTTGTCGTGCAGTTGCGCCAGTTCGTGCTCCAGTTCGACGATCGGCGCGTGATTGCCGGAGATGTTGCGGGTGCCGCCGGCGCCGGCGCCGAGCGTCTCCAGCGCCTCCGCCATCGCCGCGATAACGGCGGGATGCTGTCCCATGCCGAGATAATCGTTGGAGCACCAGACCGTGATGGTCCGTTCATCGCCGTTGGCCGCGCGCAGCACCGATTGCGGGAAACGCCCCGCCACCCGGCGGTGCTGATGAAAGACGCGATAGCGCCCCTCGCGCCGCAGCGCGTCCAGCGACGCGGCGAACAGATGTCCATAGTCCGGCATCGGCATCGCCGGCATGGCCGCGTCCTCGCGCGGGCGCGGGGTGAACGAGGTCGCGGAGGTCGCGGTAGTGGCGCGATCAAGCATGGCAGTCTCCTCAATTCGCCTGCGGGCGGGGTGTGCCGGCGGGGCCGACCCGATCCAGCGTGGCCAGCAGTTCGCCGACGGCGCGGGTAGCTTCCTGATTGTCGGTGACCAGGCCGCGCAGGTCGCGCAGGATCACCCGCGCCTCGTCGACGCGGTGGCGCTTGACCAGCGTCAGGCTCTTGTACCAGAGCGCTTCCGGCATCCGCGGCGCCTGCGCCAGCACGCGCTCGAAGGTGGCGGCCGCCTCGTCGACATCGCCGCCGCCGCGAAACAACGCCTCGCCATAGGCGAACAGCGTGGCCGGCGTCGCGTCGCGCTCCGCCGCCTGTTTCAGTACGCCGATGGCGTCGGCGTCGCGGCCGAGCACGCGATAGCTGCGGCCCAGCATCATCAGGCCCTGCGCCGTCGGATTACCCTCGCGCACGCGAGCCTCCAGCCGCTGCACCATCTGCCCGATATCGGGCGCGCC
>JBASBO010000205.1:0-1556 GCA_049651165.1 Xanthobacteraceae bacterium | reverse complement strand
CGGTATCGGCGCACCGTCGGGGCGGCCGACCCAGACGCCGACGGTCATGCGGCCGTCGAAGCCGACCGACCAGGCATCGCGATAGCCGTAGCTGGTGCCGGTCTTGAAGGCGATGCGGTTGCGTACCGCGTTGTCCGGCGGCGGGGTTCCCAGCAGAACGCTTGCCACCTGCCAGGCCGCGGCGCGGTCGAGCAGACGCAGCGGCTCCGGCCGCGCGTCATCGTCCCGGCGGATGTCCTGCAACGGCACCGTGGTGCCGAGCCGGGGAAAGCCGCTGTAGAGTTGCACGAGGTCCTGCAAGGTGACGCCGACGCCGCCGAGCCCCATGGCGAGGCCGGGCGCTTCGCCCTCGGGCAGCACCAGACTGCCGCCGGCCTGCTTGAGCCGCGACGTCATTCGGCTGGCGCCGACCCGGTCGAGCAGCGCCACCGCCGGGACGTTCAGCGACATCTGCAAGGCGTGGCGCACCGTCACCGTGCCCTGAAACGTCATGTCGAAATTTTCCGGCGCGTAAGCGCCGAAGCGCACCGGGCGGTCGTCGATCAGGCTGTCGGGGTGGACCACGCCGTCCTCGAACGCCAGCCCGTAGATGAACGGCTTCAGCGTCGAGCCGGGCGAGCGCACCGCGCGGGTCATGTCGACCTGCCCGGCGCGGCGCGTATCGAAGTAATCGGGCGAGCCGACCCGCGCCAGCACCTCGCCGCTTAAGTTGTCGAGCGCGACGATGGCGACCGAGATGTCGGGGCCGAGCGCGCTTGCGCGGTCGCGCGCCAGCGCTTCGAGATTGCGCTGCAATCCGGAATCGAGCGTCAGGCGGATCAGGGCTTCGTCCTTCACCGTCGCCATCGCGCGCTCGGCGGAATGCGGGGCCAGCATCGGCATCGGGCGACGGATATGCGGCACCGGCACCGCCCTCGCCTGCGCCGCGTCCTCGGTGGATACCTTGCCCTCCTCCACCATGCGGTCGAGCACGCGGTCGCGCGCGGCCTGCGCGGCTTGCGGATGGCGATCGACGCGCCGCGTCTCCGGCGACTGCGGCAGCGCCACCAATAGCGCTTCTTCTGCCAGCGACAGCCGTTTCGGCTCCTTGCCGAAATAGGCGATGGAAGCGGCGCGCACGCCTTCGAGATTGCCGCCGAACGGGGCCAGCGTCAGATACAGGTTGAGAATCTCGTCCTTGCCGAGCTTTCGCTCGATCTCGATGGCACGCACGATCTGGCGCAGCTTGGCATGGAGCGAACGATGCCGGCGCGGCTCCATCAGCCGCGCCAGTTGCATGGTGATGGTGGAGCCGCCGGAGACGATGCGGCCGCGCGTCACGAGCTGGAACGCGGCGCGTCCCAGCGCCCATGGATCGACGCCGCCGTGCGCGTAGTACCGCTGGTCCTCGTAGGCCAATAGCAGCGCCAGATAGCCGGGATCGACATCGGTCCTGGCGTCGACCGGCAGCCGCCAACGGCCGTCGGCCATGGCGAAGGCGCGCAACAGCTTGCCGTTGCGATCGACCACCGTGGTCGAGGTCTGCCGCGCTTGCTCGAACGGCAGCGGCCCGAGCG
>JBASBO010000204.1:0-10925 GCA_049651165.1 Xanthobacteraceae bacterium | reverse complement strand
CACCACGACGGTGCGGCCGGAGGCGGCCAGTTCGCGCGCGCACGCCGCGCCGATGCCGCTGGCGCCGCCGGTGACGACGCACACCATGTCCCGGATCGCCGAGGTCATCGCGCCGCCCTCCCCTTGCTGTCGCGCCGCGCCGTATACCAGTCGAGCACGAAGTCCATCAGGCCCTTGCGCAGCCCCAGCGCGAAGAACAGGATCACGATGCCGAGCACGATGCCGTAATGTTCGGTCAGGCGCGTCGCTGTGTCGTTGAGGGTCAACAGCAGCACGGTTCCGACCATAGGGCCGATGAACATCGTCACGCCGCCCAGCATGTTGATGAAGATGCCCTCGCCCGAGATCGTCCAGTAGGCGAACTCCGGATAGGCACCCGACACGAACAGGCTCATGATGACGCCGCCGACCGCGGCGAATATGCCGGCGAGCACGAAGACGGTAAGTTTCGCGCGCCACACGTTGATGCCGATGAAGCTGGCGCGCGCGGCGTTGTCGCGGATCATCCGCAAGGTATAGCCGAACGGCGATTGCGCGATCTGCCGCATCAGCAACAGCCCGATCACCAACAGCGCGCAGCTCGTGATGTAAAGGTGCAGATGGTTGGCAAGGTCGATGCCGAGGAACACCGGCCGCGGGATGCCGCCGCGCAAGCCCTGGTCGCCGCCGGTGAGCGGCTGCCACGACAGGATCACGCTGTGAATCAGCATCTGGAACGCCAGCGTCACGAACGCGAAGTAAATCTCCTTCAGCCGGACGCAGATCGCGCCGATCACCAGCCCGGCAACAGCGGAAATCGCCAGCGTACAGGCGAAAGCGACCGGGATCGACAGTCCGGTGCGCTGCATCAGCAGCCCGAACGAATAGGCTCCAAGTCCGAAGAACATGCCGTGCCCGAACGAGATCAGGCCGGTATAGCCAACCAGCAGGTTCAACGAGGTGGCGAACAGGCCGTAGGCGGCGCAGCGGATGACGAAATCGACCAGCGCCTTGCTGGAGAACAGGAACGGCAGCGACGTCAGCACCGCGAACGCAACCAGCGCGATCGCCACGTCGCGGCCGACCGTGCCCCATCGCGTCGCGCCGACGCCGATTTCTCCGGAAGGCCGGCTCGCCTGCAACTCGCTCATGCAAGCTCCTTGCCGAACAGACCCGTGGGCCGCACCACCAGGATGATGACCATGAACAGATACATCAGCCCGTCGGTGAACAGCGGAAACCCGATCGAGCCGAACGAGCGCACCAGGCCGAGCAGCAGCGCGCCGATCAGCGCGCCCAGGATCGACCCCATGCCGCCGATCACGGTGACGATGAACGATTCGATCAGCACCGAGAATCCCATTCCCGGCGTCATCGAGCGCACCGGCGCCGCCAGCGCGCCGGCCAGACCGGCAAGCGCGCAGCCGAGCGCGAACACCGCGCCGTAGATCAGCGCGGTATTGATGCCGAGCGCCGAAACCATTCCGGGATTGTGCGCCGCCGCCCGGATCACCTTACCGATCCGGGTCCGCGCCAGCCCGAGGCCAAGCAGGATCGCGACCACCAGCGCCACGCCGATCAGCAGCAGATAGAACGGCGGCACCACGCCGCCGGCGATGAACAGCGGCGGCACCTGAAACGCCGCCGGCATTCCCATCGACTTGAACTCCGGTCCCCAGATCAGCTTGACCACGTCATCGAAGATCAGGACGAAGGCATAGCAGACCAGAAGCTGCATCAGCACATCGCGCCCGTAGACGCGGCTGATGAAGAACCGCTCGAAGATCAGGCCGATCACCGCCGCACCAAGCGAGCCGCACAATAGCGCGACGATAAAACTGCCGGTGAACTGATAGCCGGTCAGCGCGAAATAGGCGCCGAACATATAGAACGCGCCGTGGCTGAAGTTGACGATCTTCAGGACGCCAAAGATCAGCGTCAGCCCGACGGCGACCAGAAACAGCAGCATCCCGATGATAAGTCCGCTCGTGGTCTGCGTGACGATGCACGCAGAGCTCACAAGGCAACCGGTGAACGCATCGAGATCCAAGGGGCCCGTCCGTCAACTCTGCCGACAAGGTCGGCGCAACGATTTTGAAGCCGCGCGAAAACGGCCGCCGCGCGGCCGCCATCGCAACATTGAGCGATCAGGTATAACCCTTGCTCTTTTTCCACTCCGCCTCAAGGGCGAGGATCTGCTTCCAGTCGCCGGCCTTGACCTCGGGCACATAGGGTTCGTTGGGGATCGTGGTGCCCCAGCCGATCGCGTAACCGATCAGCGTCTGGTCCTCCGCACGCATGGTCACGGTGCCGTCGGCGCCGAACGGGCACTTGATGGTCAGGCCGCGCAACACGTCGGCGATCTTCTTGCCGTCGGTGGCGTTGGCCTTCTTCGCCGCCTCGCTGAGCAGCATGATCGCGGTCGCGTTCTGCCACGACCAGTTGGTGGGATACTCCTTGTACTTGGCCCGGTAGGCGTCGCCCCATGCCGCGTTCTCCGGCGTCGCCGGGAAGGTCTTGATATAACGGTTGCCGGAGTGGATGCCTTTCGGAAGATTCTTCACCACCGTCAGCGCGGTGTAGTCGGCCATGTTGACCGCGAACACCTCCATCTGAGTGAACATCGCGTAGATGTTCGCCTGATCGATGTAGGAGGTCAGGTCGCCGCCCCACAGCGCCGAGTAGAGCGCCTGCGGCTTGGCCTGAAGGATGCGGGTGATGATCTCGGTGTAGTCGGGCTGGAACAGCTTCGGCCAGGTTTCGCTGATGACTTCCACGTCCGGCGCGAAGTGCTTGAGATAGGTGACGAACTCCGCCGTGGTGTCGCGGCCGTAGGCGTAGTCCGGCGAGCAGGTCGCCCACTTCTTCAGGCCCTTGGCCTTGGCGATCGCCGCCGCGTAGCTGCCGCCGGCGATCGAGTCGTGGATGCCCTGCCGCACCGAGCGGAACGCATTGGGAATCCGCTGCTTGGGGTCGGCCGTCAGCGACGAGGCTTCCGAACAGGTATGGATGCAGAGCACGCCGAGGTCGCGCGCCACTTCCTGAACCGCAAATGAGCCTGACGACGCCTCGCCGTCGATAATCATCTCGCAGCCGTCGGTATTGACGAGTTCGCGGGCGACGCGGGCGGCCTCCTGCGGCTGGCCCTTGGAATCGCGGATCACCATCTCGATCTGCCGCCCGACGAGGCCGCCGGCGGCGTTGAGCTTCTCGACCTCCATCAGCACCGCGTTGCGCGAGGAAGTGCCGAGTTGCGCGACACGCCCCGACAGAATGGTCGGCATTCCGATCTTGATGGTCTTGGCCTGAGCGCGCGCCACCCATGGCGCAGCGACGCTCAGCGCACCCGCGCCCATCAAAGTCAACGTCGTCCGCCGGCTGACACCAACTTTTGACGTACCCGTCATTTCACCCTCCCGAACGCGCACGCGGCGCTTTTTGATCGTTTGCTGAGATCGTTCCGTCCCGTCCTGCAAGATTTCAGCACAATCGATGTGACGTCAAGTTCAAAATGAACTATGACTCGTAATTCATATTGTGCAAAGATTCCGCTAGACTGGCAACGTCAACCTCTGCTCCATGGTCCGATGATCAATCTGTCGAGCTTCATTGCTTTCCATGCCCGCCGTTCCCCCGCGCGCTGCGCCCTGACCTATCGCGGCGAATCCATCAGCTACGCCGCATTCCACGACCGCATCGTCGCGGTGGCGGGGTGGCTCGCGTCTCGCGGCATCGGCGCCGGCGACGTGGTCGCGGTACTGATGAAAAACAGCGCGGCGTTTCTCGATATCGCGTTCGCGGTCAGCCACATTGGCGCGGTCTTCCTGCCGATCAACTTCCGGCTGTCCGCCGACGAGGTCGGCTACATCGTCGAAAATTCCGGCGCGCGCGTGCTGATCGCCGACGACGAACTCGCCGCCAGCGCCGGCGGGCCGGCGCCGGTGGTGCTGCTCGACGCCGCGCATCAGGCCAACGCGGCCCGGCTCGCGCCCGCCGCGGCGCACGCGCCGATGCACTATCGCCAGCCCGGCGACCTGATGCGCCTGATGTACACCTCCGGCACCACCGACCGCCCGAAAGGCGTGATGCTGACCTACGAGAACTTCTACTGGAAGTCGGCCGATCAGGCGATCGTGCTCGGCCTCAACGACAGCACCCGCCTGCTGGTCACCGGCCCGCTCTATCACGTCGGCGCGCTGGACCTGCCCGGCCTCTGCGTGCTCTGGAAGGGCGGGATGCTCAGCATCCATCGCAATTTCGACGAGCAGGAAACGCTTTCGGCCATCGCCGCCGAGCGCCTCACCGGAGCGTGGCTCGCGCCGGTGATGACCACCGCGCTCCTCGCCTATTCCGATCGCGACCGCTATGACGTGTCCAGCCTGCAATGGGTGATCGGCGGCGGCGAGAAAACCCCGGAAGCACGCATCCGCGCCTTCTCGCAATACTTCACCAACGGCCGCTATATCGACGCTTACGGGCTGACCGAAACCTTCGGCGGCGACACCTTCATGGAAGCGGGACGCGAGATCGAGAAGATCGGCTCGACCGGGCCGGCCACCGTCCACGTCGAAATCGAGATCAGGGACGACAACGGCAACACGCTGCCGCCCGACACCACGGGCGAAATCTGTCTACGCGGTCCGAAGGTCACCAAGGGTTACTGGAAAGACCCGGACAAAACCGCCGCCGCGTTCTTCGGCGACTGGTTCCGCAGCGGCGATATCGGCTATCTCGATGCCGATGGCTTTCTGTATCTGACCGACCGCAAGAAGGACATGATCATCTCCGGCGGCGAGAACATCGCCTCCTCCGAGGTCGAGCGGGTGATCTATGAACTGCCGCAGGTCCGCGAGGCGGCGGTCGTCGGCGTTCCCGACCCGCGCTGGGGCGAGCGGCCGGTGGCGGTGGTGGTCCTTGCCGATGGGGCAAATCTCGACCTTCCGACGCTGACGGCGCATTGCCGGGCGCGGCTCGCCGCCTTCAAGGTGCCGAAGCAACTTCTGATCCGCGACAGCCTGCCGCGCAATCCGTCCGGCAAGGTGCTCAAGCGCGTACTGCGCGACGAACTGGAGAGATCCGCCAATGGCTAGGGCCGGGACGCTGCGCGTCGGCCGCAAGGTGGTGAAACTCAGCCGCGCCGAACGCAACGAGGCGACAAAGCGCCGGCTGTTCGACGCCGCGACCAAGGTCGTCGGCAAGTACGGCTATGCCGAAGCGTCGATATCGCGCATCACCGCTCTCGCCGGCGTGGCGCAAGGCACCTTTTACAACTACTTCGGCAGCCGGCAGGAACTGCTCGATCAACTGCTGCCGACCATCGGGCTCGACCTCCTGAAGTTCATCCGCGCGCGAACCTTGGACATGGCGCCCGGAGCGCAACGCGAGGTCGCCGGCTTCCGCATGTTTTTCGACTTCCTGCTGGAGGTTCCGGAATTTCAGCGCATCCTCAACGAGGCCGAGTTCTTCGCGCCGGCCGGCTACCAGAAACATCTGGAGAACATCGCCAAGCCGTTCGTCCAGTTGTTGCGGCAGGCGCGCGGCAACGGCGACATCGTCGATTACAGCGACGAGGAGTTCGAGGCGCTGGTCCACATGTTCATGGGCGCGCGCGGCTATCTGAGCCTGCGTTACGCCTATCCGCACGGCGTCGCCTCCCCGGTACCGGAGCACGTCATCAGCGCCTACGAGAAACTGGTCACGCGCGGCCTGTTCGAGCCGCCGCAAGCCAGAAAGCACACCGCTCGGCACACCGGTCGAAAGAGGTCGCCCTGATGGCGCAAGACGGAATCACGCTGGTCACCGGCGGCAGCCGCGGCATCGGCGCGGCGACCGCGACGCATCTCGCCGCGCAAGGAGCCACCATCGTCATCGTCGATATCGCGCCGGAGCCGCTGCCCGGCGCGATCCTGTGGCCCGCGCCGTTCGACGTCGCCAGCGAGGCCGCGGTGGCCGCGGGCATCCACGACATCGAGGCCGCGCACGGCCCCATCACCGGTCTGGTGAACGCGGCCGGCGTGTTCGGCAAGATGACACCGCTCGAACGCATCCGCATGGAGAACTGGGACCGCGAGGTCGATATCGATCTGCGGGGCACGTTCCTCGTCGCCCGGGCCGTCGGCGTTCGCATGGTCGGCCGCCGCCGGGGCGCGATCGTCAACGTCGCCTCGATCTCCGGCATGACCTCCGGGCCGGTCCATGCCTACGCCGCCGCCAAGGCCGGGGTGATCCGGATCACCGAGACGCTGGCGGCGGAGTGGGGCCGCGTCGGCGTCCGCGTCAACGCGGTATCCCCCGGCTTCACGCGAACCGTGGCGCTGCAAGCCGCAATCGATTCCGGCGCGCTCGATGAGAACCGGCTGAGCCGCAACGCCGCGATGGGCCGGCTGGTGGAGCCGGACGAAGTGGCGCAGGCGATCGCCTGGCTGCTTTCCCCAGCCAGCAGCGGCGTCACCGGCATCAATCTGCCGGTCGATGCGGGCTTTATCGCGGGCGCGACCTGGGATGCCTATGGTGGGCTACGGCAACCGCCGGCGACGTAACGGCCCGCTTCCGACGCGTATTCGCCTGCGGCCCCGCGCCGGAGCGAATGTCGGACGGAAAGGCCGACCGGCAACCCTCAAATGACTTAACAGGCCGACAGCATGAACATACAGACCGAACTGCCCCGTCAACCTCTCGATCTGCCCCAGGCGGTCGCCGGCGGCGACATCCGCTGCCTGCTGATGGTGCTGGTCCATCTCACCGGCGACCGGCGCTGGCTGAAACCTCCCTACACACCGAGGCGCGACGTGCGGCTGATCCCCGATCCGCAGGCCGGCCTGCCCGCACCGATTCAGGAGGAAATCCGCGCGGCGGTGGTGGAACTGTTCCGGAACGGCACGCCGCGAGCGATCATCACCGATCCCGGCGATGCCCTGATGCAGGAGATGATGAGCGCGACGCTGGGCGAACAGGTGCCGCCGGAATACGCGCCGATGATCCGCGAGGAAATGGGGCTGATCGCGCGCGACAAGCGCTGGAGCGCGGAGCCGCCGGCCGGGCGACTTTCCGAACGTCACGTCCTGATCGTCGGCGCCGGCGTCTGCGCCATCGCGCTCGGCGTCGCGCTGGGCCGGCTCGGCATCCCCTACACCATCGTCGAGAAGAACGCCGAACTCGGCGGCACCTGGCACATCAACCAGTATCCGGGCTGCGGCGTCGATACGCCCAATCACTCCTACTCGTTCTCGTTCGGCCCGCGAAATCCCTGGACCCGCTATTTCTCCCAGCGCGACGAAATCCATGCCTACCTGAAGAAGATCGCGGCCGAGTTCGGCGTGCGCGAGCACATCCGCTTCAACACCGAACTGACCTCCTCCCGCTGGGACGAGGCGAGCGGGCGCTGGATCTCGACGCTTGCTACCGAAGGCGGCAGCGAGACGATCGAAACCGCCGTGCTGGTCAGCGCCATCGGCCAGCTCAACGATCCATCGCTGGCGAGGTTCGAGGGCGCCGACGATTTCGGCGGCGACATCTTCCATTCGGCGCTTTGGCCGAAAGGTTATTCCGTGAAAGGCAAGCGCGTTGCGGTGATCGGCACCGGTGCGACCGCGATGCAACTCGTCCCCGGCATCGCCGACGACGCGGCGTCGGTGACGGTGTATCAGCGCACGGCGCAGTGGTCGCGGCCGGTGAAGGGCTATTCCGGCCTCATCACCGACAGCACGCAATGGCTGCTCGCGCACATGCCGTTCTATGCCGAGTGGTTCCGCTTCAACATGTTCTGGCGCTACGGCGACGGCCTGCTGCCGTTCCTGCGCAAAGACCCCGACTGGCCGCACCCGGAGCGGTCCGTCAATGCCGGAAACGACCGCCATCGCATCGAACTGACCGATTTCATTCTGTCGGAGCTTGAGGGTCGCCCCGATCTGATCGCCAAATGCGTGCCGACCTATCCGCCTTACGGCAAGCGCATCTTGCTCGACAACGGCTGGTTCAGGACGCTGCGCAAGCCGAACGTCGAACTGGTGACCGATCGCATCGCCCGCATCACCCATGGCGGCGTCGCCACCGCCGACGGGATCGAACGCTTGGCCGACGTCATCGTCGTCTCGACCGGCTTCAAAGTGACGGAGATGGCGGCGCGCCTCAACATCACCGGCCGCGACTCGCGCGACCTGCGCGAGGCATGGGCGGGCGACAACCCGACCGCTTATCTCGGCATCGCCGTGCCCGGCTTCCCGAACTTCTTCAACATGCTGGGTCCGAACACCGGCCCCGCGCACGGCGGCAGCGTCATCTTCCAGGCGGAATGCCAGTCGCGCTACATCTCGGCCTGCGTTGTCGAGATGATCGAACGGAACATCGGCGCGATCGACGTGCGGGACGAGATGCTGACATCGTATATCCGCAAGGTCGATCACGAGCACGAGCAGATGATCTGGACCCATCCCGGCATGACGACCTACTACCGTAACCGGCATGGCCGGGTGTTCTCGGCGATGCCGTGGCGCTTCGTCGATTACTGGGCGATGACCCACGATCCCGACCTCGATGACTACCGGCTGACGACGGCATGAGATGAGCCGACTGAAGATGAATCAACCGACTGGCCAGCAACAGGGTGCCCGATGACGAAACCGCGCGTCCGCGTCTATACCGATTACAAGAGCCCTTACGGCTTCGTCGCCAACAAGCCGCTGTTCGAACTTGAACAGACGATGGGCGTGGAGCTGGAATGGCTGCCCTACACGTTGCGGGTTGCCGAATTCATGGGCACGGTCGATGAGCGCACGCCGCATTTCTGGCGCAAGGTGCGCTACGCCTACATGGACGCGCGGCGCTTCGCCAACGCGCAAGGGCTGACCATGAGGGGGCCGAGGCGCATCTATGATGCGTTCTATTCGAGCGCCGGGATGCTGTTCGCCCAGCGCCACGGCATCTTCCGTGCCTACCACGACACCGTGTTCCGCCGCTTCTGGAGCCACGATCTCGAAATCGACGACCTGTCGGCGATCGGCGGCGTCATCGAGTCCGTCGGCGGATCGGCGAAGGATTTCGAGGCTTATGTCGGCGGCCCGGCTCGCGAGGAGCACGACCGCATCATCGCGGAAGCCGAGGCCATGGGCGTGTTCGGCGTGCCGACCATGGTGTTCAATGGCGAACTGTTCTGGGGCGGCGACCGCATTCCGCTACTGATCGAACGCATCAAGGCGCCGGAGACGATCAAGACCGCACTCGGCAGCCGATATCGCGCGTGACCGCGGGATGGACGTGGCGGACAGCGGGCATCCCGAAGGATGGCGGCCGGCACGGGCCGCACCGGCCGCCATCGTAACGGCGTCCGCGATGACTATCCCGTCGTCGCCAGCCCGCCATCGACCGGAATGACCGCGCCGCACACGAACCCGCTCGCCTTCGACGACAGATAAAGCGCGATGCCGGCGATGTCGTCCGGGCTGCCCATGCGCTTCATCGGCGTTTTATCGATAGCCTCGCGCGTATCGTCCTGCTCCATCGCCGCCGTCATCTTCGACGGGAAATAACCCGGCGCGATGGCGTTGACGGCGATGTGCTTCGGCGCGAGAAACTTGGCCATGATGCGGGTGAGATGGTTCACGCCCGCCTTCGACGCCGCATAGGAATAGGCTTCCATGTGCGAGGCCCGGATGCCCTCGATCGAGCCGATATTGATGACCCGCGACCATGAATCGGAGCTGGCCGCCGCCTCCAGCAGATCGAGCACGCGCTGGGTCATGAAGAAGACCGACTTGACGTTGAGATCCATCACCTTGTCCCATCCCTTCTCGGGAAACTCGGCGAAGGGCGCGCCCCAGCTCGCGCCGGCATTGTTGACCAGAATGTCGAGCCGCTTCTCCCGCTTGCGCAATTCGGCGGCGAGACGATCGATCTCCTCCATGCGCGACAGGTCGGCGGGCAGCGAGATGCACTCGCCGAATTGCGACAGCTCCTTCGCCAGGGCATCGCAAACGTCGGCGTTCCGCGAGGAGATGTACACCTTAGCGCCGTTCTCCACGTAAGCCCGCGCCATCATCTCGCCGAGGCCGCGGCTTCCGCCCGTCACCAGCACGATCTTGCCGCGTACAGAGAACAGTTCATCGATCTTCATGTATCTCTCCCTGAAGCTGTCCGCGCCCCGGCGGTCGGACCAGCCATATGTTTCGTGTTTTGCCAGCAATATCTTTCGATAAGGCCAGAACCGGACGCACCTTGTTGCCTTCGCCGGCTGACGCCTGACCTGGCAGGTTACGCAACATCGTCGCCGTGCTCAATTCCCAGCACAGCTCCCTGATAGACGCAACCCTGGTCGCTGCGTGCGGCCTGAATGGACGGGCGCGCGCCGTATTGGAAGGATCGCCAGCGCAACGTGAATTGACGCCCGCCGCGCCGGACGATCCGCAGTAGCCGCGGCAATTCCGACGGGCGCTGCAGGTAAGCATACGGCTCCATCACGATTTCCTTCTCAAGCGCGCTTATGCGGTCAGCGCCCGGCGGATCTCGTCGGCGCAGATATTGACCGCGGTGTTAGCCTCGTCGAGGACCTTCCCCATGGTGATGAAGCCGTGGATCTGGCGCTGGAAGCAGATATGCGTCACCCGGTTTCCCGCCTCGCTGAGGCGGTGGGCGTAAGCCAGTCCGTCGTCGCGCAACGGATCGTAGCCCGCGGTCAGGACCAGCGCCGGCGGCAGCTTGCTCAGGTCGTCGCGCAGGAACGGCGAGGCGCGCCAGTCGAAATCATGCGCGGATTCGGCGATGTAGTGATCGTGGAAATAGTCGATGCTCTCGCGCGTCAGCAGATAACCCTCGGCGTTGGTGCGGTGCGATTCCGCGGTGCTCTGCATCTCGGTGCCGGGATAGATCAGTAACTGATAGCGGATCGGCAGGTCCCCGGCGTCGCGCGCCATGATGCTGACGACGGCCGCGAGGTTGCCGCCGGCGCTGTCGCC
>JBASBO010000203.1:0-12979 GCA_049651165.1 Xanthobacteraceae bacterium | reverse complement strand
GGCTCGGTCTCCGCGCCGTTCGCGCTGGAAGGCAAGGCCGGCTTCATCCGCAGCTTCGCCGGCGTGGACGCGCCTGCCGGTCTTGCCGCGTCGCTCGGCGCCGACTGGGCGACGATGCGGGTCGCCTTCAAGCCGTATCCGGTGTGTGCGTTCAACCAGACCCCGGTGACGGCGGCGCTGAAACTGCGCGAGGCGCTGGGCGGCGAGACGCCGAAGGCGGTGCGCGTGCGGATGAACCCGTATGAGACGGGATACGCCGGCATGGACGCGGTCGGTCCGTTCAATTCGATTTCCGGCACCTTGATGAGCATCCCGTTCTGCATCGCGACGACGCTGGTCCATGGCGTTCCCGACATGAAGCGGATGACCACCTATGACGATGCCGCCGTCGCGACGCTGATCGGGCGGACCACGCTCATCAGCGATCCCTCGGTCGCGACGCTGTGCGCGGTGATCGAGGCCGATACCGCCGACGGCACCCGCGTTCAGGAGCAGCGCATGACGCCGGCGGACTACTCTTTCAGCCGTAGCGCCGTGTCGGAAATGTTGCGCCGGATCGGCCGCGAGCAGAGCGTGCCGCCGGCCGCGTTCGACCGCATCGAGCGCTTCGTCGATCGGCTGCCGGATGGCGACATCGCCGACGCCGTCGGCGCGTTCGCGCTATAGCATCTTCGAGCGAAGTGGATAGCGGTTCGCATGAAGAAAACGCTTCAAAACGAAAAACCGGAGTCTCTCGCCGTTTCCATGAAACAGCAAAAGCCTCCAGGGCAGTGAGCGAGCGGCGCTCAGTCGCAGGGCAGGCCCATCTCGCGGGCGATCGCCCGGAGCTGGATTTCCCAACTGCCGACGGTGACCGGCGCGACCAGTGCATCGAGCGCCAGACGCATGGCGGGAAGCTCCTCGGTGAGCCCCCAGCCGCCGCCGACATGAAGCGCGGTTTGCGTCACCCGCACCACCGCCTGCGTCGCCAAAAGTTTCGCCGACGAAACGTCGAGGATGACGTCCTTGATCGGAACGTCGGAATCGTAGCGCTCGGCGGCGTGATAGGTGAGGTGGCGCGTCGCTTCCACATCGACATGGGCCTGCGCCAGCGCGAAGGCGATCGACTGGTTGGCGCCGATCGGCCGGCCGAACTGCTGACGTGTCGTGGCGTAGTCGCGCGCCCAGTTCAGCGCGGCCTGCATGTGGCCGAGCCAGCGCGCGGCCACCATGATGCGCTCGCGGTTGAAGCCGGTCATGATCTCCTTGAAGCCGGCGTTGAGCCGCCGCCGCTCCGGCACGCGGACGTTGTCGAACTGCACGCGGTAGGTCGGCGCGGGGCGGTTGACGTATGTTTCGATCTGGCTGCACGTCACGCCGGGGCTGCGGCGGTCGATGGCGAAGAATTGCATTCCGTGGCGGCCACGGCCGGCATCGGTCTGCGCCAGGGTGACCAGCACGTCGCAGTCGCCGCCGAGCGTGATGAAGGATTTGAGGCCGTCGACGATCCAGTCGTCGCCGTCGCGTCGCGCCGTCGTCTTGACGTTCTGCACGTCGTTGCCGGCTTCCGGCTCGGTGACGGTGATCGCGACCAGACAGCGGCCGTCGATGACGCCGCGCGCGATCTCCCGCTGCTCCGGCGAGCCGTAGTCGTAAAGGATCGAGCCCGCCACGTTCTGCACCAGCACCGAGACGGCCAGGTTGGGATTGACCTTCGCCATCTCCTCCATGGCGATGGCTTCTTCATAGGCCCCGAGCGCGGAGCCGCCGATGTCCTCGGGCGCGGTGATGCCGATCAACCCGGCGCGCGCGGCTGCGACGTAGAAATCCCGCGGGAAGATCTTGTCGCGGTCGGCGGCGCGCCAGCGCGGGCCGATCTCGGCGGTGGCGAAGCGTGCGCACATGTCGCGAAACTGTCCGCGATCGACGGTTCTCAGCGGACGGCGGATCGTTGTCTTGCTCATGTTCGGTCCCGTGGCGTTTTCGAGCGAAGGAGAAACCGGTTCGCGCGAGAGAAGCGCGTCAAAACCAGGGACGGAGCCGCACTCTCGATTCCGGCGGACGCGGAGAGGCTCCGGGGACTGGCAAGCGATGGCGGCTGCGACCATGCGAATGACGCGGGAATATTGACACAGCGCGCGGGCATCGCCTATGAATATTTTAATACGAGAATATAATTCTCTATAGAGAATTATAGGCACGCGGCCTCGGCCGAACGGCTAGGAAGGAAAGGTCCGATGGACTTCCGGTTCTCTCCTCAGCAAGAGCAGGTGCGGGAAACGATCGCCCGCTTCGTCGCGCAGGACGTCGCGCCGCTGGTCGCGGAGGCGGAGGAAGCCGAAGTATTCCCGCGCGAACTGTTCCGCAAATGGGGTGAGCTTGGCCTGCTCGGCGTGCGCTATCCCGAGGCCGACGGCGGATCAGGATTCGACAAGGTCAGCGATTGCATCGTCCGCGAGGAAATGAGTCGCGTCTGTCAGGCGTTTGCCTCGTCGTGGTCCGCGCACACCCATCTTGCGCTGTGGCCGATCTGGCGCGCCGGGACCGAAGCGCAAAAGGCGCGCTTCTTCAGGCCGGGGCTGGCGGGCGAAAAGGTCGGCGGCTTCGGCCTGTCCGAGCCCGACGGCGGCTCCGACGTACGCAGCATGAGGACGCGTGCGCAGAAGGTGGACGGCGGCTGGCGTCTCAATGGCTCCAAGCTCTACATCACCAATGCGCCGATGGCCGATTTCCTCACCGTGGCCGCGCGGACCAGTCCTGATCTCACCGCGGATGCGATCAGTCTGTTTCTGGTCGAACTGCCCAACCCCGGCTTTTCGATCAGCAAACTGAAGAAGGAAGGCATCCGCTCGTCGGAAACCGGATTGATCCATATCGAGGATGCCTTCGTGCCGGACGATTGTCTGCTCGGCGGCGAAACCGGAACCTATGGCATCGTGCTGGAATCGCTGTCGGAGAACCGCGTCGGCGTCTCGGCCAACTGCATCGGCATGGCGCGCGGGGCGTTCGACGCCGCGCTCGACTTCGCGAAAACGCGGATTGTGCGCGGCAAGCCGATCATCGAATATCAGGCGATCGCCCACAAGCTGGCGGACATGGCGGCCGACATCGAGGCTGCGAAATGGTTCGTCTATTACGGCGCATGGCGGGTCGATCAGGGAACCATCGACAGCGCCACCGCCGCACGGGTGAAGCTGGTCGCCTCCGAGATGGCGGTGCGGGTGACGGAAGCCGCGATCCGCATCTTCGGCGGCGCCGGCATCATGCGCGAATATCCGGTGGGCCGCTTCCATCGCGACGCGCTGGTCTATGTGATCGGCGAGGGCACCTCCGAGATTCAACGCAACATCATCGCGCGCGATTTGAGGACGGCATCATGACGTTCAAGGCCATTCGTTTCGCCATCGAGGACGATATCGCAAGGCTGGTCCTGAACCGGCCGGAGCAGCGCAACGCGCTCGATCTCGACATGCGCGACGATATCGCGCGCGCGGTCCGCGAGCTTCGCGTCAATGGCGGCGCGAAGGCACTGGTGATCACCGGGGCCGGCGGAGCGTTCTGCGCCGGCGGCGATCTGCGCGCGCTGTCGGAAGGGCGCCGCCCCGCCACCGCCAATCGCGAGCGCATCCGCCGGCTGCACGTCTGGTTCAGCGAATTGCTCGATCTGGAGATGCCGGTCGTCGCCGTGGTCGATGGTCCGGCGTTCGGGGCCGGCTTCAATCTGGCGCTGGCGGCCGATTTCATTCTGGCGACGCCGCGCGCGCAGATGTGCGCGGTGTTCGTCCGCATCGGTCTGGTGCCTGATCTCGGCGGCCTTCAACTGTTGCCGCGCATCGTCGGATTGCAGCGCGCCAAGGAGATCATCTTCTCGGGCCGCGTGCTCGGCGTCGAGGAGGCGCAGCGCCTCGGCATCGTGCATCGGATCGTGCCGCAGGACGATCCGCTGGCGGCAGGCGTCGCCTTCGCGCAACGCTTCAGGAATGCGCCGACCGAGGCTATCGGCATGGCCAAGACCATCCTGAACCAGTCCTTCAATCTCGACCGCCATGCGCTGGCCGAGATGGAATCCTACGCGCAGACGGTGGCGCTGGAGACGCCGTATCATCACGAAGCCGTCGCCGACTTTCTGTCGAAGAAGCCGCTCGGCTTCGTCTGGGAGCGGTTCGACGACACGGCCAAGAAGAAGCAGGCAGGGACTTAAAGGCATGGCATCGAAAGCAGTCATCACCGGCGTCGCCGATACCGCGGTCGGCAGGATCGAAGGCTCGACCTCGCTCGGGTTGCAGACTGAAGCCGCCGCTGCCGCCGTGGCGGATGCCGGGCTGTCGCTGGGCGATATCGACGGCGTATTGTGCGCCTATTCGTTCACCGAGCCGCACCTGATGCTGTCGTCGGTGGTGAGCGAGTTTCTCGGCATCATGCCGTCCTATTCGATCGCCGTGCAGGCGGGCGGTGCAACCGCCTGCGCGCAGGTGATGCAGGCGGCGGCGCTGATCGAGGCGGGGATTTGCCGGCATGTCCTCGCCGTCTGCGGCGATAACCGCCTGAGCGGCATGTCGCGCGACAAGGCGGTCGCGGCCTTGTCGGAGGTCGGGCACGCCGAGTTCGAGCGGCCCTACGGCATCAGCGTCCCGTCGGCCTACGCGCTGGTGGCGCAGCGTTACATGCACGACTACGGCGTGACGCCGGAGCATCTCGCCGGCGTCGCGGTGGCGCATCGCAAGCACGCCGCGCGCAATCCCAAGGCGCAGATGCGCCAGCCGATCACGCTGGAGGACGTGGCGAAGTCAAAACCGATCTCGACGCCGTTGCGGCTGCTCGACTGCTGCCTGATCTCCGATGGCGGCGCGGCCGTCGTCATCAGCGCCGCCGACGCCGCGCGCGATACCCGCAAGCGCGGGATCGCCGTTCTCGGCTCCGGCCAGATGAACACGCACGAGCACATCAGCGCCTCGCCCTCGCTGACCGATTTCGGTTGCAGGCAATCGTCGGCGCAGGCGTTCGGCCGCGCCGGCGTCAAGCCCGCCGATATCGATGTCGCCGAGATCTACGACAGCTTCACGATCACGCTGTTGAGCGAACTGGAGTCGATCGGCTTTTTCGCGCGGGGCGAAGCCGGCCCCGCAATTCTTGCCGGCGCGCTCGACCTGGACGGCCGGCTGCCGTGCAACACCCATGGCGGGCTGTTGTCCTATGCGCATTCGGGTGCGGCCGGCGGCATGTTCCACATCGTCGAAGCAGTGCGGCAGTTGCGTCGCGAGGCGGCAGGCCGGCAGGTCGCGGACCCTGAACTGGCGTTCGTGCATGGCGACGGCGGCATTCTCTCCGCGCATTGTTCGCTGGTACTGGGGAGGACCTGAGCGATGACCAAACCGCTTCCGCAACCGAACGCCGTCACGCGCCGCTTCTGGTCGTCCTGCAAGGACGGACGGTTCGAATTTCAGCGCTGCACGGCCTGCGGCCACGCCCAGTTTCCGCCGCGTCTTGCCTGCGCCGCGTGTCACGCCACGGCGCTCGACTGGCAGGCGTCGGCCGGGCGTGGCGAGGTGTATTCCTTCACGGTGGTGCATCGCGCGCCGCTCGACTCCTTCAAGGCCGACGTGCCTTACATGATCGCGATCGTCGCGCTGGAGGAAGGCGTGCGCGCGATGATGAATCTTCGTGATGCCGATCCAGCGACGGTGACCATCGGAATGCCGGTCGAGGTGTTTTTTGAGCCGACCGACGGCGGCGACTATCCGCTGCCGCAGGCGCGGCCAAGAAAGTGAAGCCGATGTTTCTGTTCGACACCTTCGAGGCCGGCATGCCGATCGGCAGCAGAACGCTGGTGCTGGGCCGCGAGCTTCTGGAACAGTGGCTGACGCTGTTTCCGGCCGATCGCGACGGCGAGCGGATGCCGCCGGGCATGATGGCGGCGGTCTATAGCCGCGCCTATTCCGATATCTTGCAACCGCGTCCGCCCGGCAACGTTCATGGCCAGCAGGTTTTCACCGTTAGTCAGATGCCGGTGGTCGGCGACACGCTGGTCACCGATCTGCGCTGCGAAGGCAAGGAGTTGAAGGGCGAGCGCCGCTGGGTGCGGTTCGCCTCCGACACCCGCCGCGCCGACGGCGTGTTGATGTTTTCCGGTCAGATGACGACGTTGTGGGCGAAATGACCATGTTGAATCACGAGCGTGTCGAGCTTGAGCGCGTCAGCAAGGTGATTGATCGCCCGGCCATTCGCCTCTATGCGGAGATCACCGACGATTTCAACCCGATCCATATCGATCCGGAATTCGCGGCGACGACGCCGATGCGCGGCATCATCGCGCACGGGATGCTGTCGCTCAATCTGATCTGGCAGGCGTTGCGCGCGACATACGGCGCGGCGGCGGAAACCGGCGCGCGGCTCGATGTGCGCTTCATCCGCCCGGTGCGGGAGAACGATACGGTTTCGGCCGGAGGCCGCCGTCGCGACGGCGCCGCCGGCGTCTACGACGTGACGGTCGAGAACCAGAACGGCGAAGCGGTGATCGCCGGCACGTTGACGTTGCCGGCCTAGCCGGCGGCGAATAGCGGGCATCAAGCCCGGCATCAACGAAGGGAGGAAGCGTGATGAGATACTTATCGCGGTTGGTCATGGCGGGAGCGCTGGCGTTGGCGACCGGCTTCATGTCGGTTGCGCCGGGTTTTGCCGCGGACGTCAAGATCGGCGTGCTGATGCCGAGAACCGGACGCTACGCGGAAACCGGCCTCAGCGTGGTGCGCGGCATCGAGATGGTGGTCAACAACGTCAACACCGCCGGCGGCATCAAGAGTCTCGGCGGGGCCAAGATCAATCTGGTGATCGCCGACAACGGCTCCGATCCGACCAAGACCTCGCTGGAAGCGCGCCGGCTGATGTCGGAGGAGAAGGTGTCCTTCATTCTGGGACCATATTCGACGCCCGAAGCGCAAGCCTTCATGCCGGTGGCCGATCGGTATCAGGTCGGCGGCGTCGGTTTGCAGACCACGCTGATTCCGACCACGCCGTACTTCTCGACCATCTCGATCAGCGCCGAGGGGTTCGGCAAAGCCTACGCCGACATGGTGAAATGGCTGGGCACGAAGGGCGCGAATATCAAGACCGTCGCTATCACCTTCGCCAACAACGACTACGGCCAGGTGGTGTCGAAGACGGCGGCGGCGGCGCTGACCGCGCAGGGCGTCAAGGTGCTGGAGTCGATCGCGGTGGAGCCAACGGTCAAGGACATGACGCCGATCGTGCTGCGGGTCAAAAGCCTGGCGCCCGACGCCGTGATTTCGGTCGTTTACTTCCAGGACGGCGTGTTGCTGCACAAGGCGCGCTTCAACCTCGACTACAACGCGCCGATCTGGCTTGGCGGCTCCGCCGGCTTCAGCGACGACAAGCTGTGGGACACGCTGGGCAAGGAAGTCGCCGAGAAGACGCTGACGAGTTCGTTCGGGCTGGCGTTCTATTCGGCGGACGGCAAGCTGCCGGGCCTGAAGGACGCGCTGGAAAAAGGCACCGCCGCCTATCCGGACAAGATTCTCGACCAGAGCTTCATGTTCGGCGTGCAGGCGGCGCGCTTCCTGGCGCGGGCGCTTGAGGAGGCCGGCAGCGACGATCCGGTCAAGGTCAACGCCGCCTTCCGCGCGCTGAAGTTCAAGGCCGGCGATCCGGCGATCGTGCTTCCGATCATTCCCGGCGATGTCCACTATGGCCCGGACGGCACGCTTGCGGGCACCAGCGCGATCTTCGTGCAATGGAAGGACGGCAAGAAGCACACCGTCTATCCGGAAGCGGTGGCGTCCGCACCGCCGGTGATCGGCGGCGGCAAATAGGCACGGCTCCGCACGTATCGCGGATTCCGGAGCAGGCGGGTGATCTCATGAGCGGCAGCAGCGGCGCGTCGTCGAATGACTCAGGCGGTGGAGAGGTGCTTCTCTCCGCCGTGGACGTCTCGGTGCAGTTCGGCGGCCTGAAGGCTGTCGATCGTGTATCTCTGGATGTCCGGCGCGGCGAGATCGTCGGCCTGATCGGCCCCAACGGCGCGGGGAAGACGACGTTCTTCCAGGCGATATCCGGCTTTGTGCGGAGAACCGGCGGCGAGGTGCGGTTTCGCGGCGAGCGGATCGACGGCGTGCCGCCGGAGCAGATCTGCCGGCGCGGGCTGACGCGCACCTTCCAGATCATGGAGGTGTTCCCGACGCTGACGGTGCGTGAAACGCTGACGGCGGCCGCGCTGGTGCGACTGCCACTGTCGGGCGCGCGCAAGCTCGCGGTGTCGGTCGCCGAGATGATGCGTCTCGACCGCAAGCTCGACGTCACCTGCCGCAATCTGACCTTGCCCGATCAGAAGGCGCTGGAGATCGGCAAGGCGATGGCGACCCAGCCGCAGATGATCCTGCTGGACGAGGAGATGGCCGGCTTGCGGCCCGCGGAAACCGACGAAGTGGTGGAACTGATCCGGGGCCTGCGCGATCGCGGCATCACGTTCCTCGTGGTCGAGCACAACATGGACGTCATCATGAGCCTCAGCGACCGCATCGCGGTGATGGGGAGCGGCCGCAAGATCGTCGAGGGGCCGCCCGAGGATGTGGTGCGCGATCCCCGGGTGATTGAAATCTATCTCGGCGAGGAGTTCGAACTTGCTTGAGATCGAGGGGCTCATCTCCGGCTATGGCCGAATCGGCATCTTGCACGGCGTGGACCTGCGCGTCGGGAAGGGCGAGCTTGTGGCGCTGGTCGGCGTCAACGGCGCCGGCAAGACCACCTTGATGAAGACCATCGCGGGCCTGATCCGGCCGACCGCCGGGCGCATATCGTCGGAAGGAACGGACCTCACCGGCCGCGGCGCGGAACGCGCGGTGGAAGCCGGCATCGTGCTGGTGCCCGAGGGGCGCATGGTTTTCCCGCGCATGACGGTGTGGGAGAACCTGATGCTGGGCGGCGTCCATCCGCGTGCGCGGCCTCATCGCGAGGCGACGCTGGAGCGGGTGTTCGCGCTGTTTCCGCGGCTTGCCGAGCGGCGCGACCAGAAGGCCGCGACCATGTCGGGCGGCGAGCAGCAGATGCTGGTGATCGGACGCGGACTGATGGCGCAGCCGAAGCTGTTGCTGCTCGACGAGCCTTCGCTCGGCCTGTCTCCGCTGCTGGTGCAGGAAACCTATGGCGCGCTGCGCAAGCTCAACGCGGACGGACTCACCATCCTGCTCGCGGAGCAGAACGTGAAACTCTCGCTCGCGGTATCCACCCGCGGCTACGTCATCGAAAACGGCCGCATCGTTCTCAGCGGTGCGTCGAGCGATCTGGCGCGCGATCCGGCGACCCGGAAAGCCTATCTCGGACGGTTGTGAGATTCTAGATGTCGGGCGAGGTGCTGTTGCAGGCGACGGTGCAGGGGTTGCAGATGGGGGCGATCTACGCGCTGATCGCCTTGTCGATGACGCTGATCTTCAGCGTCGGCGGGCTGTTGAATTTCGCCCACGGCGATTTCATGGCGTTCGCGATGTATGGCGCGCTGGCGCTGTATCAGTCGTTCGCGCTCGACGCCTATGCGGCGGCGCCGCTGATGTTCTTCGCCTTCTTCCTGCTCGGCTTCCTGATGTTCCGCCGCCTGGTGCAGCCGGTGCTGGCGGCGGGCGTGCTGGCCGGCGCGCAGCTCACGCTCGGCCTGGTGTTCGTTCAGGAGAACCTGCTGCTGATGCTGTTCGGCGGCGACTATCTCAGTGTGCCGACGGTGCTGTCGAACAAGAACCTCGTGATTCCGCCGCTCATCATGCCGTGGCCGCTGCTGGTCGGCTCGCTGCTCGCGGCGGCGCTGGCCGTGGTGCTTTACGTCGTGCTGATGCGCACTGATTTCGGCCGACAGGTGCGCGCCATCACCCAGAACAGCGACGCCGCGGCCTTGATGGGTATCCGCATCGATCGCGTTCAGGCGATCGCCTTCGGCATCGGCATCGGGCTGCTCGGCCTGACCGGGGCGATTATCGTCGCGCAGTTCACGCTGACGCCGGCGATGGGACTCGATTTCACGCTGATCGCGCTGATCGTGATGGTCACCGGCGGGCTCGGCAGTTTCGCCGGCTCGATGATCGCGGGCGCGATCATCGGCGTGTCCGAAAGCCTCGGCAGCCTGCTGTACGGCGGCACCGTCGGCGCGATGATTCCCTACGCCATACTGGTGCTGGTGCTGCTGTTCCGCCCGCACGGCCTGATGGGAGAGCACTGATGCGCGAGACGTTTCTCCCGAAAGCGGCGGCGTTGCCCTGGCTGGTCTTCCTCGCCGTTGCGCTGACGCCGCTGGCGCTGTCCTCGGGCTGGATCAACATTTCGATCCTGACGCTGCTGTTCATTTACCTGTGCATCGCCTGGAATATCGTCGGTGGTTTCGCCGGGCAGTTCTGCATCGGCCACAGCCTGTTCCTCGCCGCCGGCGCATACACCTCGACGCTGCTGTCGTTGCATTTCGGCGTCACGCCGTGGATCGGAATGTTTGCAGGCGCGGCGCTGGCCGCCGTGATCGGCGTCTTCATCGCCTGGCTGTCGTTCCGCTACGAACTGCCGCCGCTGTCCTTCGCGCTGGTCACCATCGCGCTGGCGATGCTCGGGTTTCTGGCGATCTCCTCGATCGACGTTCTTGGCGCCAGCCGCGGCTTGACGCTGCCGGTCCGCGGCACGCCGGCGATATATCAGTTCCGGTCGGACGTGACCTATTACGTCGTGATCCTCCTGCATGTCGTCATCGCGCTGGCGCTGACGATGTGGCTGTATCACACCAGGATCGGTCTTTATCTGCGCTCCATCCGCGACAACGAACGCGCCGCGCACGCGATCGGCATCCCGGTGCTGCGTTACAAGATGCTGGCGATGGCGATCAGCGCCGCGCTCACCGCGCTCGGCGGCACGTTCTATGCGCAGTATCTCCAATACGTCGAGCCGCATACCTTCGCCGGCATCAACATCGTGATCCAGATCATCCTGCTGACGGTGGTCGGCGGCACCGGAACGGTGTGGGGGCCGGTGGTCGGACCGATGCTGCTGGTTCCTGCCGGCGAATGGCTGCGCCATACGCTCGGCGGCTCGCTTCCGGGCGTGCATCTCCTGGTGTTCGGCGTGCTGCTGGTGGTGGTGATCCGCTTCGCGCCCGACGGGCTGATCGGCGCGTTCGACCGCGCGCGGCAGGCGTGGCGCTATCGTCACGGCGGCGCAACGCGGACTGCCGTCCGATGATGAGCCGGTGCGGGAAGGCTGCGCACGCATGAGCGCGCAATTCATTCGCTGCGAGGATCGCGACGGCATCCACTCGATCGTCATCGATCGTCCGGACAAGGCCAACGCGCTGACAGCGGACATGATGGCGGCGCTGGCCGACGCGATCCGCGCCGATACCGACAGCGCCCTTGTGCTGATCGAGGGGCGCGGAGACGCGGGGTTCTGCGCCGGGGCCGATATCGCCGAATTTCTGCGGGGCGACCGCCTCGAACGGCAGGAAGACGGCCTGAAGGCGATCGTGGCGAGCCTTGCCGGATCGCCGCGACCGGTGGTCGCCGCGATTCACGGACGCACGCTGGGCGCGGGCGTGCTGATCGCCGCGTTGTGCGATCTGGTGATCGCCGCCGACAATCTCGCCTTCGGTCTCCCGGAAATCAGGTTCAACATGTATCCGGTGATGGTGCAGGCCGCGCTGGAACAGAAGGTGTCGGAGACGATCGCGTTTCAGCTTTGCGCGACCGGGCGGTTGCTCGATGCGGGGGAGGCGCGTTCGCTCGGTCTGGTCTCCGACATCGTTCCGGCGGCGTCTTTTTCCGCCGGCGTCAGGGACCGCGCGATCTTTTATCGCGACCGCATCGAGGCGCTGCGGATCGGCCGGCGAGCTAGAGGCGGGGACGGAGCGGCGGATGTGATGGCGCGGATCGCGCGCCTCGCGCCGCTGATGCACGAGAATTTCAATCGCCCCGGCGTTCGCGATACGATCGCACGTTACCTCAAGGCGCGCTCGTCGCGTGATGACGCCGGGCCGCGCCCCCCGGACGATGTGCGGGAGGTGCGCCCGTGACCGGATCGAGGCCGCCATGACCCAGCGCACGGGAGGCATCGGCGCAGACGCGCTTGAGATCGGCCGCCACGCGCAACATGCGCGGCCGGTCGATGTCCCCGGAAAACGTGATCGCCGACACCGCCATCACCGCGATGCCGTTGCTCGCCAGTATCGGCGCGGCGACGGTGGTGAAGTTGCGATTGTAGCGGCCGACATCGAACGCGAATCCGTTGCGGCGGGCGTCCTCGACGTCGGACCAGTACTGCTCGAAGGTCGGCGGATTCTGCCAGCGCAATTCCCTGAACATGGTCTTGATCCGGGTTTTCGGCAGGCCGAGATGGGCGGCGAAGCAGCGCCCGAGCGCGCCGATCAGGGACGGCAACCGCTGCCCGACCGTGAACTGCACCCGCACCGGGGTCGGAGCTTCCGCCAGATCGACGACCATCGCCCGGTCCGGCGACGTCAGTTGCCACAGCATCACCGTCACCTTGTAGGTGTCGGCGATCTGTTCGAGCTGGGGGTGAAGGAGCTGGATGTGCCCGCCCTGTTTCAGCGCGCCGCGCGCGAGGGCCAGCACGCCGAGCCCCGGCGAGTACTTCTTGGTGGCAGGATCGAAGATCGCCAGCCGCTCGTGAACCAGCGTGCGCAGCAGGTTGAAGCAGGTCGAAGCGTTGATCTTCAGGTCGCGCGCGATCTGCACGACGCCGACCGGCTCGCCTTGCGAATTGAGGTAGCGCAGGATGGCGATCCCGCGCGCGAGGGCGTTGACCTGCTTGGCCGGCTTCGCGGGACTGTTCATTCTCTATTCAGTATTTCATTCTCGGTTGCGAATGAAAGGATAGCGGGCCGCGCCGGCGGTGACAACCTCCGGAGGACCTTGCCCGCCGGGTGGCCCATCCTTCGGAGATATCGTCGCCGGCCCTGCGTGGCCGCTGCGTCGGCGCTGGCCCGCCGCGCGCCGAACCGTGCCGGGAC
>JBASBO010000202.1:0-4314 GCA_049651165.1 Xanthobacteraceae bacterium | reverse complement strand
GTGCGAGGCTCGCCGCGATCCGGCGCTGGTGGTGATCGGCCGCACCGGGGCGGCGGGGATCACCTCGGTCGCCGACGCCGTCGCGCGCGCCGTCGCCTACGAGGCGGCCGGCGTCGATGCGCTGTTCTTCACCGGCATCAAGACCCGTGCCGATCTGGAGGCGGTCGCGGGTGCGACCCGGCTGCCGATCCTGCTCGGCAGTCCGGGCGAGGAGATCGCCGACTTCGAATATCTCGCCGGCAAGCGGGTGCGGATCGCGGTGCAGGGCCATGCGCCGATCGCCGCCGCCGTTCAGGCGGTGCGTGATTCGCTTCAGGCGATTTATCAAGATGTTCCATCCAAGCAATTGAAAAACATCGCATCTTCAGACTTTATGGACTGTGTCAGCCGGGTCCGCCTGGTGGCGCGGTATGGCGTCGATTTCCTCGGGTTGAAGTGAAGTGTCAGCCTTCGTGCGTCATGTCGTGATCCGCGGCCGGGTACAGGGCGTCGGCTACCGCGCCTGGGTGGCCGACGAGGCGCGGGAGCGGAGCCTGACCGGTTGGGTGCGCAACCGTCGCGACGGCACGGTCGAGGCGGTGTTTTCGGGGCCGGAGGACGCCGTCGCGGCAATGCTGGCGGCGTGCCGGCAGGGGCCGTCGATGGCGCGGGTCGATGCGGTGGACGCCGGCCTGGCAAGCGCCGACATGCTCGGGCTGCGATTTGCCGGCGAGCCGTTCTCGGTACTCGCAACGGTGTGAGGATTCTGCGGCAACACCCTGATCCTGCGGCTTATCCCGCTGGATCGATAGCCTCGGTAAGAGCCGGGCCGAAGATTTCGGAAAACGCCTGTCGCAGCGCTACGTCGAGGTCCTCCATGGTCACCGGCAGGCCGAGATCGACCAGACTGGTGACGCCGTAGCGCGGGTCGGCGATCCCGCATGGCACGATGGCGTCGAAGTGGCGCAGGTCCGGCTCGACATTGATGGCGACGCCGTGCAGCGACACCCAGCGCCTGATGCGGACGCCGATGGCGGCGATCTTGTCCTCAAAGCCGGGTCCCTTGTCGGGCCGCCTGACCCAGACCCCGACGCGGTCCTCGCGCCGTTCGCCGCGGACGTTGAAGGCGGCGAGCGTGCGGATCACCAGCGCTTCCAGCGCGGCGACGTAGACCCGCACGTCGGGACGGCGGCGGCGCAGGTCGAGCATTAGATAGACCACCCGCTGGCCCGGCCCGTGATAGGTCACCTGTCCGCCGCGACCGCTTTGAAACACCGGGAAGCGGGTGGCGTCGAGCAGGTCGCCGTCGCGGCCGCTGGTGCCGGAGGTATAGAGCGGCGGGTGCTCCACCAGCCACACCAGTTCCGGCGCGGTGCCGGCCGCGATCGCGGCGGCGCGCGCCTCCATCGCCGCGACCGCATCGGGATAGGCGACCGGCGCGGGTGCGATCCGCCATTGCGCCGGCGGCGCGCCGGAGGCGGGGAGGCAGGTCAGATCGAGATCGCCGCGGGTGTTAACCATTGGCTAACCATAAGATGATGGGATGGCGCACAGCAATTCTGCAAGTGGCGGGCGTGGGTTCCGGTGTCAACTCTGGAAAAAGTCAGCGTCGATCTGATGGTCGTGCTGGGGACGACTTCGATGCCGATCCATCAGGTGATGCGGCTGAGCCGCGGCGCCATCATCGAGCTTGACGCCTCCGAGCAGGACGAGGTCAAAATCCTCGCCAACAGTCTGCCGGTCGCCAGCGGCGTCGTCATGGTGGATCGCAACCGGATTTCGGTGGAAGTCAAGCAGATGCTGCCACGGACGCCGGACCGCAGATAAGTTTCAAGAAGTCGGAACGGCCCTCGCGCGGCCCTTGTCCCCTCAAGCCCGATTTGTTACACGAGCGCCGTCGAGACGGTCGGCCTCAAGCCTTTTGGCCTGCCCTCGCATCGCGCTCGTGGCGGAATTGGTAGACGCGCTGCCTTGAGGTGGCAGTGGGTAACACCGTGGGGGTTCGAGTCCCTCCGAGCGCACCATGCCATTATGTCTGGCGCTGTGACCCTTCAGCCTTTTGATTGTCACAAGATAAAGCATGATCTTGAGCCGACGCACCTTGCTCGCAATCGGAGTGCTTGGGATGGCGGCTCCTGCGGCCGCTGGAATGGCTATGTCCAGGGTTCTGTATCAGGGCGGTCTCTTTGCCGATTATTTCCAGATCTATCTGCGCGACGAGGCTCATCCCGACTTACCCGACGGCTACACTGATGAAGCGATTTCCCACCGCCTGATGGCCGGGCCGTATTCGGTTATCCTCCACACAGCACGCAATATGGACGTGCCGATTCGCGTCGAATGGCACGATCAACGTCCGGCTCTCGATCTCGATGCCTGGCAGCATGTTGTCGAAGCGCGTTTCGAGTGTCCCTCGGGCCAGCTCGTGCTGGCCGGCTTGACGGATTACGATCCCGACGCTCCGCGCCTTCCGGTAAAGGCAGGCCCGCTCGGCGTGCGCGCCTGCCTTTCTGGTCTCGATACCCTCAGTGAAGGTGGCCTCGACGGCGAAGACCGCTACGTGATGCAGCTTTGGCCCGGGACCGAACCGGAAGGCGTGCGCGTGTTGAAGACATGGCCCGGCGGATAACGGTGTCGCGAAAATCGTCCTGGGGCGCTACCGATCGACGTTGACCACCGCACCGGTCCGCGCATCGACATCGACCTCCATGTAGCTTCCGGCGACGTCGTAGCCCTCGATCTGCCATTCGTTGCCCCACATGTTGGTGTTCGATACCGACACGAGGCCGATTCCGTTGGCGATATCGACGGCGGCCTGGAGCGGGATCGACGCCGCCTGATCGTACGTCGGCATGACCGCGCCCGATTCGTATGGGTCCGGCTGGTATGTGAGATCGGCGGCCAGTGCCGGAGCGGCGAGGCCAAGCATGGCCAATGCGATGACGGGCGGCAGATAGCTTCGCATGATGGTTCTCCAAACTTGACGCCATGCAGCCCCCTCAGCGAAGGGGCAGTGTTGCGGCGCGGGGAGAACGCGCGGTCCGGAGGGGCGTTCCGACGGTTGCGGAGACCATTTCCGGGCGATTTCCGGGCCATTCCCCGGCAATCGCGTGATGGACAGCTTTTAGCGTTGCGAGAGCGCTGGCGGCGTCAGGCCCGTATGCGCAATCGGCTGGCTGCCGGGGAGCGGGCGGACCGCGCCGTGGGCGCCGGACGCATGGATCGTGCTGTTGCCGCGCGCCGCCGGGGGCACCCGATGACGGACCGTCGGCCGCGTGAGCAACGAGACCCCGAAACTCGTCGCGGCGGTTTTTTCCGGCATTGCGAAGATGCTTTGCGCCGGCGCCGGCAGCGCCAGCGCGTTGTTGGCGGCGTGAAGCGCGGCATGAAACGGAGCGGCGGTTTGCAGCGGCGTCGCCACGGTGGTGTCCTCAAACTTCAGCAGGTTGCCGCCGTGAAGATCGGAATCCGACAGCGCCGGGCCGGGCAGCGTACCGGTGCTGACGAACAGGAATTTCGGCACCCGCGGCCAGTGCGCCATGGCGACGCTGGCGGCGGGCGGGTGCAGATACCATTCGCGCGGCTCGGTCGGCGTCTTCGGGCGGTCGGGCGTCGCCGGCACGACATGGACGATGCGATAGCCGCGCGCCTTCAGCGTTTGCAGGATGCGCGGCAGCGCCGCGACGGTGCGCGCCTGAATATCGTGCAGCAGCAGGATGCCGCGCCCCTTGGCCTCGATCCGGGCGATGGCGCGGCTGTAAACCTGATCGGAGGTGATATGCAGCCAGTCGTCGGCGGGAAAATCCGCGCTCCACGACTGGATGCCTTTCGACACCAGATAGTCCTCCATCACCTCGCCGCGCCGCAGCCCCGGCACCCGGAAGAACGGCGCGACCGCCGACGCATCGCCCAGCGCCTCGGCGGTGTGCTTGATGCCGTCGTCGATCTGCTGCTTGATCCGTTCCGGCGGCATCTTGTTGAAGTGCAGCGGGTGGTCCTCGCTGTGAGTGCCTATGGTGTGGCCGGCGGCGTGGACCCGGCGCACGCCCTCGGGAAACTGACGCGCCATCCTTCCGATGATGAAAAACGTCGCCTTGACGCATTCGGAGGCGAGGATCTGCAATACCTGATTGCTGTGCGGCGGCAGCGGGCCGTCGTCGAAGGTCAGCACCACCTCGTGGTCCTTGAGCGGCAGCGTCTCGCGATACTGCATGGTGCCGATGAGGGGATGCTCCATCGGGTCGACCACCAGCGTGCGCGAGGTGCCGAGCGCGTTCGGATTGGCGCAGGCGGCGGCTGTCGCCCGCCCCGGCGCAAGCCCCATCCCCACCACAC
>JBASBO010000201.1:0-2931 GCA_049651165.1 Xanthobacteraceae bacterium | reverse complement strand
GTTGAGGTCGTCGAGCCACCACGGGGAGTCGAGGCTGTTGATGCGGATCAGCACCTCGCGCCTGCCGAACCCGCGCCCCGCCACCGCCCGCGCGATCTGGTCGCGCGCCAGCGATTTGGCGTCGGGCGCCACCGCGTCCTCAAGGTCGAGGATCAGCCCGTCGGCCGGCAGCGTCCGCGCCTTTTCCAGCGCCCGCGCGTTGGAACCCGGCATGAACAGCAGGCTGCGGCGGGGGCGGGTCATGGTGCAGTTCCTCGATCATTGGCGGGAGCCGATCGCGGCCGGGAGATCGTCGCGCGGGGAAACCATAGCCCTAACACCATGCGGTGCCGAGAGAAAGTCTTGTTCCTGCGGGATCGCTATGGTTGATAAAGCCGTCGATCATCATCAGGCCAATATCATGCTGACTTTCCCGAAACATCTGATCGCGGGATACCGCGATTTTGCCGCTCATCGCCTGCCCGCCGAACAATTGCGCTACCGCGAACTCTCCGAACACGGCCAGTCGCCCGAAACCATGCTGATCGGCTGCTCCGATTCCCGCGTCGCGCCCGAGACGATCTTCGGCGCGGCGCCGGGGGAACTGTTCACGGTGCGCAACGTCGCCAATCTGGTGCCGCCCTACGCGCCGGACGGCGAGGCGCACGGCGTCTCGGCGGCGCTGGAATTCGCGGTGCAGGTGTTGCGCGTCAAGCACATCGTGGTGATGGGCCATGCCCAGTGCGGCGGCGTCAAGGCGCTGACCCAGCCTGACAATACGCCGTTGTCGCCTGGTGATTTCATCGGCCGCTGGATGGCCATCATTGAGTCAGATCAGTCGAAGCTCAAACCCCACGCCGGCGAGGACGCCAAAACCTTCATCACCCGAATGGAGCACGGCGTCATCAAGCGCAGCCTGCAAAATCTGATGACGTTCCCGTGTATCCGCACCAAGGTGGAGCGCGGCACGCTGCTGCTGCACGGCGCCTATTTCGGCGTCGCCGAGGGCGATCTCTATATCCTCGACAAGGCCAGCGGCGAGTTCAAGACGCCGAAGGAAGCGGTGGCGGTGTAGCGCGCGGTCGTCATCGCCACTCGGTCGTCATTGCGAGCGCAGCGAAGCAATCCGGAAAGCGGCGAAGCAAGGACTGGATCGCTTCGTCGCTTCGCTCCTCGCAATCATGGTGCTGTTTTGCGTGAGCATCTGACTTGAAATGCGGCGCGCGGGATCAAACAACCTCGGAGTGATCCTCGCGCAGGCGAGGACCCATAACCACTGGCGTTGTTTGAATCGAAGCGCTGCGGCATATGTGTCCCTGGCTTCGCAGGGACGGCGCTGATCGCATTGCAAGTCGGCCCGCCATCGCGCTGACCTTATCCTGCCTTAAAACAAAAAAACGGGCGGCGCGGGCCGCCCGTTTCGCGTTCGTGAGGATGCCGCGCGGTTACGCCGCCTTCTGCTTCGGCTGCAACAGCTTGCGGTTGACCAGGCACTCCGCGATCTGGATCGCGTTGAGCGCCGCGCCCTTGCGCAGGTTGTCGGAGACGCACCACAGCACGAGGCCATTCTCCACCGTCGCGTCCTCGCGGATGCGGCTGACATAGGTGGCGTCCTCGCCCGCCGATTCATACGGCGTGACGTAGCCGCCGGGCTCGCGCTTGTCGATCACCAGGCAGCCCGGCGCCTTGCGCAGCACCTCGCGCGCCTCGTCGACACTGATCGGCTTCTCGAACTCGATGTTGACCGCCTCCGAATGGCCGATGAACACCGGCACCCGCACGCAGGTCGCCGTCAGCTTGATCTTCGGATCGAGGATCTTCTTGGTCTCGGCCACCATCTTCCATTCTTCCTTGGTGTAGCCGTCCTCCATGAAGACATCGATATGCGGGATCACGTTGAAGGCGATCCGCTTCGGGAATTTCTTGGTGACGAGATCGCTCGCGGTGTAGACCGCCTTGGTCTGCGCGAACAGTTCGTCCATGCCGTCCTTGCCCGCGCCCGACACCGACTGGTAGGTCGAGACGACGACGCGCTTGATGGTCGCCGCGTCGTGCAGCGGCTTCAGCGCGACGACGAGTTGCGCCGTCGAGCAGTTCGGGTTGGCGATGATGTTCTTCTTGGTGAATCCAGAGACCGCGTCGGCGTTCACTTCGGGCACGATCAGCGGCACGTCGGCGTCGTAGCGCCACGCCGACGAGTTGTCGATCACCACCACGCCCTGCGCGCCGATCCTCGGCGACCATTCCTTGGAGACGTCGCCGCCGGCCGACATCAGGCAGATGTCGACGTCGCTGAAATCGTAATTTTCGAGAGCTTTGACTTTCAGGGTGCGGTCGCCGAACGAGACGTCGGTGCCGACGCTGCGCCGCGAGGCCAGCACCACCACCTCGTCCGCCGGGAATTTGCGCTCGTCGAGGATGTTGAGCATTTCCCGTCCGACATTGCCGGTCGCCCCGGCCACCGCAACCTTGTAACCCATCGTTCACTCTCCGAGAAAAAATGCCGCCGCGCCGCGCATCGCGGCAAGCAAGCGGAAGCGCTTCTATGCGAGAAACGCCTGAAACACAACATTCGCACGCAAACCGGGCTTTTCCATGCGCCTTCTTCCCGCCGGCCACGCGCGGTTTCCGCACGGGACCGGACCTGGTCCCGCATTGCGTGCCTTCGCCGCCGAATGCGGCGCGGTTGCGAAGTGCCTCGCGGCATATTTAGGGGCGCTGGCGGCGATTGCCATCGCTGCCGTTGCGTTCGTCACCCACTGGAATGTCGACGACGCCCTCGCGCGGCTGCCGCTCGATGCCGTGCTGGACGCGGAGCGGCCGCAGGCGGCATGGCGGCTCGCTCCACAAGCGCCGGCGGCCTTCGCGGTGAGCCAGTTCGAGACGGCGGGGGTCGTGGCCGCCTACGCGGTGTTTCTCGGCGAGGGCGACATCCGTAGGGATATTTTCCGC
>JBASBO010000200.1:0-3295 GCA_049651165.1 Xanthobacteraceae bacterium | reverse complement strand
CGTCTCCGCCAGCCACGACGCGCTCGGCGGCTCGCCGCTCGATCCGCGCCTCACGTTTTCCACCTTCGTCGTCGGGCGCTCCAACGCGCTGGCGCAGGCCGCCGCCCGTCAGGTTGCCGAGAGCCGGCGCGGCGACAACGTGATGTTCAATCCGCTCTACATCCATTCCGGCGTCGGCCTCGGCAAAACCCACCTGCTGCAAGCGGTGACGTGGGCCGGCAATTCCGGCAGCGAACGCAAGGTGCTCTACCTCACCGCCGAGAAATTCATGTACGGCTTCGTCGCCGCGCTGAAGTCGCAAACCGCGCTGGCCTTCAAGGAAGCGCTGCGCGGCATCGACGTCCTGGTGATCGACGACCTGCAATTCCTTCAGGGCAAATCCACCCAGGCCGAGTTCTGCCACACCCTCAACGCGCTGATCGATGCCGGCCGTCAGGTGGTGATCGCAGCCGACCGGCCGCCGGCCGATCTCGAAAGCCTCGACGATCGCGTGCGCTCGCGGCTCGCCGGCGGGCTCGTCGTCGAGATGGGGCCGCTCGGCGAGGAACTGCGGCTCGGCATCCTCAAGTCGCGCGTCAACGCCGCGCGCGTCCATCATGCGGGCTTCGAGGTGCCGGTCCCGGTGCTGGACTATCTCGCCAAGGCCATTACCCACAACGGGCGCGACCTCGAAGGCGCGGTCAACCGCCTGCTCGCGCACAGCAAGCTCAACGCCCAGCCGGTGACGCTGGAGATGGCGGAGCGCGAGGTCCGCGACCTCATTCGCCCGCAGGAGCCCAAGCGGATCAAGATCGAGGACATCCAGCGCGTCGTCGCCCGCCAGTACAATGTCAGCCGCTCGGACCTGTTGTCGTCGCGGCGCACCGCCAACGTGGTGCGGCCGCGCCAGGTCGCGATGTATCTTGCCAAGACGCTGACGCTGCGCTCGCTGCCGGAGATCGGCCGGCGCTTCGGCGGCCGCGACCACACCACCGTGCTGCATGCGGTGCGCAAGATCGAGGCGCTGGTGGCCAAGGACGTCTCGCTGTCCGACGAGGTCGAGCTTTTGAAGCGCCAGTTGCAGGAGTAGCCGCCGTGGCGGCATCGCGCCGCGCGGCGGTTTTTTGCGAAGAATCCGCTGAATAAGCAGCCGGTTCGCCCTTGCGCCGGAGCCGTATCCACGCCACCCTGCGACCCCCGCGGGGCTGATCGGATTCCGTCCTTGATCGAGCCTGCGGGGCCATCCGCCGCGGCGCCGTATCCGGCCGCCCGGCGTCTCCACCACATGGTTCGAAATCCGGATCGGGCAGGTTTGCGATGAAGGTTACCGTTGAACGCGCGCAGTTGCTCAAGTCGCTGGGCCACGTCCATCGCGTGGTCGAGCGCCGCAACACCATTCCGATTCTCGGCAACGTGCTGATCCGCGCCGAAAGCGGACGCCTCGCGCTCAAGGCCACCGACCTCGATCTCGAAGTCACCGAGACGCTGGCGGCGGAAACCGCCACCGCCGGCGCGACCACCGTTCCGGCGCACATGTTCTACGATATCGTGCGCAAGCTGCCGGACGGCTCGCAGATCGTGCTGGAAAGCGACGGCGACCGCGCGGTGCTGGCGATCCGTGCGGGGCGCTCGCGCTTCACCTTGCAGACGCTGCCGGAAAGCGACTTCCCCGATCTTGCCGCCGGCGACATGTCGCACGCCTTCGCGCTGCCCGCGGCAAGCGTCAAGCGGCTGATCGACCGTACCCAGTTCGCGATCTCGACCGAGGAAACCCGCTACTATCTCAACGGCATCTATCTGCATGCCGCAGGCTCCGCCAAATCCGAGACGCTGCGTGCGGTCGCCACCGACGGCCACCGGCTGGCGCAGGTCGACCTGCCGCTGCCCAAGGGCGCGAGCGGCATCCCCGGCGTGATCGTGCCGCGCAAGACGGTCGGCGAGGTGCAGCGGCTGATCGAGGACACCGAGGCGGAAGTCAGCATCGAACTGTCGCAGGGCAAGATCCGCTTTACGCTCGGCAACGTGGTGCTGACCTCGAAGCTGATCGACGGCACCTTCCCGGACTACGGCCGCGTCATCCCGCAGAACAACGACAAGGAACTGCGGGTCGACAAGAAGGATTTCGAGGCGGCGGTGGATCGCGTCTCGACGATCTCCAGCGAGCGCGGCCGCGCGGTGAAGCTGGCGCTGTCCGCCGGCAAGCTGGTGCTGTCGGTGACCAATCCGGATTCCGGTAGCGCCACCGAGGAACTGGAGGTCGAATACGCCGCCGACGCGCTCGATATCGGCTTCAACTCGCGCTACCTGCTCGATATCGCGGCGCAGATCGAGGGCGAGGTCGCGGTGCTGAAGCTGGCCGATCCCGGCTCGCCGACGCTGGTGCACGACCGCGACGCCAAGGGCGCGCTCTACGTGCTGATGCCGATGCGGGTGTGACGACGTCGCGGCCTTTCTTGCGGAAGGGCCGTTTTGATATGCCGCATCTCAGCATAAATGACCCGCCATTGCCGGGCTTGACCCGGCAATCCATCATCTGAACATGGGCCTTCCGAAATGTCCGCTTACGCGGACGATGGATACGCGGGTCAAGCCCGCGTATGACCCTATCGCATGATTCCCTCTCGCATCCTCCGCCTCAGCCTGACCAACTTCCGCAACTACCGCGCGGCGAGCCTCTCGACGCATGGCGACATGGTGGTGCTGGCGGGGCCGAACGGCGCCGGCAAGACCAACTGCCTTGAGGCGATCTCGTTTTTGTCGCCGGGGCGGGGCCTGCGCCGCGCCCGGCTCGAAGACGTCGCCAACCGCGACGGCGGCGGCGGCTGGGCGGTGGCCGCCGAGGTCGAGGGCGCGCTCGGACTGGCGACGCTCGGCACCGGCATCGACGCGCCCTCTAAAGCGTTTCCGAGCGAAGTGGATGCCGGTTCGCGTGAAGAAAACGCGTCAAAACAAAAATTGAGAGCCCCGTTCCGATCCCATCGGAACGGAAGCGGCTCTGGCGATGCCGCCGCCACCGCGCGCCGCTGCCGCATCGATCGCGAGCCGGTCGGCTCGGCCGCCGCCTTCGGCGATCACCTGCGCATGGTGTGGCTGACGCCGGCGATGGACGGCCTGTTCACCGGCCCGGCGTCCGAACGGCGGCGCTTCTTCGACCGTTTGGCGCTGGCGCTCGACAGCGAGCATTCCGGCCGCGTCTCCGCGCTCGACCGCAGCCTGCGCTCGCGCAACCGGCTCCTGGAAGACCGCCGCGCCGATCCCCATTGGCTCGACGCCGTCGAGCGCGAAACCGCCGAGCTTGCGATCGCCGTCGCCGCCC
>JBASBO010000199.1:0-2531 GCA_049651165.1 Xanthobacteraceae bacterium | reverse complement strand
GGCCAGACGCGCGCGGACGATCCGCCGTCCACCGAGCCCCTCGCCGCCGATCAACTGCTCGCTGAGCGCCGCGCCGGCCAGCCAACTCAGGCGGCCGGCGGTGACTTCATTGGCGACCACCACGTCGCCCGATTCGAGTTCGGGATCGAGCCCGCCGGCGACGCCGAAGCTGATGACGCCGCGCACCGATGCGGCGTCGAAGCCGGCGAGACACGAACGAAGCTGTCGCGGATTGCTGCTGCTACAGATCACGGTCATGCCGGGGCCGGCCGCAATGCGGGCCTCCTGCATCAGACCGGTCACGATCAGGACGGGCCGCGGATCGCAATCCCCCGCGAGCGGCTCATCCCCAGTCCCCAAGATCACATCCCGACCCCTACGAGCCTGCTGTTCGTCGAATGAAGGTTGCGGTATCGCGCCAGTGCCCAGAGGGGGAAGAATTTCCGATAACCGTGATACCGCAAATAGAATACACGCGGAAACCCGGTCGCTGTATAGCGGCTCTCGTCCCACTCGCCTGCTTCATTTTGCGTCCGTGACAAATACGCAACACCGTTGTGGACCGCGGGGTGATCGGCCTCGCCTGCCGCCATCAGCGCCAGCAGCGCCCAGGCGGTCTGCGACGAGGTGCTCGGCGCAGCCTCATACCCCTTGTAACCCAGCTTGTAGCTGTCGCCGTCCTCGCCCCAGCCGCCGTCCGGGTTCTGGATCGACACCAGCCAATCGACCGCCTTGCGCATGGTCGGCGACTGATGATCGACGCTGGCGGCGTTGAGCGCGCACATCACCGACCAGGTGCCGTAGATGTAGTTGAGGCCCCAGCGGCCGTACCACGAGCCTTCCGGCAACTGGGTGCGAATCAGGTACGCGACCCCCCGCCGCATGGCCGGGCTCGTGTCCATGGTCTCGCCGAGCTGCGCCAGCATCGAGACGCAGCGGCCGGTGACGTCCTCGGTCGGCGGGTCGAGCATCGCGCCGTGATCGGCGAACGGGATGTTGTTGATATAATATTCGAGGTTGTCGGCGTCGAAGGCGGCGAAGCCGCCGTCCTTGCTTTGCAGCCCCTCGATCCATTCCCGCGCCCGCGCGATCGCCACGTCGTAGTCCGTAGCCCCGTCGAGACGGCGGGCCCGGTCCATCGCCATCACCACCACGGCGGTGTCGTCGAGGTCGGGATAGTGAGCGTTGGCGTACTGGAAGGCCCAGCCGCCGGGCCGCACGTCGGGCCGCTTGGCGGCCCAGTCGCCCTTGACGTCGAGCACCTGGCGCGGCTTCAGCCAGTCCAGCCCGCGGCGCGCGCGGGCGACGGATTCGTCGTCGCCGGCTTCCAATAGCGCATGGCCGGTCAACACCGTGTCCCACACCGGGGAGACGCAGGGCTGGCAGTAGGCTTCATCATCGTGGATGGCGAGCAGCTTGTCGATGCCGCGCAGAGTGGTGGCGCGCGGCGGGTGATCCTTCGGATAGCCCAGCGCGTCATACATCAGCACGGTGTTGACCATCGGCGGGAAGATCGCGCCGATGCCGTCCTCGCCGTTGAGCCGCTCCTCGACGAAGGCTTGCGCTTCCGCCATGGCGCGCGCGCGCAGCTTCTTCGGAAACAGCGGCTCGATTACGCGCAGCACCGCGTCGATGCTGCGGAACAGCACGAACCACGCCGTGCTCTGGTGCGGCGCTTTCGGCGAAAACCCGACCTTCGACGGCGGCGTGAGGAACAGCTCGTCGATCGTGGTGCCGCGCGCGTTCTTCGCCTTGATCTTCAGCGCCGCGAGCGCCATCAGCGGCACCATGGTGGTGCGCGCCCAGTAGGAAATCTTGGTGAGGTGGAACGGCGACCAGCGCGGCAGCAGCATGATCTCGATCGGCAGCACCGGCACCGCGCGCCACGACACCACGCCGAAGAACGCCAGCAGGAAGCGGGTGAAGACGTTGGCCTTCTCCGCGCCGCCATGGGCGCGGATTGCCTCGCGCGCGCGGACCATGTGCGGCGCGTCCGGCGAATCCCCGATCATCTTCAGCGCGAAATACGCCTTGACGCTGGCGCTGATATCCAGCGCACCGTCCTGAAACAGCGGCCAGCCGCCATGCGCGCCCTGAATGCGGCGCAGATAGTTGGCGATCTTGGCCTCGATCTCCGGCGACGCCGGCTCGCCGATCTGGTGGCGGAACAGGACGTATTCGGCGGGAATAGTCGCGTCGGCCTCAAGCTCGAAGACCCAGTGGCCGTCGCCCTGCTGATGATCGTGCAGCGCCTTCGTCGCCGCCGCGATCGAGCGGTCGAGTTCATCGCGTTCGATGACGGATTGAGCGGTGGTGTTGAGCATCTCGATATCGCGTTCCCAATGAGATGGCGCGGACCGGCCGGTAGCGGTCCGTCCGTCAGGTCTTCAGGAGCAGGTCGGCGGCGCGGTTGCCCGAGCGTACCGAGCCCTCGATGGTCGCCGGCAGGCCGGTGTCGGTCCAGTCGCCGGCGAGAACCAGATTGGTCCATTGCGTCCGCGCGCCGGGGCGCAGCGCGTGCTGTTCCGGGG
>JBASBO010000198.1:0-1539 GCA_049651165.1 Xanthobacteraceae bacterium | reverse complement strand
GCCAAAGGGGGGAGGGGAGATAGCCGCATCCCGCTTTGCCGCCGCGTCGCTTTTGCCACGCGTCGATTTGCGGGCGCGGTGCGCGGCGGCTTCGCCGCCGGAGCGGCGGTCCCACGAATTGTCCGGCGGCGGCTGCAATCCGGTGCCCGAGCCCATGCCGGCATCGCCGCGATTGATCGCCGGATTGAGCAGGTCCGCCAGCGCCGGGCCGATCGGCTTCACGGCAGGGCGATGCGCTTTCGATTTCGGCGTCCGGCCGGGCTTTTTCGGATTGTCTGGATTCTTCGCCATCGCCGGAATATGGGATGAGTCCGGTGGCGATGAAAGGGCGAAATCCCGGAGGAAACCCGCCATGCGCAGTCGCCGCAAGGACGATGCGGAAGATGACACGTCGCGCAGCTATTGCGTGTTCGAGCGCGACCGCGATCTGCCGCGGCCGACGCCGTGGAGCCCGCTCACGGCCGAGCGACCACGGCCGAAGATATCCGCATCGGCGATAACAATCGCTGTCGCGTTTGGCGCGGCTGCACTGGTGTGGTGGTTCGTGGGCTGACCGGAAGTTCGTTAAAAAGCGTCGTCCCTGCGAAGGCAGGGACCCATACGCCGCAGCGCTTCGGCTCCATCGCGCATGCGAAGTTTTTAACAACCAGCGCCAGAGGTTATGGGTCCTCGCCTGCGCGAGGACGACGCCCGTGCTGGTCGTCCGCCTGCGCCGCCACTACGCGCAGGCAGTCGCGGCAGAGGCAATCCTCGAAGCCGGTGCCGGAGGCCGGCAGCGGCAGCCGTGCGGTTTCCTCGCCGCACCAGCAATCGTGCGACAGCGTGCAAACGAACGGCGCGCCGCACCGCGCGCAGGCGAGGCGTCTAGGCGTCGCAGTGGCGGGCGTCGGAAGCTCGGTCATGGGGCGATGATCGCGCGGCGTGTGTCGGGATCGTGGTGGCGCTCAGGCGGATTGCGTCAGCGTGTCGATTTCCGCCATCTCCTCCGCCGTCAGCCGCCATGCGATCGCCTTGACGTTGGCCTCGACCTGCTCGACGCGGGTGGCGCCGGCGATCACGCTGGCCACCTGCGGCCGCGACGCCAGCCACGAGAACGCCAGTTCGAGCATGGTGTGGCCGCGCGCCTCGGCGAACGCCTTCAGCTTGTCGACGATGGCTTCGTTGCGCGGCGTGACGTAACGCTCGCGCAGCGCCGGCGCTTTGCCGAAACGGGTGTCGGCGGGGGCCGCCGCGCCGCGTTGATACTTGCCGGTCAGAAGGCCGCTGGCCAGCGGGAAAAATGGCAGCAGCCCGAGATTGTAGTGCTGCGCCGCCGGCAGCAGATCCTTCTCGATGTCGCGCACCACGAGGCTGTATTCGTCCTGACAGGAGACGAAGCGCACCGTTCCCGCCGCCCGCGCGGTGTGTTCGGTTTCAGCGACGCGCCATGCCGGGAAGTTGGAATTGCCGATGTAGCGGACCTTGCCCTGCCGCACCAGATCGTCGAGCGCGCGCAAGGTTTCCTCGATCGGCGTCAGCGGATCATAGTCGTGCTGCTGA
>JBASBO010000197.1:0-2325 GCA_049651165.1 Xanthobacteraceae bacterium | reverse complement strand
AGCCGGCGCAAAACGTCGACTGGCGGCGCTCGGCGCGCGACGACCTGCTCTACGTGCGCGAGCACGAATGGGAGGCCGCGCACACCGTCTGGCTGTGGCCGGACCGCTCGGCATCCATGGCCTTCGCCTCCAAGGGCGCGCGCGACAGCAAGCTCGAACGCGCGCTGATCGTCACCTTCGCGCTGGCCGAACTGCTGGTCGCCGGCGGCGAGCGCGTCGGCGTACCCGGCCTGATGACGCCGACCGCGAGCCGCAACGTCATCGACCGGCTGGCGCAGGCAATGCTGCACGACACCGCGACGCGCGACAGCCTGCCGCCGGCCTTCGTGCCGACCATGCTGTCGGAGATCGTGGTGCTGTCGGATTTCTGGTCGCCGATCGACGAGATCACCGCCATGCTCGCCGGTCTGTCGGCCTCCGGCGCGCACGGTACGCTGGTTCAGGTGGTCGATCCGGCCGAGGAGAGTTTCCCCTACTCCGGGCGCACCGAGTTCGTCGAGCCGGAAGGCGGCGGCCGCATCACCGCCGGCCGCGCCGAAACCTGGGCGCGCGACTACGTCGCCCGCGTCGCGCTGCATCGCGAGCGCATCCGCACCGAAACCGCCCGGCTCGGCTGGCTGTTCACGACCCACGCGACCTCCCGCTCCGCCGCCGAACTGCTGCTCTATCTGCACGCCGGCATGATGGCGCAGCGCGGCGGCGGCGGCCGCGTCACCACCGCGACAGCGGAGCGCGGCGCGTCATGATGGGATTGCCGCTCGCCTTCGCCCAGCCGCTGCTGCTGACCGCGTTCGTGGCGCTGCCGGTGTTGTGGTGGCTGTTGCGGCTGATGCCGCCGCGCCCGAAGCGCGTCGATTTCCCGCCGACGCGGCTTCTGCTCGACATCGCGCCGAAGGAAGAAACGCCGTCGCGTACGCCGTGGTGGCTGACCGCGCTGCGGCTGCTCGCGGCCGCGCTGGTGATTATCGCCGCCGCCGGCCCGACCTGGAATCCGCAAGGCAATGCTGCGGCGGGCACCGGTCCGCTGGTGCTGCTGATCGACGACGGCTGGAGCGCGGCGGCAAGCTGGGACACCCGCCAGAAGGCGGCCGACGAACTGATCGCGCGCGCCGACAACGACCGCCGCGGCATCGCTCTGATTCCGCTGTCGGAGCCGGCGCGCGACATCACCCTGATGCCGGCGGGCGCGGCGCGCGTCGCGCTTCGGCAGTTGTCGCCAAAGCCTTATTCGGTCGTGCGCGCCGATACGCTGCCGGCGATCGCGCGCTTTCTGCAAGCGACCGGCGATTGCGACATCGTCTGGCTGTCGGACGGCATCGATACCGGGCGCGGCGCGGACTTCGTCGAAGAGCTCGGCAAGATCGTCGGCGACCGCGCGCTGACGATCTATGACGGCGGCGCGCCGCCCGCCCACGCGCTCGCCGCCGCCGAGAACGCCGCCGCGAAAATGACCGTGAAGGTGCTGCGCGCTGCTGACGCCGGCACCGAAAGCGGCACCGTGCGCGCGCTCGATCAGAAGAACGCGCCGATCGGCGAAGCGCCCTTCCACTTCGGCGCGACCGAAACCGAAACCGAGACGGCGTTCGACCTGCCGGTCGAACTGCGCAACGACATCGCGCGGCTCGACATTGTCGGCGAGCGCTCGGCCGGCGCGGTGCAACTGCTCGACAAGCGCTGGCGGCGGCGCGCCATCGGCATCGTCAGCGGCGCGTCCACCGATACCGCGCAGCCGCTGCTCGCCTCGACCTTCTACCTGACGCGGGCGCTGTCGCCGTTCGCCGATGTCCGCCCCGCCGGCGGGGCCGCGCCGGCGCAGGCGGTCGCGCAATTCCTCGACCAGAAACTGCCGATGATCGTGCTCGCCGATGTCGGCGCGCTGCCACCCGAATTGCGCGCCCGCCTCGATGAATGGATCGCTCGCGGCGGCGTGCTGGTGCGCTTCGCCGGGCCGCGGCTGGCGCAGCAGGCCGACGACGATCTAGTGCCGGTGAAGCTGCGGCGCGGCGGCCGCAGCCTCGGCGGCAGCCTGACGTGGGAAAAGCCGCAGCACCTCGCCGCCTTCGCGCCGGAGGGGCCGTTCGCCGGGCTCAAAGTGCCGGACGATGTCACCGTGACGCGGCAGGTGCTGGCCGAACCCGACGCGACACTGGCGACGCGAAGCTGGGCGTCGCTGGCGGACGGCACGCCGCTGGTCACCGGCGAGCGCCGCGGCAAGGGCATCGTCACCCTGTTCCACATCAGCGCCGACATGCGCTGGTCCGATCTGCCGATGTCCGGCACCTTCGTCGAGATGCTGCGGCGGCTGGTCGATCTTTCCGGTTACAC
>JBASBO010000196.1:0-11310 GCA_049651165.1 Xanthobacteraceae bacterium | reverse complement strand
CCGGTAACGTTAAAGCGTCGAATGCGATTCAAACCGTGTCGATCGGAAATGCTGCGATTTCAGGCGTGTGACGCGCGCAAGGGCAAAGTCGGCAGGTCAGCCTTGTCCACAGGATCGTGTTGATGGCGGGCCGATCGCGACGGAGGCCGCTCCAGCAGCTTCAGACGAAACGCGACGCTACAGCGCGCGGCGCGGCTGCGCGATCTTCGTCGCAAGAATCTTGTCGATGCGACGGCCGTCGAGATCGACGATCTCGAAGCGCCAGCCATGGACGTCGCGGGTGTCGCCAATCTCGGGGATCGCGCCGAAAATTTGCAGGATGAATCCGGCGGCGGTGTTGTAGGGCCGCGACAGCGGCAGCGGGATGCCGAGCAGATCGGCGAACTCCTCCGCCGACATCCAACCCTCGATCAGATACGACCCGTCGGGACGCCGGACCACCGGCATCTCAGCCGGCCCTTCCTCGGTATGGAAACCGCCGACGATGGATTCGAGAATGTCGGCGGCGGTGACGATGCCCTGAAAGCTGCCGTACTCGTCATGCACGAGGCCGAGATGCACCGGCGAACTGCGCAGCACCGCCAGCACGTCGCGCGCGTCGGCGATTTCCGGAATCACCGGGACCTCGCGCACCAGCGCACGGAGGTCAGGCGTAACGCCGGCGAGGTAGCTGTCCAGCATGTCCTTGGCCTGCACCACGCCCAGCGCCGCGTCGCGGTCGCCGTCGAACACCGGCAGGCGCGAATGGCGCGTGGCGGCGATGGTGTCGCGGATCACGTCCGGCGGGTCGGCAAGGTCGATGAAGTCCACCTCGCGGCGTGGCGTCATCACCGCGCCGACCGGCTGGTCGCCGAGCCGCATCACGCCGGCGATCATTTCCTTCTCGCCGGGCTCCAGCACGCCGGCGGTTTCCGCTTCGCGCACCAGCGAGCGGATTTCGTCCTCGGTGACGGTGTCGTCGCTGGCCCCGCCCTGGCCGAGCAGGCGCAGCAGCAGCTTGCCGGAGACGTCCAGTAGCCAAACCACCGGCGAGGAGATGCGCGCCAGCCATGTCATCGCCGGCGCCACTTTCACCGCCACCGATTCCGGGTTGCGCAGCGCGATCTGCTTCGGCACCAGTTCACCGATGATCAGCGAGGCGTAGGTGATGCCGCCGACCACCGCGCCGACGCCGAGCGCGTCGGCGACGCCTTTGGCGACGCCAAGCTCCATCAGCCATGCGGTGAGACGGTGGCCGAGCGTCGCGCCGGAAAACGCGCCGGACAGCACCCCGACCAGCGTGATGCCGATCTGCACGGTGGAGAGAAACTTGCCGGGATCGGAGGCCAGCGCCAATGCGCGGCGCGATCCGCTCACGCCCTTTTCCGCCAGCGCGGCGAGGCGCGCGGGGCGTGACGAGACGATGGCGAGTTCGGACATCGCGAGCAGGCCGTTGATGACGATCAGGACCGTGACGATGCCGATTTCGATGGCGAGCATGATCCGGCCAGTCTAGCAGATCGCGCCGCGGCGGGCGTGAGGGGAATTTGACGCGGCCGCGCGATTGCGGGAAAAGTATTTATTACATCAAGAAGCAGGAGAAGCCGGTGAATCGGCTCAAGGGGAAGACCGCCATCGTCGTCGGCGCCGGATCGATCGGGCCGGGCTGGGGCAACGGCAAGGCCACCGCGGTGACGTTCGCGCGCGAGGGCGCGCAGGTGCTTTGCGTCGATCGCAATGCGGAAGCGGCCAGGGAGACGGCCGACATCATCGCACGCGAGGGCGGCAAGGCCACGGCGTTCGCCGCCGACGCCGCGCGCGAGAGCGACATCAAGGCGATGGTGGATGCCTGTCTCAAGGCTTATGGCCGCATCGATGTGCTCGACAACAATGTCGGCATCGCCGAGGTCGGCAGCGTCGTCGAGGTCGAGGAGAAGGACTGGGACCGGGTCTTCGCCGTCAACCTCAAGAGCGCCTACCTCGCCATGAAGCACGTCATCCCGGTGATGGCGAAGCAGGGCGGCGGCTCGATCATCAATATCTCGTCGGTCGCCTCGATCCGCCATCTCGGCGTCTCCTACGTTACTTACGCCACCACCAAGGCGGCGATGAACCAGATGACGCGCACTACGGCGGTCGAGTTCGCGCCGCAGAACGTCCGCGTCAACGCCATCCTGCCGGGGTTGATGAAGACGCCGATGGTCGAGCATTCCGCCGGGCTGGCCGCGAGCTACGCCAAGGGCGACGTCGAGGAGATGTGGAAGCGGCGCGACGCCCAGGTGCCGATGGGGCATATGGGCGAGGGCTGGGACGTCGCCAACGCCGCGCTGTTCCTCGCCAGCGATGAATCGGGCTACGTCACCGGGATTGAGTTGGTGGTGGACGGCGGGTTGACGCTCAAGGTGAACTGACGGCCTGCGTCCGATCATCGCCGATCGCTGCTTTGGTCGACTTGCAACGGCCGGTTTGAGCGCGCATGGTCGTCCGCAAAGAAAGCGACCGTTGGGAGACTATGCCCATGAATGTGCAAGACAAAAGCCGGTATTACGACGCCTATGCGCGCTCCATGCGCGACCCCGAAGGTTTCTGGGCCGACGCCGCGCGCTCAATCGACTGGGTCGAGCCGGCGAAGAAGGTGTTCGATCCATCGCAGGGGCTCTATGGCCGCTGGTTCACCGGCGCGGTGGTCAATACCTGCTACAACGCGCTCGACCGTCACGTCGCGAACGGCCGTGCCGACCAACTGGCGCTGATCCATGATTCGCCGGTGACGAACAGCGTCACCACCTTCACCTATGCGCAGATGCTGCACGAGGTGAAGACCTTCGCCGCGATCTTGCAGGATTTCGGCGTCGCCAAGGGCGACCGCGTCGTCATCTATATGCCGCTGGTGCCGGAGGCGATGGTGGCGATGCTGGCCTGCGCGCGCATCGGCGCGGTGCATTCGGTGGTGTTCGGCGGCTTCGCCGCCAAGGAGCTGGCGACCCGCATCGACGACGCGCAGCCGAAGCTGGTGCTCTCCGCAAGCTGCGGCATCGAGCCGGGCCGCATCGTCGCCTACAAGCCGCTGCTCGACGACGCCATCAAGCTCGCCGCCCACAAGGTGCCGGCCTGCATCGTTTTGCAGCGGCCACAGCAGGCTTGCGATCTTGTCGCCGGGCGCGATCACGACTGGAAAGCGCTGCGCGACAAGGCGGTGGCGGCGAAGAAGGAAGCCGCCTGCGTGCCGGTGCTGGCGACCGATCCGCTCTATATCCTGTATACGTCAGGCACCACCGGCATCCCGAAGGGCGTCGTGCGCGACAACGGCGGTCACCTCGTCGCCATCAACTGGTCGATGTACAACCTCTATGGCGTCAAGCCGGGCGAGGTGTGGTGGTGCGGCTCCGACATCGGCTGGGTGGTCGGCCACAGCTACATCATCTACGGCCCGCTGTTTCACGGCAACACCTCGATCATGTACGAGGGCAAGCCGGTCGGCACGCCGGATGCCGGCGCGTTCTGGCGCGTCATTTCGCAGCACAAGGCGGCGGCGTTTTTCACCGCGCCGACCGCGTTCCGCGCCATCAAGAAGGACGACCCCAACGGCGAGTTCATCCGCAAATACGACCTGTCGCAGTTCCGCACGCTGTTCCTCGCCGGCGAGCGCGCTGATCCGCCGACTATCGAATGGGCGGAAAAGCAATTGAAGGTGCCGGTGATCGATCACTGGTGGCAGACCGAAACCGGCTGGTGCATCGCCGGCAATCCGGTTGGGCTCGGGCAACTGCCGGTCAAGCACGGCTCGCCCACGGTGCCGATGCCGGGTTATCAGGTCGATATCGTCGATGAAGCGTCGAAGCCGGTGCCGGCCGGGCAGATGGGCTCGATCGTCATCAAGCTGCCGCTGCCGCCGGGCTGCCTGCCGACCCTGTGGCAGCAGGACGAGCGCTGCAAGGAGGCCTATTTCAGCGAGTTCCCCGGTTACTACAAAACCTCCGACGCCGGCTATAAGGACGAGGACGGCTACGTCTTCGTCATGGGCCGCACCGACGACATCATCAACGTCGCCGGCCACCGGCTCTCGACCGGCGGCATGGAGGAAATCCTCGCCTCGCACCCGGACGTGGCCGAATGCGCGGTGCTCGGCATCAAGGATGCCATCAAGGGCGAGATCCCCTGCGGGCTCGTAGTGCTGAAGGCCGGGGTGACGCGCCCGCCCGCGGAGATCGAGAAGGAGATCGTGGCGCTGGTGCGCGACAAGCTCGGGCCGGTGGCGGCGTTCAAGCTGGCGGTCACGGTGGCGCGGCTGCCGAAAACCCGCTCCGGCAAGATCCTGCGCGGCACCATCAAGAAGATCGCCGACGGCGATCCGTGGACTACGCCCGCGACCATCGAGGACCCCAAGGTGCTCGACGAGATCGGCGCGGCGCTGAAGGGACGGGTGTAGAGCAGCCAGCGCGGTTGCCGGGCGGCAGCGGCATCGCTCCCGGCCTCAATTTGGATGAAATGCCGGCTCACATCGGCGGTCCCGTACTGGACCCGACGGAAACTCCTCATGCCGACTGTCTTGCGTTCCCCGATCCATGTCCGCGCCGTGCTGCTGCTGTTCGCGGGGCTGGCGCTTGCCGGCTGCTCCAGCTTCGAGCGTCACCAGTCGCCGGAGGCCACGGCGGCGGCGCAGACCGACGACGACACCTTCTGCCGCGCCGACGGCAGCGCGCCGGGATCGGACGCCTATGTCGCCTGCCGCAAAAACCGCGACGCACGGCGCGGTAACGCCGCCGACCGGCTGGAGCGTGGCCATCGCAACCTCGCCGAGCGGATGCTCAACGGGCAGTAAGGTTCGGGCAAAGAAAAACGCGGCGGTTTGAGGCCGCCGCGTGCGTAGCGCTGTAAATGGATAATCCGTCATCCTTCGAGGCGCGCAAGCGCATGCACCTCAGGATGACGCGGTCGGCTACTCCTCCTCGTCGTCCTGCTTCTTGCCGCCGATGGTCTTCAGCTTGGCGAACACGGCGTCGACGTTGAGGTCGTCGTGCTGGCGCTCGGACGGTTGATCCTCGTCCTTGCGGGTCGTCTCGGAGGCCGGCAGCAGCGTTGCGCCGCCGTAAGCCTGATCGGCCGGCTTCTCCTTGGCGGCGCGCTGCACCTCGAAGTCCAGTTCGATCTGCGAGCACAGGCCGAGCGTCACCGGGTCCATCGGCGTCAGCGTCGAGGCGTTCCAGTGGGTGCGGTCGCGAATCGAGGCGATTGTGGTCTTGGTGGTGCCGACCAGCCGCATGATCTGGGCGTCCTTCAGCTCCGGATGGTTGCGCACCAGCCAGAGGATGGCGCTGGGGCGCTCGTGGCGGCGCGACACCGGAGTGTAGCGCGGGCCTTTCTTCTTCTTGGCTTCCGGCAGCACCACCTTGCTCTCGCTGAGCCGGAGCCGGTGGGCGGGGTCCTTCTCGCCGCGCTCGATCTCGTCGCGGGTGAGCTGGCCGGTCGAAATCGGGTCCATGCCCTTGATGCCCTGGGCGGCGTCGCCGTCGGCGATGGCGCGCACCTCCAGGGGATGCATCTTGGTGAAATCCGCCACCTGGTCGAATGTCAGCGCCGTGTTATCGACGAGCCACACGGCAGTCGCCTTCGGCATCAGCGGTGCGTTGCTCATGGGCAAATCTCCTTTGGGCTCCGCCGACCTCGGCTTTCCGGAGGCGGAGTAGTGTAGTCATCGGGGATGACGGGATGAACCTCTATATAGTCTTCCTCGACCGAAACCTGCAATGGGTCAGCAATGGCCTTGACAGGGCCGCAAAGCCGGCCCAAGTCGTAGACAATCATGAGCCGGCGCGCGTTTCGCGTCCATTTTCCGCATAAATGCTTGATTCCACACTCGCCGGTCGCGAGTGAATAGGTTCCGGATCGCCCTCCATGCAGGTCAAACCGCAGTTGAAAATCGTGCTTTGCTCGCCCCGCGGCTTCTGCGCCGGCGTGGTTCGGGCGATCGATACGGTGGAGCGGGCGCTGAAGCTCTACGGCGCGCCGGTCTATGTCCGTCACGAGATCGTGCATAACCGCTATGTGGTGGACAGCCTGCGGGCCAAGGGCGCGATCTTTGTCGAGGAGCTGTCGGAAATCCCCGACACCGAGGCGCCGGTGGTGTTCTCCGCTCACGGCGTGCCGAAATCGGTCCCGGCCGAGGCGGTGACGCGGAATTTCTTCTCGCTGGACGCCACCTGCCCGCTGGTCACCAAGGTGCACCGCGAGGCGGCGATCCATTTCAAGCGCGGCCACGAAATCCTGCTGATCGGCCATTCCCATCACCCCGAGGTGGTCGGCACGCTCGGGCAACTGCCGCCCGGCGCGGTGACGCTGATCGAGACCGCCGAAGACGCCGCGCAGTTCAAGCCGAAGGACGCCGATAATCTCGCCTTCGTCACCCAGACCACGCTGTCGATTGACGACACCGCCGAGATCGTCGCGGTGCTCAAGAGCCGCTTCCCGAACATCCACGGGCCGCACAAGGAAGACATCTGCTACGCCACCACCAACCGCCAGCTTGCGGTGAAGAAGGTGGCGCCGGTGGTCGATGCGCTGATTGTGGTCGGCGCGCCGAATTCGTCGAACTCACAGCGGCTGCGTGAAGTGGCCGAGCGCGAGGGCTGTCCGATCGCGGTGCTGGCGCAGCGCGCCTCCGACCTCGACTGGCCCATGTTCGAAGGCGTCAGGAGCGTCGGCATCACCGCGGGCGCCTCGGCGCCGGAAGTGATCGTCGAGGAGATCATGGGCGCCTTTGCCGAACGCTACGAACTCGATGTCGAGACGGTTTCGGCCGCCGAGGAGAACGAGTTCTTCCCGCTGCCGCGCTCGCTGCGTCCCGACGCGGCCGAGTAGCGTTTCATGGCTGTTTATACGGACGTCGCCGCGGACGAACTGGCGGCGTTCCTCGCCGGTTACGATATCGGCGAACTGCTCTCCTACAAGGGCATCGCCGAGGGCGTCGAGAACTCCAACTTCCTGCTGCACACCACCACGGGCTCCTACTTCCTGACGCTGTACGAGAAGCGCGTGGCGGCAGGCGACCTGCCGTTCTTCCTCGGCCTGATGGGACACCTTGCCGCTCACGGCATCGTCTGTCCGCAGCCGGTAAAGATGCGGAACGGCGCGACGCTCGGCACGCTGGCCGGACGTCCCGCCGCGATCATCGACTTTCTCGAAGGCGTGTGGCCACGCAAGCCGAATGTCGCGCATTGCGCCGCCGTCGGTCAGGCGCTGGCGAAACTGCATCTGGCGGGGCGCGACTTCGCCATGACGCGCGCCAACGCGCTGTCGGTGAAAGGCTGGCGGCCGCTGTTCGAACAGGCGGCGGCGCGCGCCGACACCGTGCAGCACGGCCTCAAGGCGTTTCTCGCCACCGAACTCGATTATCTCGAAGCGCGCTGGCCGGACGATCTGCCGCGCGGCGTCATCCATGCCGACCTGTTTCCCGACAACGTGCTGTTCGTCGGCGACCGGCTCTCCGGCCTGATCGATTTCTATTTCGCCTGCAACGACATCCTCGCCTATGACGTGGCGATCTGCCTCAACGCCTGGTGCTTCGAGGCCGATCATTCCTTCAACGTCACCAAGGCGCGGGCGTTTCTCGACGCCTACGGCCGCGAGCGGCCGCTCTCCGTTGTCGAGCAGACCGCGCTGCCGCTGCTGGCGCGCGGCGCGGCGCTGCGCTTCCTGCTGACCCGGCTGGTCGATGTCCTCAACGTGCCGCCCGGCGCGCTGGTGAAACCGAAGGATCCGCTGGAATATGTCCGCAAGCTGCGCTTCCACCAGTCGGTGAACGATATCGCCGGTTACGGCGTCGCTCGTTCGGGGCTGGTGGCGTGAGCGATCGTCCCGCCGTGGTGATCCATACCGACGGCGCCTGCTCCGGCAATCCGGGGCCGGGCGGCTTCGGCGCGATCCTGCAATTCGGCGACAGGCGCAAGGAACTGAAGGGCGGCGAGCCGCACACCACCAACAACCGCATGGAGCTGATGGCGGCGATCGCGGCGCTGGAAGCGCTGAAGAAGCCGTGCGCGGTCGATCTCCACACCGACAGCCAGTATCTGCGTCAGGGCATCACCGGCTGGATTCACGGCTGGAAGAAAAACGGCTGGCGCACCGCCGACAAAAAGCCGGTCAAGAACGTCGACCTGTGGCAGCGGCTCGACGCCGCGCTGAAGCCGCACCAGGTGCGCTGGCACTGGGTCAAGGGCCACGCCGGCCACGACGACAACGAGCGCGCCGACGAACTCGCGCGCGAAGGCGTCGCCATGGCGCGGTTGCGGCAGACGGTGGGCGGGGAGTAGCAGCATTGCCTGACGTCAATTGACGCAATCTTACGTCAACTGACGCCAGAGGCTATGGGCCCCTGCCTTCGCAGGGGCGACGCCGACAGTCGGGCGCTCTCACAACTGTCCGAGCAGGGTGTCGCCGCCCGAAACCTCGACCTTGCCGGGATTGGGCTCGACGTTGAGCTTCTTCACCACGCCGTCCTCGACCACCATCGAGTAGCGCTTGGAGCGGATGCCGAGGCCCATGCCGGCGGCGTCCAGTTCCATGCCGATCGCCTTGGCGAAGTCGGCGTTGCCGTCGGCAAGGAAGATCGCCTCGTTACGCTGATCGACGTCACGCTTCCACGCGTTCATCACGAAGGCGTCGTTGACCGCGACCACGGCGATGGTGTCGATGCCCTTGTCCTTCATCGCGGAGGCGTTGAGGAAGACGCTCGGCATGTGCATCTTGTGGCAGGTGCCAGTGTAAGCGCCGGGCACCGCGAACAGCGCCACCTTCTTGCCCTTGAACACCTCGCCGGTCGTCGTGGCCTGCACGCCGTCGCCGGTCATCACATGAAACTTGGCCTCGGGCAGGCGGTCGCCAACTTTAACGGTCATTCGTATTCTCCTTGAACAGAGCGGGATGAGTAATAGCGTGAAGCGGTTTCCCGCTGCATCCCGCTCAAAACGACGAGGTGTATTCAACCGGGCTTCGGCCGCGCGTGCAACACGCGCGCGCGCGATGCTGTCCCGCGCGTGTCAGGACGCCGGGGTCTTGGCCAGATGGGCGGGGCGGCGGCCGAAGTCGGCGGCGGCCTCGTCCTGACCGATATCGACAATGCCGCGACGGATGGCGCGGGTGCGGGTGAAATGATCGAACAGCGTCTCGCCGTCGCCGCGCCGGATCGCGCGGGTGAGTTTCGACAGGTCCTCCTGAAACGCGCCGAGCATTTCCAGCACCGCGTCCTTGTTGTTGAGGAACACGTCGCGCCACATCGTCGGGTCGGACGCCGCGATGCGGGTGAAATCGCGAAAACCGCCGGCCGAGAACTTCAGCACCTCGGAGCGGGTGACGCCTTCCAGTTCCTCCGCAGTCGAGACGATGGTGTAGGCGATCAGGTGCGGCAGATGGCTGGTCACCGCCAGCACCAGATCGTGGTGCTCCGGCGTCATCGTCTCGACATTGGCGCCGAGCGCGCGCCAGAACGCGGCGAGTTTTTCCACCGCCGCCGGGTCGGTGTCGCTGTTGGGCGGCGTCAGGATGCACCAGCGGTTGGCGAACAGTTCGGCGAAGCCGGCGTCGGGACCGGAATTCTCGGTGCCGGCCACCGGATGCGCCGGCACGAAATGCACGTTGGCCGGCAGGTGCGGGGCCATGTCACGCACCACCGCGCTCTTGACCGAGCCGACGTCGGAGATGATCGCGCCGGGCTTGAGGTGCGGCGCGATCTCCTCGGCCGCCGGGCCGCAGGCCCCGACCGGAATGCCGAGGATCACCAGATCGGCGTCCTTCACCGCCTCGGCGTTGGTGTCGACCACGCGATCGACGACGCCGAGTTCGCGAACCCGCGCGCGGGTCTTTTCCGAGCGCGCGGTGGCGACGATCTCGCCGGCGAGCCCCTGCGCCTTGGCGGCGCGTGCGATCGAGCCGCCGATCAGGCCGAAGCCGATCAGCGCGATGCGGGGAAACAGCGGTGCGCCGGTCATGGCCGCGCCATGAAATCGCGCAGACCCTCGACCACCAGTCGGTTGGCTTCCTCGGTGCCGATGGTCATCCGCAGCGCGTGCGGTAGCCCGTAATTGTTGAGCGCGCGCAGCACCAGACCGCGTTCGGTGAGGAAGGCGTCGGCATCCGCCGAGGTCTTGCCCGGCGTGGTCGGGAAATGGATCAGGATGAAGTTGGTGACGCTCGGCGTCACGGCGAGGCCGAGCCTGCCGATCTCGTCGGTCAGCCAGCCGCGCCATTGTTCGTTGTGCTCGCGCGACATGCGGATGTGCGCGGTGTCTTCGATCGCCGCCTTCGCCGCCAGCATTGCCGGCGTTCCGACATTGAACGGTCCGCGAATGCGGTTGACCGCATCGATGATGTTGACGGGGCCGAACATCCAGCCGACGCGCAACGCGGCGAGGCCGTGGATCTTGGAGAAGGTGTGGGTCATCACCGTGTTGTCGGTGGTCGCCACCAGTTCGATGCCGATCTCGTAGTCGTTGCGCGAGACGAAATCCGAATAGGCGGCGTCCAGCACCAGCACGACGTGCGGCGGCAGCCCGGCGCGCAGCCGCTTGACCTCGTCGAACGGGATGTAGGTGCCGGTCGGGTTGTTGGGATTGGCGAGCCACACCAGCTTGGTGCGCGGCGTGACGCGGGCGAGGATCGCGTCGACGTCGGCGGTGAGATTGGTTTCAGGCGCGACCACGTTGGCCGCGCCGTTCGCCATGGTGGCGATCGGGTAGACCAGAAAGCCGTGCGTGGTCGAAATCGCCTCGTCGCCGGGCTTGAGATAAGTGTGCGCCAGCAGGTTGAGGATTTCGTCGGAGCCCGCGCCGCAGATGATGCGGTCGGGATCGAGGCCGTAGGCGCGGCCGATCGCCTCGCGCAGCACCCGCGAGGTGCCCTCCGGGTAGTCTTCAAGATGGGCGGCGGCGGCGATGAAGGCGTCGCGGGCGCGCGGCGAGGGGCCGTGCGGCGTCTCGTTGGCCGACAGCTTGAACACCTTTTGACCCGGCTTCTGCACCGGGCTCTTGCCCGGCGTGTAGGGCGCAATATCGAGAATGCCGGGATTCGGCACGGGACCTGACATCGTTAACTCCGGAATATTAGCTTCGCGCCGCGTTGTTATTCGGCACCGTATAGCGCGTCGCGTGGCTGCCGACGAGAGCGGTCGAACGCACCGACGCCCCGGCGGCGACCAGCGCCGCGGTGATCTTGTCGAGATTGCCGGCGCCGGTGACCGACACCAGCAGCGCCGCGCCGTCGAAGGCACTGTCGGGCACCGCCGCGATCTCGGCGAGCGGGGCCAGCGCGCGGGCGACATCGGCGTTCCAGCCGGAGACG
>JBASBO010000195.1:0-6896 GCA_049651165.1 Xanthobacteraceae bacterium | reverse complement strand
CGCAGGATGAGACGAAAATCGTCGCGAGCGGTGCTGTTGTCCACGAAGGCGTTGATGGCGTCGAGGCGATGGACGATCGCGACGGTGTCGGTCAGGGGCGCGGCGAGGCGCTGCGCCAGCAGGCGCGACCCGGCGGCGGTGACGGTCAGGTCGATGGCGTCGAGCAGCGAGCCGCGCCGCTCGCCCGACAGCGTCCGCGTCAGTTCGAGATTGGCGCGCGTCGCCGGGTCGATCGCCATGGTGGCGCCGGTAGCCTCGCGCGACGGCGGCGACAACGGCACCCGCTTGCCGACCTGGGTGCGGTCGATATAGGTGACGGCGGCGGCCGCGGCGGTAGCTTCCAGTCGCGTCATCGCGCTGAGTCCGTCCATGGTCACGACTGCGAAGTAGTCGCACAGCCGCCGCTCGGCGGTGGCCCCGTCGAACACGTCGCGCGTCAAGGGCATGACGGCGGGCAGGTCGCGCAACAGCGGGCCGAGTACCGCGTCGTTATAGACCGCGTCGGCGACGATCGCCTCGTTGGGGTTGATCCGCGCCAGCGTCGCGCCGAGTTCGTTCGCCGTGCATTCGGTCACCGTGAATTCCGAGGTCGAGATGTCGATCCAGGCGAGGGCGATGCGGTCATCGCCCGAGGACGAGGCGCGGGCGCGCGCCAGCGCCAGCAGGTAGTTGTTGGCGCGGGCGTCGAGCAGGTTGTCCTCGGTGAGCGTGCCCGGCGTCACCAGCCGCACCACGTCGCGCTTGACCACGCTCTTGTTGCCGCGCTTGCGGGCGGCGGCGGGGTCTTCCATCTGCTCGCACACCGCGACGCGATGGCCGAGCGCGATCAGCCGGTGCAGGTAGTCGTCGGCGCGCTCGACCGGCACGCCGCACATCGGGATATCCTCGCCGTTGTGCTTGCCGCGCTTCGTGAGCGTGATGCCGAGTGAGCGGGAGGCGACCTCCGCGTCTTCGAAGAACAATTCGTAGAAATCGCCCATGCGGTAGAACAGCAGCAGCCCTGGATTGGCGGCCTTGATCTCAAGGTACTGTTCCATCATCGGCGTGACGCGCGCGGCCGGTTCTTGTGGCGTCGCGGGGTCAACGGTGCGGGAGGCGGCGGGCTGAGGCATGGCGACCGCAAACTACAGAGTTTTGCCGGCCGATCCTATGGGGCTGGCCGAGCCATTCACGCTTTTCAGGCTATTGCCGATTTCCGCGCTGCGGGGCACCCGGCACAAGCGCATATCTCCCTCGGCCGGAACGCGCGGGCTCTCGCGTCGCCGGTCGATTGACCTGATCCGGATAGGTTCTTACAACCGTCTCGTCAGCCTTGAACGCCGTACGATCCGACGATCCGGCGGCGCTGGAAAGGCTGAGCCGGCCGGATGACGGCGGGCGGTCGTCGCGAACGGCCGCCGTTCGCGCGGCGGCGGGAGGGACATGGATATGACGCTGATCTATCCGCGCGAAAGCAACGCGGCGCATCCGCCGCGCCTGTTCCCCGGCTACAAGAGCACGCCGAAGCGCTCGCCGCAGAAGCCGCTGATCCTGATGCGCCACACCCTGTCCGAACTGACCGGGCCGGTTTACGGCCACGAGGCGGTGCGGCCCAACGATCACGATCTCACCACCCAGCATGGCGGCGAGCCAATCGGCGAGCGCATCATCGTTCACGGCCATGTCCGCGACGAGGACGGCCGCGGCGTGCCCAACACGCTCCTCGAAATCTGGCAGGCCAATGCCTGCGGCCGCTACATTCATGTCGTCGATCAGCATCCGGCGCCGCTCGATCCCAACTTCACCGGGGCCGGCCGGGCGGTGAGCGACGCCGACGGTTACTACCGCTTCGTCACCATCAAGCCCGGCGCCTATCCGTGGGGCAATCACCCCAATGCGTGGCGGCCGGCGCACATTCATTTCTCGGTGTTCGGCCACGCCTTCATCTCGCGGCTGGTGACGCAGATGTATTTTCCCGGCGATCCGTTGTTCGCGTTCGATCCGATCTTCAATTCGGTGCCGGACGAAAAGGCGCGGATGCGGCTGGTGTCGAATTTCGATCTCGACAACACCAAGCCCGACTGGGCGCTGTGCTATCGCTTTGACATCATCCTGCGCGGCTGCAACGCCACGCCGATGGAGACGAAATGATGGCCGGCCTGACGCCATCGCAAACCGTCGGCCCTTATTTCGCCTACGGGCTCACGCCCGGCGGCCGCTACGCCTGGAACGATGCGTTCAGCAACAATCTGGTGACGCCGGAGGTGTCGGGTAAGCGCATCCGCGTCTACGGCCAGGTGTTCGACGGCGACGGCGCGCCGGTCCCCGACGCCATGCTGGAAATCTGGCAGGCCGACGCGCAGGGCCGCTTCGCCGACCCGCAGGACAGCCGCGCGCTGTCGAACGCCGTCTTCAAGGGTTTTGGCCGCTGCGGCGCCGATGCCAATGGCGGGTTCTCGTTCGATACCATCAAGCCGGGCGCGGTGCCGGACCCCGACGGCAAGCCGCAGGCGCCGCACATTCTGCTGGCGGTGTTCGCGCGCGGCATGTTGCTGCATCTCTACACCCGCATCTATTTCGACGACGAGGCCGCTGGCAACGCCGCCGATCCGGTGCTGGCGCTGGTGCCGGCCGAGCGCCGCTCCACCTTGATCGCGAGGCGTGACGTCGACGGCGCGGCCTATCGTTTCGACGTCCGCCTTCAGGGCGACGACGAGACGGTGTTCTTCGATATTTGAGGTTGACGCCGCCGGCGGCCGTAGCCGGCCTCACTCCATGACGGCGCCGTGATCCGCGCCCGGTGCGCGCATCGACGCCTTGGTCGAGCCCATGAAGAAGGCCAGCGGAATGGCGCACAGCGTCACCAGCGTCACCAGTTCGAAATCCTGCGAGAACGAGATGATCTGCGCCTGCGCGTAGAGGATCGCGTCCATCATCGCGCGGCCGGCGTCGGTCTGCAAATTGATGATGCCGGTGACGTCGGGCATTTGCAGCGCGTGGTTGAACGGGGTGATGTGCTCGGCCAGCACCGCATGAACGCGCGCCGTGCCGCTGGTCAGTTTCGCGATGACGATGGAAATGCCGATCGAACTGGCGACGTTGCGGATCAGCGTCAGCATCGAGGTGCCGTCGGTGCGCAGGTGATTCGGCAGCGTCAGGAACGCGGCGGTCGTCAGCGGCACGAACACCAGGCCGAGCCCGAAGCCCTGAATGATGCTGTTGATGACGATCGTTTTGACCGGGGTATCGGCGGTCCACGCGGTCATGTCGTAGAGGGTGACGGCGATCAGCGTCAGCCCGAACGCGATCAGGTATTTGGCCTCGAAATACCGCATCAGCCGGCTCACCAGCATCATGGCGATGAAGGTGCCGCTGCCGCGTGTCGCCAGCAGCAGGCCGGCGGTGAGAATCGGGTAGCCGTAAGCCTGCTGGAATAGCGGCGACGCCAGCGCCATGGTCGAGAACAGCACCACGCCGATCACCACCATGAAGATGCAGCCGGCGGCGAAATTCTTGTCCTTGAAGATGGCGAACTGGATGAATGGCCGCTCCGTCGTGAAGGAATGGGCGAAGAAGTAGTAGAAGCCCACCGCCGAGGCGATGAACTCGATCACGATCTCCCACGAATTGAACCAGTCGAGTTGCTCGCCGCGGTCGAGCGCCAGTTGCAGCGCGCCGATCCCGACTGCGAGCGCCGCGAAGCCGAGCCAGTCGAATTGCAGTTTGGTGTCGAGCTTGGTCTCATCCATGAAGATGATGAGGCCGATAACGGTGATAACGCCGAACGGCAGGTTGACGAAGAACACCCAGTGCCACGAATAGGTTTCGGTGAGCCAGGCGCCGAGCGAGGGCCCCATGATCGGCCCCATCATCACGCCCATGCCCCAGATCGCCATCGCCTTGGCGCGCTCGTGCAGGGCGTAGCTGTCGAGCATCACCGCCTGCGACAGCGGCACCAGCGCCGCGCCGAACACGCCTTGCAGCAGGCGGAACAGCACCATTTGCGAGATGTCCTGCGCCAGCCCGCACAGTACCGATGCCATCGTGAAGCCGGCCGAGCAGATGATGAAGATACGCTTGCGGCCGAAGCGGGTGGCGATCCAGCCGACCGGCGCGGTCATGATCGCGGCGGCGACGATGTAGGAGGTCAGCACCCAGTTGATCTGGTCCTGCGACGCCGACAGGCTGCCCTGCATATAGGGCAGCGCGACGTTGGCGATGGTGGTGTCGAGCGCCTGCATGATCGTCGCCGTCATGGCACAGATCGTCACCATGTTCCGGCGCAGGCCCGGCACCGCAACCGGATGTGCGGCAGTGGTCATGGCTTCAAGGCTTCGCCGGGCTGGCGGACTCTCTGGCGGCACCGAGGCCGAACAGGCCGGCGAGCGTCCGTTTGTGGCCGGTGTCGATGGAGACGTAAGCGCTCATGCCGGCCTTGAGGCGGCGCACGTCGGCATCGTTCTTGTCGAAGTAGATGCGGACCGGAACACGCTGAACGATCTTGACGAAGTTGCCGGTGGCGTTCTGCGGCGGCAGGATCGCGAACACCGCGCCGGTGCCCGGGCTGAGCGAGCCGACCGTGCCGTTGAAGCGGTGATCGGGGAAGGCGTCGACATCGATGGTGACCGGCTGGCCGACCGCGACATAGGTGAAGTCGGATTCCTTCGGATTGGCGTCGACCCACGGCGCCGAGGTGTCGATGATGCTGAACACCGGCGTGCCCGCGGCCACGAAACGGCCGAGCTGGATGTTGTCGACCTGGGTGGCGATGCCGTCGATCGGCGCGCGCAGTTCGGTATGGTCGAGGTTGCGCTGGGCGTCGTCGAGCGCCGCCTTGGCCTGCATGTAGGCCGGGAATTGCTCCAGCGGCAGATCGGGGTTGCCGAGCAACTGGTTCTTCGCGCCGGCGATTCGCTGTTGCAGCAACTGGTTGAGCGACTGCGCCTGAACCAGGCCGGCGATGCTCTTTTCGAGGTCGAGTTGCGATCCGGAATTGTTTTTGACCAGCGCGGTCTTGCGCTCGACGTCGCGCTGGTTGAGGTCGATGCTCTGCGCCGACAGTTCCGACGACCGGGCATAAAGCGCCAGATTGGTCCGCAAGTCGTTATAGGTGACCGTGGCCTCGTTCAGCTTGGCCTTGGCCTGCTGAACCGCCAGACGAAACGGCGTCGGATCGATTTCGAACAGCAGGTCGCCCTTGTGCACCTGCTGGCCTTCGCGCACCGTCACGTTATCGATCTTGCCGGAGATGTCGGGGGTGACCAGCACTTTCTGCGCGCCGACATAGGCGTCGTCGGTGGTCACGTAGCGGCCCCCGGCGAGATAGAAGACAAGGCCGGCGATTGCCGCGACCAGGGGCAGCACGATCAGCAGCAGGGGACGGCGGTAGCGCCGCAGGCCACCGGCAAGACCGCGCGGCTGCGCCACCGGCGCGCTGGCGAGCGGCGGCTCGGGAGGGCTGGTCTTCTGCTCGGGCGCGAGTTTGAGAGCGGGTTCAGCCATAATGGCGTTCCTTGAATTTCGTCACGCGGGAACCGGTTTGCAGCGCATCGCGGACGTTGTCCTTGATGGTTTCGAGCTGTTCGACCAGCCGGTGAATTTCAGCGTGGCTGAAGCCGGTACAGGCGGTTGCGACGACCTCGGAGCGAAGGACGGCAAGCTTCGCCATCAACGGCCGCGCGGCTTTGGTCAGATACAAACGTTTGATACGGCGATCGGTGGCGTCGTTGCGGCGCTCGAGCAGGCCGTTGTCGCACAATTTATCGATCAGTCGCGTCAAGGTGATCGGCTGGATCTCCAGCATCTCGGCTACTTCGGCCTGCTTCAGGCCCTCCGAGCGATTGACCTTGGCGAGCACCGCCCATTGCGTCCGCGTCAGCCCGTATTGGGACGCCTGCTTGTCGGCATAGAGCCGCAGCAGCCGCTGCACCTCGAACAGGGCGAACAGGAAGTCGGCGTCAATAGGTCCAGCTCGGGGCATCGCTCATTCCGTAAGTAAGCGATATAATAAGCAAGGCTTATTAATTTTCTATCTGCCTGTCGTGAGGGCTGCCCTGCGGCAATCTCATGGCTGATGGTGGCCTTCAGCCCCATTCGATTCCGGACTCGGCCGCGAGGTCGAGCGTGCTGCGGCGGCCGATATCGTCGAAATGGCGGTCGAGGAAACTGTGCGTGGCGCGCTGGCCTGCGCGGTGCAGGAGCCGGAAGAAGTCGAAGTCGTTTTTCAGCTTGCTCGCCGAGGTCAGGCGTTCGCCGAGGCCGCCGAGATGGATGCGATGCACGTTCAGCTTGCGGTACGGACATTGCCCGTTGCGGCGCCGCAGGCGGCCGTCCTCGATCAGTCGGTTGGCGAAATCCATGCTGCGCAGTTCCGAGATCAGCGCCGAGTTGAAGGTGATCTCGTTGAGCCGGTTCATGATCTCTGCCGAGGTTCGCGGCGTGGTCGCGCGCGAGACGGGATTGATCTGCACCACCAGCACGTCACTGCTGTCGGTGCCTTCCAGGAACGGGAAGATCGCCGGATTGCCCATATAGCCGCCGTCCCAGTAGGGCACGCCATCGATCTCGACGGCGCGGAACATCAGCGGCAGGGCGGCCGAGGCCATCACCGAATCGGCGGACAGCGCTTCGCCGGAGAAGATACGCAGGCGGCCGGTATGGACGTTGGTCGTCGCCACGAAGACCGGGACGTCGCCGGCGCGCACCGCGTCGAAATCGACGAATCGCGCGATCAGGTCCTTGAGCGGATTGATGTTCAGCGGATTGAACTCGTAGGGCGAGACATAATGCGTCAGCGCTTCGAGCCAGTTCTGCATCGGCGTCGTCGAGAACGGCATCATCGAGAACAGCCGGTCGGTGACCGCGCGCTGCACCGCCGGCAGGTCGCCGCCGGCGCTGGTGGCGCGCCAGAATTCGGC
>JBASBO010000194.1:0-12755 GCA_049651165.1 Xanthobacteraceae bacterium | reverse complement strand
GCGTTCATTTCGGCATAGGTCCACACCGTGCCGCCGCAGGTCATCGCGGTCTTGCCGCCGAGACGCTGGGCGGACCGCCGCAGCATGTCGCCGATGCTCTGGCTGCGCGCATGCTGAATGGTGGTGGAAAGGCTGTCGACCATGGCGTGTCCTCCGGCTGATCCCGACGTTTTGCGAACCGTAACAAGCGCGATCCGCGCCGGCAATTCGGCGCTTTCCGGCAACCGCGTTGCGGGAATGCGGCGTCAGTGGCGCTTCGGTCGTTAGCGCCGGCCGCACACGAGGAGGTAGCGAATAACCTGTTACCTCACACCATGCTGGGCAGGATACGGTCCGGCGGCTTGTGGGCGTCGAGGAAGGTGCGGATGTTGATGATGACCTTCTCGCCCATCTCGACCCGGCCCTCGATGGTGGCCGAGCCCATGTGCGGCAGCAGCACGACCTTGCCGGCCCGCGCGAGGCGCACCAGCTTCGGATTGACCGCCGGCTCGTGCTCGTAGACGTCGAGCCCGGCGCCGGCGATGTCACCGGCCTCGATCAGGCGCGTCAGCGTGTCCTCGTCGATCACCGTGCCGCGCGCGGTGTTGACGATGTAGGCGTCCTTGCGGATCAGCTTGAGGCGGCGCGCCGACAACAGATGGAAGGTCGCCGGCGTGTGCGGGCAGTTGATCGAGATGATATCCATCCGCGCCAGCATCTGGTCGAGCGAATCCCAGTAGGTCGCGCCGAGTTCCTCGGCGATCTTCGGAGCCACCGGCTTGCGGTTGTGGTAGTGGATTTGCAGCCCGAAGGCGCGGGCGCGCCGCGCCACGGCCTGGCCGATGCGGCCCATGCCGATGATGCCGAGCCGCTTGCCGCCCAGCCGCTTGCCGAGCATCCAGGTCGGCGACCAGCCCGGCCAGTCCTTGCCGGCGGGCAGAATGTTCGCGCCCTCGATCATGCGGCGCGGCACCGCGAGGATCAGCGCCATGGTCATGTCGGCGGTGTCCTCGGTCAGGACCTTCGGGGTGTTGGTGATGGTGATGCCGCGGGCGTGGGCGGCGGCGACGTCGATATTATCGACGCCATTGCCGAACTGGGCGATCAGCTTCAGTTGCGGCCCGGCCTGCTTGATCAGGTCCGCGGTGATCTCGTCGGTGACGGTCGGCACCAGCACGTCGGCGTTGCGCATCGCCTCCGCCAGTTCGTCCGGGCTCATGGCGTGGTCGTCGAGGTTGAGGCGGGCGTCGAACAGTTCGCGCATCCGCGTCTCGATCGAATCCGGCAGCGTCCGGGTGACCACGACGAGAGGTTGCTTTTTGGCCGCCATCAATGGTCCTCCCGCCGCCGCGGTTGCGCTCCGGCCTCCTGCGAGCGATCCGAAGCCGTTGCCGCATCGCTTGAATTTCGGATTCGCGTCACCCGCGTTCAGTCCTCGTTAACCGGGGTGTTCGAAACTGCGGCTGCCGCACCGATTTCGGATATCCACGGTGTCCTCGAAGCTTCCCTGCGGGAGCCTCGGGGCTCGCGAGGGGTTTTTGACTTCGGACCCTCTCTAGCAGAAGGCCGGGCCAAGACAAGAACCCCGCCGATGTTCGAGCCGGATCGCGGGAACCGGGCCGGGCGGCCGAGCGAGCGTTGCGGTGTGGGGTTTGTGAGGGGCGCGTTGATGGCGTTGGGCAGAATGGTGGCGTCGATCGCGGTGGTGGCGATCGCCGGGGCGTTTTCGGGGGTGAGCGGCGCGGCGCAGGCCGGGTCGGTCGGGTCGGCCAGCGGGTTGCCGATTCCGCGCTATGTCAGCCTCAAGTCCGACCACGTCAACGTCCGCGTCGGCCCCACCAAGGACAACGAGGTGAGCTGGATCTACACCCGCTCGGGCCTGCCGGTGGAGATCACCGCCGAGTTCGAGAACTGGCGCAGGGTGCGCGATTCCGAGGGCGCCGAGGGCTGGGTCTATCACTCGCTGCTGTCGGGCCGCCGCACCGCGGTGGTGACGATGAAGTCGAAGGACGAACTGGCCTCGCTGTACGACCGGCCCGACGCCACCAGCGCGGTCGCCGCGCGATTGCAGGCGGGGGTGGTGGCGCAGGTCAAGCGCTGCAACAGCGGCTGGTGCCATGTCAGCGGCGACGGTTTCGACGGCTGGATCGAGCAGCCGCGGCTGTGGGGCGTCTATGCCGACGAGAAGGTGAACTGAGCGATCGGACGAAGATTTTACGCTCTATGACACGTCGGCCAGCGTCGTTGCCGGGCTTGACCCGGCAATCCGTCAATAAACACTTTTAGCAAAATGATGGATGCGCGGGTCATCAGGGCGTTTACGCCCGTCTTCGACGGGCTATGCCAGTGCATGACGCCGAACCGGTGTCAGCGCTTCTTGCGCAGCCGCACCACCATGTCGACCCGGCTGACCTCGTAGCCTTCCGGCACCTCGGGCATCTTCTGGACCTTCAGGCTGGAATCGTGGATGTCCACCAGCTCGTGGCTGTTCTCCAGATAGAAATGGTGATGCGAGGTGACGTTGGTGTCGAAATAGGTCTTGGTGCCGTCGACGCTGACCTGGCGCAGCAGGCCGGCGTCGGTCAACTGGTTGAGGGTGTTGTAGACGGTCGCCAGCGACACCGGCACCTTGGCGTGGGTGGCTTCCTCGTACAGCATTTCCGCGGTGAGGTGGCGGTCGCCCTTGCCGAACAGCAGCCAGCCGAGCGCCATGCGCTGCCGGGTCGGGCGCAGGCCGACCGATTGCAGCATCTCGTTGACGTCGTGCCACGGGCAACCGGTCAGGATCGGCGGATGACGGCCGGCAGCGGCGACCGTCGTCTCGTTGCCGGCGTCCAAAACCTCCGGCACCGCCGCTTCCGAAGCCAAGCCCATCGATCTGTCGTCCATCTTTACCTCAGGCACCCGGCCAACGCGTCAACGCAAGAATACGGACGCCAATATAGGGGAGACGCGGACTAGATGCAAGTTTCTCGCAACTAGAGCGGAACGCCACGGATCCGCGCGGCTCAAGCCGTCCCGGCCCCGCAAGCCGCAAGACTTCTCAGCCTCGCCGCGTGAACCCTTGTGGACCCCCTTGTGAGCGTCTGCCGCAACCGCTTTGCCAGCCGGAACGCCCGTGTTAGAGAGCAAATCGGCCTGCCGGTCGGGATCGGTGCGGAGGCTGATCGATCGTCCCCGGATCCGGCGAAAGGCTTTGAGCGACATGCAGGACAAACGCGGCAGCTATGAATACGAGGATCTGCTGGCCTGCGGCCGCGGGGAACTGTTCGGGCCCGGCAACGCCCAGTTGCCGCTGCCGCCGATGCTGATGTTCGACCGCATCGCCGAGATTTCCGAAACCGGCGGCGAGCATGGCAAGGGCCTGGTGCGCGCCGAACTCGACGTCAACCCGGATCTCTGGTTCTTCGGCTGCCACTTCAAGGGCGATCCGGTGATGCCGGGCTGCCTCGGCCTCGACGCGCTGTGGCAGATGGTCGGCTTCTTCCTCGGCTGGAGCGGCGGCCCCGGCCGCGGCCGCGCGCTCGGCCTTGGCGACCTGAAGTTTTCCGGGCAGGTGCTGCCCGGCGTCCGCAAGGTCGTGTACACCGTCGATATGAAGCGGGTGATGCGCTCGAAATTGTGGCTGGGAATTGCCGACGGCTCGCTTTCCGCCGATGGCGAGACTATCTACCGCGCCAGGGATCTGCGGGTGGGGCTGTTCAGGCAGGATGACGCGGCGGCGTCCGCGACTTAAACATTCACGGTGGACAGCGGACGGACGGGGCGGCGGTCGTCGATGTCCGGCTTCACATCACACGGGCATGATGCCGAAAAGCGGTTTCCGGTTCTCGGATGACATCATGCCCCGAATTATTGGAATCGATCACGTTGTGATTCCGGATCGATTCGATCCAGATCATCGTGATCCAGGGAGGGCGAGGCGATCATGAGGCGGGTTGTGGTCACCGGAATGGGGATTGTTTCATCGATCGGAAACAATACGCAGGAAGTGCTCTCAAGTCTTTACGAGGCGCGCTCCGGCATCACCCGCATCGAGAAATATGCCGAGCTGGGCTTTCGCTCCCATGTCGGCGGCGCGCCGACGCTCAACCCCGCCGACGTGGTCGATCGCCGCGCCATCCGCTTCCTCGGCGACGGCGCGGCGTGGAACCACGTCGCCATGGAGCAGGCGATCCGCGACGCCGGGCTTGAGCCGTCCGACGTCTCCAACGAGCGCACCGGCATCGTCATGGGCTCCGGCGGCCCCTCGACCCGCACCATCGTCGAGGCCGCCGACATCACCCGCACCAAGGGGCCGAAGCGCGTCGGCCCGTTCGCGGTGCCGAAGGCGATGTCCTCCACCGCCTCCGCGACGCTCGCCACCTGGTTCAAGATCAAGGGGCTGAGCTACTCGATCTCGTCGGCCTGCGCCACCTCGAACCACTGCATCGGCAACGCCTTTGAGCTGATCCAGCACGGCCGGCAGGACATGATCTTCGCCGGCGGCTGCGAGGAGTTCGACTGGACGCTGTCGGTGCTGTTCGACGCCATGGGCGCGCTGTCGAGCAAGTACAACGACACCCCGGCGGTCGCCTCGCGCGCCTATGACGTGAACCGCGACGGCTTCGTGATTTCCGCCGGCGCCGGCGTGCTGGTGCTTGAGGAACTGGAGCACGCCAAGGCGCGCGGCGCGCGCATCTACGGCGAGGTCGTCGGCTACGGCGCAACCTCCGACGGCGTCGACATGGTGGCGCCGTCCGGCGAGGGCGCGGCGCGCTGCATGCGCATGGCGCTGTCCACGGTGACGACGCCGGTCGACTACATCAATCCGCACGCCACCTCGACGCCGATCGGCGACCTCAAGGAGATCGAGGCGATCCGCGAGGTGTTCGGCTCCGGCGACAAATGCCCGCCGATCGCCGCGACCAAGTCGCTGACCGGCCATTCGCAGGGCGCGACCGGCGTTCACGAGTGCATCTATTCGCTCTTGATGATGAACAACGGCTTCATCTGCGAGAGCGCCAACATTCAGGAAATCGATCCCGCCTTCGCCGACATGCCGATCGTGCGCAAGCGTATCGACGACGCCCGGCTCAACACCGTGCTGTCGAATTCGTTCGGCTTCGGCGGCACCAACGCGACGCTGGTGTTCCGGCGGCTGGACGCATGAGGTTTCCAACCTCTCCCTCGGCGAAAGGGCGTTCACGCCCGTCTTCGACGTGCTATGCGGGGCGAGGGAGCAGGCCGGCTTGATGTGAAGTTGAGGACATCATGACACAACTGATGCAAGGCAAGCGCGGTCTCATCATGGGGGTCGCCAACGATCACTCGATCGCCTGGGGAATCGCCAGGACGCTGCACGCCCACGGCGCCGAACTCGCCTTCACCTATCAGGGCGACGCGCTCGGCAAGCGGGTCAAGCCGCTCGCCGAATCGCTTGGCGCGCAACTGGTGCTGCCGTGCGACGTCGAGGACATCGCCAGCGTGGATGCGACCTTCGCGGCGCTGAAGGAGAAATGGGGCACGCTGGATTTCGTCGTCCACGCCATCGGCTTCTCCGACAAGAACGAGTTGAAGGGTCGCTACGCCGACACCACGCGCGCCAATTTCTCGCGCACCATGGTGATCTCGTGCTTCTCGTTCACCGAGGTTGCCAAACGCGCGGCCGAGATGATGCCGAACGGCGGCTCGCTGGTGACGCTGACCTTTGGCGGTTCGACGCGTGTGATGCCGAACTACAACGTGATGGGGGTGGCGAAAGCGGCGCTGGAAGCCTCGGTGCGCTATCTCGCCTCCGATTTCGGCCGGCAGGGCATCCGCGTCAACGCGATTTCGGCGGGGCCGGTGCGCACGCTGGCGGGCTCTGGCATCGGCGATGCGCGCGCGATGTTCGCGTTCCAGCAGAAGCACTCGCCGCTCGGGCGCGGCGTCACGCTCGACGAACTCGGCGGCACCGCGCTGTATTTCCTCTCCGACCTGTCCGGCGGCGTCACCGGCGAGGTTCACTTCGTCGATTCCGGCTACAACGTCATCTCGATGCCGCATCCGGACGAGTTGAAGGGCGAGTAGACCAACCTCTTTTGGTCGTCCCCGCGCAGGCGGGGACCCATACGCCGTGCCGCTTGTGATGGAAATGGCGCTCGCGATCCTTGATCGACAGTCACACAAATCGCAATCGTCAGGGGTTATGGGTCCTCGCCTGCGCGAGGACGACACAGAGGCTGTTCGATCCTGCGCGCTCCGTTTCGAGTCAGATGTCAGGATGCCGGCTGTATGCCTAAAACAAAAAGGGCGGCCGCGAGGCCGCCCTTTTTTAATCGATATGCCGTTGACGGTTCACTCGCCGGCGGCTTCGCGCGGCGTGGCGTCGGCCTTCGGCCTGGCCTCAAGGTCCTCGCCGGTGGTCTGATCGACCGCCTTCATCGACAGCCGGGTCTTGCCGCGATCGTCGAAGCCGAGCAGCTTGACCTTGACCTTGTCGCCTTCCTTGACGACGTCGGAGGTTTTTTGCACGCGGTTCGCGGCCAACTGCGAGATATGCACGAGGCCGTCCTTGGCGCCGAAGAAGTTCACGAAAGCGCCGAACTCCATCACCTTGACCACGGTGCCCTCGTAGATCTGGCCGACCTCCGGATCGGAGGCGATCGACTTGATCCACTTGATCGCCGCCTTCATCGCCTCGCCGTCGTTGGAGGCGACCTTGACGGTGCCGTCGTCCTCGATGTTGACCTTGGCGCCGGTCTTTTCGACGATCTCGCGGATCACCTTGCCGCCGGTGCCGATCACTTCGCGGATCTTGTCGGTGGCGATCTTGAAGGTCTCGATGCGCGGCGCGTATTCGCCAAGCTCGGCGCGGGCGTTGGTCAGCGCCTTGGACATTTCACCCAGAATGTGGACGCGGCCGTCCCTCGCCTGCGCGAGCGCGACCTTCATGATCTCCTCGGTGATGCCGGCGATCTTGATGTCCATTTGCAGCGAGGTGATGCCGGACTCGGTGCCCGCCACCTTGAAGTCCATGTCGCCGAGGTGATCCTCGTCGCCGAGGATGTCGGACAGCACCGCGTAGCGCGCGCCTTCGAGGATCAGGCCCATGGCGATGCCGGCGGTCGGCCGCTTCAGCGGCACGCCGGCGTCCATCAGCGACAGCGACGAGCCGCACACCGTGGCCATCGACGAGGAGCCGTTGGACTCGGTGACCTCGGAGACGACGCGGATGGTGTAGGGGAACTCGTGATGCGGCGGCAGCACCGGCCGGATCGCGCGCCACGCCAGCTTGCCGTGGCCGATCTCGCGGCGCTTGGTGCCGCCGAGACGGCCGGTTTCGCCCACCGAGTAGGGCGGGAAGTTGTAGTGCAGCAGGAACGTTTCCTTGTACGTCCCCGACAGCGCGTCGATGTACTGCTCGTCCTCGCCGGTGCCGAGCGTGGTCACCACCAGCGCCTGGGTCTCGCCGCGGGTGAACAGCGCCGAGCCGTGGGCGCGCGGCAGCACGCCGACCTCGGCGACGATGTCGCGCACGGTCTTGACGTCGCGGCCGTCGATGCGGCGGCCGGTGTCGAGGATGTTCCAGCGCACGATCTTGGCTTCGAGGTGCTTGAACACGCCACTGATGCGCAGCTTGTCGTATTTCGGCTCCTGCCCTTCGGGGAAGAAGTGCGCCAGCGCCTTCTCCTTCACCTTGCCGACGGCGGCGTAGCGGTCCTGCTTCACCGGGATGGCGTAGGCGGCGCGCAGTTCCTGCTCGATCAGGCCGAGCATTTCCTTTTCAATGGCGCTGTCGTCCGCCACGGTCAGTTCGCGCGGTTCCTTGGCGGCCTTCTCGGCCAACTGGATGATGGCGTCGATCACCGGCTGGAAGTGGCGGTGACCGAACATCACCGCGCCGAGCATGATCTCCTCCGACAGCTCCTTGGCTTCGGATTCGACCATCAGCACCGCGTCCGAGGTGCCGGCGACCACCAGCTCAAGCTGGGTTTCGCTCATCTCGTCGAGCACCGGGTTGAGCACGTATTCGTCGTTGATGAAGCCGACGCGCGCCGCGCCGATCGGGCCCTTGAACGGCGCGCCGGACAGCGTCAGCGCCGCGGACGCCGCGACCATCGCCAGCACGTCGGGGTCGTTCTCCATGTCGTGCGACAGTACGGTGACGATCACCTGCGTCTCGTTGCGCCAGCCGTCGGCGAACAGCGGACGGATCGGGCGGTCGATCAGGCGGGAAACCAGCGTTTCCTTCTCGGTCGGCCGGCCCTCGCGCTTGAAATAGCCGCCGGGGATGCGGCCGGCGGCGTAGGTCTTCTCCTGATAGTCCACGGTGAGCGGCAGGAAATCGACGCCCTCGCGTGGCGTCTTGGCGGCGACCACGGTGGCGAGCACGACGCTCTCGCCGTAGCTGGCGACCACCGCGCCGTCGGCCTGACGGGCGATCTTGCCGGTTTCGAGTTTGAGCGGACGCCCGCCCCAGTCGATCTCGACGGTATGCTTATTGAACATGCTGATTTTCTTTCATGGTTCGTCGGCCGGCGTGAAAGCCACCAGGCACGAAAGCCATGCGCAAGACGGCGGGACGCTGTTCGCGGCGACACCGATACGGTGCCGTTTTCGTCCGCGAACCAGCGTCCGGCAATCCTGCCATGGCTTTGGTATCTTGAATGGCGTCCATCCTTCCGATGGTGCGGGCAAAGCGATCGTCCTGCGATCGCAGCCATTGGCCCGCGCGACGGGCCCTTGCCCGTCCGTTGCCCAGCCGCCGGATTGCCGCTGGACCTTTCTTCACCTCTCCCCGCAAAGCCGGATTTATCCGACTTTGTTCTTCAAGACCCAGCTCGGGTGAACCCGAGTTGGCGGAGAAAGGTGGGATTGTCGCGCCGCTCAGCGGCGGATGTTGTGCTTCTCCAAGAGCGCCTTGTAGCGCGCCTCGTCCGTGCGCTTGAGATAGTCGAGCAGCGAGCGGCGGGTGGAGACGAGCTTGAGCAGGCCGCGGCGCGAATGGTTGTCCTTCGCGTGGGTCTTGAAGTGCTCGGTGAGGTTGGCGATGCGTTCCGACAGGATCGCGACCTGAACCTCGGGCGAGCCGGTGTCGCCGGCCTTCTTGGCGCTCGACTTGATGACTTCCGCTTTGCGTTCGGCGGTAATCGACATCGTTCACACTCTTTCGTTGTTGTTGCGGCCGGAGCTGGCAGTCAGCCCGGCCAGGTTGAACACGCGCTTGGGGATGAGTTCGCCGTTGCCCAGTTCGGCAAGGGCCAGAAGCCGGCCCGCCACCGTGACATAGACTGTGCCGCTGCAAGTGGGCGCATCCCGTCCGCGCAACAAAACGGCCTGGCCCCGATGGAGCCTTGCCGCGTCCGCCCGTGTGACGGCCAGTGCCGGGATGTCGTCCAGCGCGGTCTCAACGGGCAAAAGCGCGTCGGCGAGGCTGGCCTCGCCGGACGCGGCTCTATCGCACAAAGCCTCCAGTTCCGCCAGCGGAATCATGTCTTCCTCGTCGAACGGCCCGACCACGGTGCGCCGCAGCGCGCTGATGTGGCCGTAGCAGCCGAGCAGCCGGCCGAGGTCGCGGGCCAGCGCCCGCACATAGGTTCCCTTGCCGCATTCGGCCTCGAACACCGAATGAGAGCTATCCGGTTGTTCGACAAGAGTTAATTCGTAAATCTCGACGGCGCGCGGCTTCAGGTCCACGACCTCGCCGTCGCGCGCCAGATCGTAGGCGCGCTCGCCCTGGATCTTGATCGCGGAATATTGCGGCGGGATCTGCTCGATCAGCCCGGTGAAGCGCGGCAACAGCGCGGCGATGGCCTCTCGCGCGGGCCGGGTGTCGCTGGCATGGGTGACGCGGCCTTCGGTGTCGTCGGTGTCGCGCTCCTCGCCCCAGGTCACGGTGAAGCGGTAGCGCTTGCGGCCGTCCATCACGAACGGCACCGTCTTGGTGGCTTCCCCCAGCGCGATCGGCAGGCCGCCGGAGGCCAGCGGATCGAGGGTGCCGGCGTGGCCGGCGCGCTTGGCGTTGAACAGCCGTTTCACCACCGCCACCGCCTGCGTCGAGGTCATGCCGATCGGCTTGTCGAGCACCACCCAGCCGTGAACGTCGCGGCGGTCGCGTTTCTGCTGGCCACCGTGGCGCTGCGGCTTGCCCGCGCGCGGGTCGTTGGTGGCGCGCATCCGCTCCGGCGAGGGACCGGCGGGACGCGCGTCCGCTCCGGCATGAGTGTCGGCGTCGGGCGCGGCCGCGGCATTGTCAGGAGGGGTCACGGTCATTCGCTTTCGTTGCTGTCGGGTTTGAGGTCGCGCTGCACCGCGGGCGTTCGCAGCAGCGTCTCGATCCGCTGCGCCTCGTCGAAGCGGTCGTCGGCGCGGAAGCGCAGATCGGGCGCGAATTTCAGGTTGACGCGCCGCGCCACCTCGCCGCGCAGGAATTTCTTGTTGCGCTCCAGCGCCGCGATCACCGCTTCGGTGTCGCGGCCGCCGAGCGGCATCACATAGACCGTCGCCAGCTTGAGGTCGGGCGACATGCGCACCTCCGGCACGGTGACGGTATGGGCTTCGAGCACCGGATCGTGGACGTGGCCCTGCGTGAAAATGTCGGCGATGGCATGGCGTACGGTTTCGCCGACGCGCAACTGGCGCTGCGAGCCGCCGGGATGCTTTGCGGATTGATGATGGCGAGGCATGAGTTGAAATCCGAATTGTCGTCATCATCCGCGGAGGCGGATGATCCCGTATTCCGGGCGATCGATGAGTTTACGGGTAACCGGATGCTCCGCCGGAGTCTGTCTTCGGGCCGCGCTTTGCGCGGACCCGTTGGCGGAGCATGACGGTTACCTGTTCAGGCCAGCTTCGCCGTGAGGCTTGGACTCACAGCGAACGCTGGATCGTCTCCACGCGGTAGCACTCGATGACGTCGCCGACGCGCATGTCGTGGTAGTTCTCGAAGGCCATGCCGCACTCCTGTCCGGACTGGACTTCCTTCACCTCGTCCTTGAAGCGCTTCAGGGTTGAGAGCTTGCCCTCGTGCACCACCACGTTGTCGCGGATCAGGCGGACGTTGGCGCCACGCTCCACGGTGCCGTCGGTGACGCGGCAGCCGGCCACCTTGCCGACCTTGGAGATGTTGAACACCTCCAGGATCTGCGCGTTGCCGAGCATGGTTTCGCGAAGCGTCGGCGCGAGCAGGCCGCTCATCGCCTTCTTCACGTCGTCCACGAGGTCGTAGATGATGTTGTAGTAGCGGATCTCGATGCCGTTGCGCTTGGCGAGCGCGGCGGCTTCCTTGTTGGCGCGTACCGAGAAGCCGATGATCGCGGCGTTGAAGCCTTCGGCCAGCGTCACGTCGGATTCCGAGATGCCGCCGACGCCCGCATGAAGAATGCGCGCGGCGACCTCGTCGGTGCCGAGCTTTTCCAGCGAGCCGAGGATCGCTTCCAGCGAGCCCTGCACGTCGGCCTTGATGACCAGCGGGAATTCCTTGCGGCCCGTGGTCTTGAGTTGCGACATCATCTGTTCGAGCGAGCCGCGCATCCCGGAGATGCTGGCGGCGGCGTTCTCGCGCTTCTGGTGGGAGCGATAGCTCGTGACCTGACGGGCGCGGGCCTCGTTATCGACCACCGCGAGGCGGTCGCCGGCTTCCGGCGGGCCGTTGAAGCCGAGCACTTCCACCGGCACCGACGGGCCGGCTTCCTCAAGCGGCTCGCCCTTGTCGGAAATCAGCGCGCGGACGCGGCCCATCTCGGCGCCGGCGATGATGATGTCGCCGACCCGCAGCGTGCCGCGCTGAACCAGCACGGTGGCCACCGGGCCGCGGCCGCGGTCGAGCTTGGCCTCGATCACGGTGCCTTCCGCCGGGCGCTGCGAATTGGTCTTGAGGTCGAGCAGTTCGGCCTGCAACGAGACCATTTCGAGCAGCTTGTCGAGATTGGTCTTGTTCTTGGCCGACACCTCGACGTCCACCACGTCGCCGCCGAACGATTCCACCTGCACGTCGTGCTGGAGCAGTTCGGTGCGCACGCGCTCCGGCTTGGCCTCCGGTTTGTCGATCTTGTTGATCGCGACGATGATCGGCACGCCGGCCGCCTTGGCGTGGTTGATCGCCTCAATGGTCTGCGGCATCACGCCGTCGTCCGCCGCCACCACCAGGATGACGATGTCGGTGACTTTCGCGCCGCGCGCGCGCATCGCGGTGAACGCGGCGTGGCCGGGCGTGTCGATGAAGGTGATCTTCTGGCCGCCGGGCGCTGCGACCTGATAGGCGCCGATGTGCTGGGTGATGCCGCCGGCTTCGCCCGACACCACGTTGGCGTGGCGCAGCGCGTCGAGCAGCGAGGTCTTGCCGTGATCGACGTGGCCCATCACGGTGACCACCGGCGAGCGCGGCTCGGTGTCGGTGGAATCGTCGACGACGTCGAACAGACCTTCCTCGACGTCGGCGGCGGCGACGCGCTTGACGGTGTGACCGAGTTCCTCGGCGATCAGTTGCGCGGTGTCGGCGTCGATCACGTCGGTGATCTTGTGCATCGCGCCCTGCTTCATCAGCATGCGGATGACGTCCACCGCGCGCTCCGACATGCGGTTGGCGAGTTCCTGAATGGTGATCGCTTCCGGAATCGTCACCTCACGGATCAGCTTCTCCTTCGGCTCGTTGGAGGCGTGGCCCTTGAGGCGCTGGGTGCGGCGGCGGAACGAGGCGATCGAGCGCTCGCGCACGTCGTCGGCGTTGAGCGCCGTCACCACGGTGAGGCGGCCGCGCTGCTTCTGCGGGCCGGGCTTCGCCGTCGGCTTCGGAGCGACCACCGGACGGGCGG
>JBASBO010000193.1:0-6955 GCA_049651165.1 Xanthobacteraceae bacterium | reverse complement strand
GCGCGACGTCGCCGGCCGCGAGCGGCGTGCCGGCGTCGAGCGCGTCCGACACCTTGTCGATCCGCACCGTCGCGAGGCCGGTTCGGCCCGCCGACGATCCCATGGTGCCGACCTGTCTGTCGCCGGCGAGGATCGCCGCTCCCGTGTCCGGCGCGGCGTCGTCGAACGCGACGCTGACGGTGCGGGTGCGCGCGGTGCCGCGATGCTGCATCCGCGACACCACCTCCTGGCCGATGTAACAGCCCTTGTCGAAATCGACGCCGTGAAGGCGGTCCATGTTGGTCTCGTGCGGGAAGGCGTCGCCGTAGCTGAAATCGACGCCGCCGCGCGGCACGCCGCAGGCGATGCGCTGCGCCTCGTAAGCGGCCTCGTCGGCCATCTCCGCGCCGACCAGCGCGGCTGCTTTGGCGGCCATGTCCGGCGGGATCAGGATGCGCCAGCCGAGGCCGTCGGCGCGGGGGTCGGCGAAGGCGAGGTCCGGCTTGACCGCGGGCTCGCCGCCCCACACCGCCAGCACGCCGAGCGAATCCGACAGGTTCTCCACCGTGACCTTGGCGCGCAGCTTGTAGAAGCCGAGCTTGGTGGCGAGCGGCTGCGCCAGCGCGCGCGGACAATCGATCAGGATGCCGCCGCCGTGGCCCGCCGGCACCTCGGTCACCAGAAAATCCGCGACGATCTTGCCCTGCGGCGTCAACAGCGCGCCGAACCGTCCCGATCCCGGTTCCAGCCGGGTGGCGTCGGTGGTGACGAGCCCGTTGAGGAAGGTTTTCGCGTCGTCGCCGCTGAGCTTGACCACACCCCGGTCGGAAAGAAGCGCTGCGTGCATAGCTGGGTGCCTATCGGATATCTCGGGAGAATCGGATGTCCGGCCGCGCCGGAACAGACCCTGAACCTAGGCCGTGCGCGGGCAAACGACAAGGCCGCGGATGACAGCGCGCTATCCGGAGCGGAACGGGAGAGGCGGCTTACTGTCTCGCCAGCGCCAGCGAGAACTCGCCGTTGCGGACCCGGCTCGGCAGCCCCTCGACGAATTTCGCCACGGCGTCCTCGCCGTAGGTGCCGACCAGTTCGGCGAAGGCGGTGAACAGGCTGGCCTGCGCCAGACAGTCGCCGTCGATGCCGTCGTGCCGCGCCTCGGCCCACGCCTCGCTGAGATAGCCGAGCGCCGCCTGCTTCTGCTCCTGATCGGGCAGCGGATGATGGGCGGCGATAGCGGAGAAGGAATGGCTCATAAGCGTCCCGGCAGCGTGGGGCGCTTCACGCGGAAGCGCCTCGAAACCCATGCAAGGTTTAACATGCCGCCACCGCGCGGCTAGGCCACATCTTTAGGAAAGGTTAACAGAGCGATTCAAGATTGCGCGGAAGTTCCCGGCTGCGGCGTCGCCGCAACACATGCGCGGGAACCACGGCGCGGAACTAGTTGGCGTAGCGGGCGGTGAGGTCGCGGGAAATCCGCGCGCCCTCGTCGATCGCGCGCCTGATGGCGACGTTGGCGGCCGGCGTGCAGGTCCGGTAGGTCTGCTGGAAGCCGTTATAGCCGCGATTGAAACTCGCGATCAGCCGGGTGCGGCGCTCGCCGGACGGCGTCTCGGCGTTGATGAGGGCCTGCATTTCGTTGCGCCATTTCGGCCCCTCGTTGGCGCCGCAGAGGCCGCGCAGGTAATGCAATGCGCCGAGGATTTCGGCCAGCCGTTGCAGGTCGCCGTCGAACGGGGCGGCGGCGTCCTGCGCCCGCGCCGGATGGGCGGGAAGCCCCGCGGCGCAGACCGCGAGAAGCAGGATTGCCGCGTGAAGAAACTTGCGCATCGCCGGGTCCGGAATTTCGGCTGATATGCCTTGTCGCGGTCCCCGGCGCAAGCCGACGCGCCTTTGACGGCGTGTCAGGACGCGATCAGCGCCAGCGCGGAGCGCACGATATCCGCCAGCCCCTGCGTGGTTTTCAGTCCGGCCAGCCCCTCGGGCGCGATCCAGCGGAAATCGTCGAGTTCCTCGTTCAGCGCGACCTCGCCGGCGCGCCAGTGGGCGGCGAAGGAAATCACCAGATAGTGTCCGCCGCGGCCGGCGGCGGGGTCCGGCAACACCTCGCGCCAGCCGGCGAAGCCCGCGATGTCGATGGCGAGCGCGGTTTCCTCGCGCACCTCGCGCATCGCCGCCTGATGCAGCGTCTCGCCGTGCTCGACGCGGCCGCCGGGGACCGAATACAGCCCGCGTCCGGGCGCGTTGGCGCGGCGCACCACGAGGAACTGGCCGGCACGGAAAATCACCGCGCTGACGGCGAGCTGTGGCCGCTCGGCGGCGGGCGGCGTCACGGCAGGTCCTGCTCCTGGTCCTGGGTCATGATGGATTCGATATCGGTTTCGGCCTCATCGTGCGAGCCGTGAATGACGGCGCTGGCGAGCGTCGCCAGCGGGCGGACCCAGCCGACCGACTCCGTGGCCAGCTTCGCGCGGGTGTGGTCGTGGCGGGCCTCGCGCATCGCCGCCCCGGTCGCGGTGAGGATCGTGGTCATGGCGTCGGTGATGGCGTCGAACTCGGCGCGGATGGCGGTGTCGGACTGCTCGTAGGCGCGGATGGCGAGGTCGCGCGCCTTGAAGTTCGACGCGGCGAAATGCTCGCGGTAGGACAGCGGCTGCCAGTCGAGGAAATCGGCGGCGCTTTCCGGCATGTCGGGAATCATCTCCAGCAGCATGATGGCTTCGTTGAAGTGATTGAGGTAGTCGGTGGCGAGGCCGGTACGCGGATTGATGTTGGCGGCCGCAAGTTCGGCCATGCCCGGTCTGTCGTTATGTCGCGCGGCTGAGGTCATCGCCCATACCTTTGACGCGCCGGGTTAAAACGGATTGAAGATCGGCGAGGGGGACGCGGAAATGTGTGGACGTTTCGTACTGACCTCGCCTCCGGAGGCGCTGCGCGCGGCATTCGGCTATGCCGAGCGTCCGAACTTTCCCGCGCGTTACAATATCGCGCCGACCCAGCCGGTGGCCGTGGTGCTGATGGAGCAGGGCGCGCGGCACTTCCGGCTGATGCGCTGGGGCTTCATCCCGGCCTGGGTCGAGGACCCGCGGGCGTTCGCGCTGGTCATCAACGCGCGCGCCGAGACGGTGCGGGACAAGCCGGCCTTCCGCAACGCCATCCGGCGGCGGCGCTGCCTGATCCCGGCCGACGGCTATTACGAGTGGCGCACTGTGGGCGGCGAGAAATATCCGTGTTTTATCTTTCCGACGATAGCGTTTTCAAGCGACGTGAGCCCCGGTTCGCGTAAAGAAAACGCGTCAAAACAAAAAGCGGCGGGGCCGATCGGCTTCGCCGGCATTGCCGAAACGTGGAGCGGGCCGAATGGCGAGGAGGTCGATACGGTCGCGATCGTCACCGCCGCGGCGCGCGGCGAACTGGCGACGCTGCACCATCGCGTGCCGGTGACGATCGCGCCGGCGGATACCGTCCGCTGGCTCGATTGCGCCGATGTGAGCGCCAACGAGGCAGCCGCGCTGATGGTCGCGCCGCCGGAGGGCGCGTTCGGCTGGCATCGAGTGTCGCGCGACGTCAACCGCGTCGCCAACGACGACGCGCGGCTGATCCTGCCGTTATCCGAGCAGCAGGTTGCGCGGGAAACGCCGCCGCCGAAAGCCAAACCCGTAGCGCCGCGCCGCGCGGTCGCGCCGGACGACGGCGGACAGGGCTCGTTATTCTGAACCATCGGCGCCGCCGGTTTGCTTGACGGGATCGCGGCCGTCATGACAATGACCGGCCATGCCGCGCGCCCCCCTTATTGAATCGGCCGTCATGCTGGCGACGATCCTGCAATGGATCGTGCTGGCGACGTTGACCGGGGTGGTGGTCGGCAGCGGCACCAGCCTGTTCCTGCACGGCTTGTTCTTTCTGTCGGATCGGACCGCGTCGGTTTCGCTGTCCTGGCAGATGGCGCTGTTGCCGCTTGGTGGTTTGCTCAACGGCGTGCTGCTCTACTACGGCTACAAGATCAATCGCTCCGGGCTTGGCGATTCCGTTATCGCGGCGGTCCATCGGCAGTCCGGCCGGATGCCGCTCGCGACCGTTGCCATCAAGCCGGTGGCGGCGATCGTCACGCTGGCGTCGGGCGGCTCGGCGGGCAAGGAAGGGCCGTGCTCGCATATCGGCGGCTCGCTGGCGTCGGCGCTGGGGCGGCTGCTCGGCCTCAACGTCGAATTGCAGAAGCGGCTTGTGGCCTGCGGCGTCAGCGCCGGGTTCGCCAGTGTGTTCGGTACGCCGATCGCCGGCGCGATCTACGGCGTCGAGGTGCTGGCGATCGGCCGCATTCGCCACGATTTCCTGTTTCCTGCGGTGGTGGCCGGCGTGGCGGCGTTCGAAACCAGCAAGTTCTGGAATATCCCTTATCAATACTATCCCATGCAGGGGCTGCCGCCGTTCGACGGCGTGCTGTTTCTCAAGACCATCGTCATCGGCATCGCCTGCGGCGGCGTCGCCGGCGTGTTCGTGGAAATGGTCGCGCTGGCGCGCCGGACCTTCGATCGCTTGCGCGCGCGCCACGACATCTGGCCGCCGCTGATGCCGCTGCTCGGTGGCATGATGTTGTCGGCGCTCATCATCGTCATTCCGCGCGACTATCTCGGGCTCAGCCTGCCGCTGATGGACCGCGCGCTGACGGGCGAGGCGATGCCGTATCTCGGCTTCCTGTGGAAGACGCTGCTGGTCGCGATCACGCTGGGCTCCGGCTTCTACGGCGGCATCGTCACGCCGCAATTCGTGATCGGCGCGGTGGCCGGTAACGCCTTTGCGCATCTGCTCGGCATCAGTCCGGCGCTGGGCGCGGCGGTCGGGCTGGTCGCGGTGGTGGCATCGGCGTCGAATACGCCGGTCGCGGCGATCCTGATGGGTGTCGAACTGTTCGGCGGCGTGACCGGCACGCTTTACGCCGCGGGCGCGGCGATGGCGGCCTATGTGATGATCGGCCATCGCAGCGTCTATCCCGATCAGCTTGTCGCCTATCCGAAATCCTCCTGGATGTCCGGTGGCTTCGATCTGCCGGTCGGACAGGAGAAGCTGCGGCTGTCGTTCGGGTTGTTGAAATGGATCAGCCGTATGCAGACGAAGCGTGATCGCCTGTTCCGGCGCGACGTGGAATCGCAGCGCCATGCGCGGCGCGCGACTAACGACAGGCGTGAGGACGAGGTGTGAGCGCCGGCGTCGCGTCGCCTACAGCACCTTGCCGGGATTCATGATGTCGAGCGGATCGAGCAGCCTCTTGATGCCGCGCATCACCTCCATCGCCACCGGGTCTTTCACCTGCGGCAGCTCATCGCGCTTCATCACGCCGATGCCGTGTTCGGCGGAAATCGAGCCGCCCAAGCGCCGCACGATGTCGAACACCACCTGGCTCATGTCGTGCCAGCGCGCGAGGAACGCGGCTTTGTCGCCGCCTTCCGGCTGGCTGACGTTGTAATGGATGTTGCCGTCGCCGAGATGGCCGAACGGCACCGGGCGGCTGCGAGGCACCAGCTTCGTCACCGCCGCGTCGGCTTCCGCGATGAAGGCCGGCACCGCCGCGACCGGCACCGAGACGTCGTGCTTGATCGAGCCGCCTTCCGGCTTCTGCGCCGCCGAGATCGCCTCGCGCAGCGTCCAGAACGCGGCGCGCTGCGCCAGACTGTCGGCGATCGCGGCGTCGTCGACGATACCGTGCTCGAAGGCGCGGGTAAGGATCGCTTCCAGCGTCGCGCGGGCGTCGTCGCGCGACGACGACACCTCCATCAGCACGTACCACGGATAGCGCGTCGCCAGCGGATCGCGGATCGAGGGGCCGTGCTTCACGCAGAAGTCGATGCAGATCTCCGCCATCAGTTCGAAGCTGGTCAGTTCGCTCGCCGCTTCGGCCTGCGCGATGGCGAGCAGCTTCAGCGCCTGCGCCGGCGATTGCAGGCCGACGAACGCGGCCTCCACGCTGCGCGGTTTCGGAAACAGTCTCAGCGTCGCGGCGGTGATGACGCCGAGCGTGCCCTCGGCGCCGATGAACAGGTTGTGCAGGTTATAGCCGGTGTTGTCCTTCTTGAGCTTCGACAGCGTGTTGAGCACGCGGCCGTCGGCCAGCACCACCTCCAGCCCGAGCGCCATGGCGCGCGCCACGCCGTAGGCCAGCGCGCCGGTGCCGCCGGCATTGGTGGAGAGATTGCCGCCGATGGTGCAGCTTCCCTCCGCGCCGAGCGACAGCGGAAACAGCCGGCCGGCCTCGTCGGCGCGCTGCTGCAAGGTTTGCAGCACGCAGCCGGCTTCGGCGGTCATGGTGTTGGACTGGGTGTCGATGTCGCGGACCCGGTCCATCCGCCGCAGCGACAGCACCACCTCGCCGTGATGCGGCGTCTGGCCGCCGACAAGGCCGGTATTGCCGCCCTGCGGCACCAGCGGGGTTCGCGTCTCGGTCGCGAGCCTGCAGATGGCGGCGACTTCGGCCGTCGAGCCCGGCCGCAGCACCAGCGGCGAATGCCCCTGATAGAGATTGCGCTCCTCGGTGACGTATGTCGCGATCTCGTCCGCGACGGTTGTGCCGTATCTGTCGCCGACGATTGCCTTGAACCGTGCGATCAGATCCGGCGGCGGCGGGGCGATGCTCATGTGGCGTCTCTCGATGATTGAAGGCGTGCGGGGTCAGGTCGGCGGCACGGCGGCGCGGCGCAGGCGGTCGTTGATGGCCTCGCCGAGATCGTGCTCGGGCACCGCCATCACGGCGATGGCGCTCGCGTTGGCGGCATCGAGCGCGCGCAGATGGCTGAACAGGTTGGCGGCGGCCTCGGCGAGATCGCCGCGCGCCGAGAGGTTGAGGATCGGTCCGGCGATGTCGTATCCGGCGATGGTTGCCGGCCCGAACGCCAGCAGCGCCTCGCCGGGCGCGCGGTGCGTCGCATTGAGCCGCACCGGGGTGCGCGGCGCGTAGTGCGACGCCAGCATCCCCGGCGCCATCGGC
>JBASBO010000192.1:0-32683 GCA_049651165.1 Xanthobacteraceae bacterium | reverse complement strand
GTTCTCATCCAGAGCGGCGCGATAGGCCGCGGGATCGGTCAGGTTGACCCAGGCGCTGGTGCAAAGGCACGGCACGAACAAGCCGGCATCGCGAATCCGCTTTGCACCGGCCGCGATGCCCGCGGCGTCGAGATAGTCCATCCAGACGCCGATGCCGCCGACACCATGCCGCGCATAGGTTTCCACCGCCGTTTCAAGCGGGAGATTCCTGGTGGTGATCTGATTGATGGCGAAACGCGACAGATCGCTCATGCCGGCGCTCCCTCGCGCTTCCCGCGCAGCCGCGCGGTCGCCTGCTCGTCGACGGCGCCATCGCGGACCACGACACCGAAACCACTGCGGGCATAAGGGATCGAGATCTTGCCATCGAGCACGTCGGCAAGCACCGCGGCAGCCGGGCGCGTCATCGGATCGCCATAGCCGCCTCCACCCGCCTGCTCGTGGCGGATGACGGTGTCGCGATGCACCGTTCGCGTGACCTTGCTGGGCAGCAGCTCGAAATTGCCGCCGGTGCTGAGCAGGTTGCGTGAGGGCGCCGCCTCGCCGCCGCCAAACAATCCGTAAGGCCGATGCTCGTAGCGGTCCGAGCGCAGTTGCAAAATGGCCTCGTCGGCAAGGAAGCGATATTGCCGGATGATCCCGAGCCCGCCGCGTTGCCGTCCCGCGCCACAGGAATCCTCGCGCAGCGAATATTCCTCGATCAGCAGCGGATAGGTTGCCTCAAGGATCTCCACCGGCATGTTCGACATGTTCTGCGACGGATTGGTGATCGCGTCGATGCCGTCCTTCGTGGCGCGCGCGCCGAGCGCGCCGTTGATCATGTCGACCAGGATGAACGGCTCGCGCGTGGTCTTGTCATAACCGCCGAGACAGATCACGGAGTTGCCGCCTTCTCCGGCGGCCACCGCACGCTCCGGTACGATGCGCGACAACGCGCCGAGAACCGTATCGGCTACCCGGTAGCCGGTCAGCGCGCGGGCCGCGACGGGGGCGGGAAATTCCGGATTGAGCACCGTTCCCTTCGGGGCCGACACGTCGATACAGCGATAGACGCCGGCGTTATTGGGAACGTCGCTGTCAAGCACGCAGCGCACCGCAAGATAGGTGGCGGACTTGGTAAACGACAGCGTCGAATTGATCGCACCGCGCACCTGCGGCGAGGAGCCGTCGAAATCGACCTTGATGTGATCGCCGGCGACCGTGATGGCGACCTCGATCGGGATCGCGGATTCGTCGAACCCGTCGCCGTCGATGTAGTCGGTGAAGCGATAGGTGCCGTCCGGCCATGCCGCGAATGCCTTCCGCGTCAGCCGCTCGCCGTAGTCCAGCAGGTCGACAATGAAGCCTTCGAGGACGCCGACGCCGTATTTGCCGACCAGACGCACGAACTCGCGCTCGCCGAGCGCGCAGGTCGCAAGCTGCGCCTCAAGATCGCCGATCACGAGATCCGGCAGGCGAACGTTCTTGGCGATGATATCGAACAAGGTCTTGTTGCGAACCCCGCGATCGAACAGCTTGAGCGGCGGAATCCGCAAGCCTTCCTGAAAAATCTCGGTGGAATCGCTGGCGTTGGATCCCGGCACGCGGCCGCCGACGTCGCAGTGATGGCAGATCACCACGGCGAACCCCAACAGATGCTGCCCGGCGAAAATCGGCTTGAACATGAAGATGTCCGGCAGATGCATCCCGCCGTCATAGGGGTCGTTGAAGATAATCACGTCGCCCGGATGCAGGTCATCGCCGTAATGACGTTGCAGGGCTTCCATCGCATCGGGCACCGCGCCGAGATGCAGCGCCACGGTCTTCGCCTGCGCCAGAATGCGGCCTTTGGCGTCGCACATGGTTGTCGAATAGTCGAGCACGTCCCGAACGATCGGGGAACGCGCCGTGCGCATCACCGTATAGGCCATGTCGTCGACAATGGATTCGAACGCGCTCTTGAGCACGGCGAAGGTGACGGGATCGAGACGGGAATCATGCTGTGATTTATCGGACCGGGTCATGATGGCAGCGTCCCATGAGAAGGGGTGTCAGCGAGATGGATCAGCACGTTGAGGCTGGCGTCGACGGTCGCGACGGTCTCCGGCGGAATGACTACGGTCGCATCGGCGCCTTCGAGGATTGCCGGCCCCACCAGACGCGGCGGCAGCGCCAGACGATCATAGATCGGAGTTTCGACATGGCCGTAAGCGCCGCCGAAATAGACCGTGCGTCGCGACTTGGGTTTGGCGTCGGCGGCCTGATGGCGAATGGCCCGGAAGTCGAGTTTCCCTTGCCGGAGCCCCTGACCGATCACCCGCAGACTGACGGTTTCGATCGTATCCGACGACGAGTAACTGTAGACGGCCTGATAGGCAGCGAGAAATGTCTCGCGCAACTTCTCGATACCGCTGTCGGCGCTGAACGGAATAGCGAGCGACAATTCCTGACCGCGGAAGCGCATATCGATTTCCGGCGTGATCGCCATCTCGGTATCGGCGATGCCCTCGGAGCGCAGCGCAGCGCGCGCGTCCGATTCGAGTTCAGCCAGAATCGCCCTGGCCGCATCGAGATCGAGCGCCTCCAGGGGGCCGACGAAAGCACGAATGAAATAGCGCTCGACGTCGCCCGCCAGCATTCCCATGGCGGTGAACACCCCCGGCGACGCCGGAACCAGGATGCGCGGCATCGACAACAGCCGTGCGATATCCACGGCGTGAGCCGGCCCTGAGCCGCCGATAGCGACCAGCGTGAACTCGCGTGGATCGACGCCACGCTCGACGGTAACGGCGCGGATGGTGCGGGCCATATTGGCGTTCACCACCTCGCGGGTGCCATAGGCGGCCAGTTCGGCGGACAGGCCGAGCGCGCCGCCGAACGCGCGATCGATCGCGTTCCTCGCCGCGTCGATATCCAGGGTGCGGGAGCCGCCGGCCAGCACCGGCGGCAGATAACCGAGCAGCAGGTTGGCGTCGGTGACAGTCGGCTTGTCGCCGCCGCTGCCGTAGCAAGCGGGGCCGGGATCGGCGCCTGCGGAAATCGGGCCGACCCGCATCAAGCCGCCCCCATCGACATAGGCGATCGAACCGGCGCCGGATCCCACTTCCGCGACGTCGACCGCCGGGACGCTCATCATGTAACCGCCGGCCTTGATAAAGCGGCTCGGCGTCGAGATGCCGGCGCGGAATTCGTATTCGCTGACGCGGATCAACTCACCGTCCTGAACCAGCGACGCGGACGCCGTGGTGCCGCCCATGTCGAACACCACGAGATTCTTCGTATCGACGGAATCGCCCAGTCGCGCGCCGCCGACCACGCCCGCCGCCCGCCCGGACGAGATGAAGAACACCGGCTTCTCACGCGCGGTTTGCGATGAGGCAAGCGCGCCGTTGGAGTTGCATACCAGCAGCGGCGCGTTGACGCCGATGCTCGCCAGCCCGCTTTCCAGTTGCGACAGATACTTCTCAAGCACCGGCCGGACATAGGCGTTGACCACCGTCGTGCTGGTGCGTTCGTATTCCTTGGCTTCCGGCAGCACCGAGACGGAACTCGTGACCTTGATCTCCGGATACCAGGTCGCGATCAGTTCTTCCGCGCGGCGCTCGTGCGCCGGATTGCGATAGCTGTTGAGGAAGCAGATCGCGATGGATACGACGTTGGCGGCCGCGAGTTGATCGACAGCGGCGCGCAGGCCGCCCTCATCGAGCGGCGTCAGGACGCTGCCATCGAAGCGGATGCGCTCGCTGACTTCGAGCCGGAGCCGGCGCGGCACCAAGGGGTCCGGCTTCTCCCACTGCAAATCGAACATGCCGGGCGTGCGCAGCCGCCCGATCTCAAGCACGTCGCGAAATCCGCGGGTGGTGATCAGGCCGGTCACCGCGCCGACCTTTTGCAGCAGCGTGTTGGAACCGACCGTCGTGCCGTGGACGACCTCGACGATGTCGGCCGCACTCATCCCGGCGTCGGCGATGATGGCGGTGACGCCTTCAAGGACGGCAGCCTCCGGGGCGGCCGGGCTCGATGAGATCTTGCGGTGAACGACTCTCCCCGAGGCATCGATCAATGCGAGGTCGGTGAAGGTGCCGCCAATATCGACACCGATGCGCGCGCCTCGCGAAGAGGCTGCGGAAACAGGGGCTTTCACCACATTCTCCCAACATTCTTATTGTACCGATTGGTTAGTATATCGCTTAATGGCCGTCAAGGACGCATTCATTCAGCTAAAAAGTAAGAGATATCGAAAAATTTCTTGCAACCCGTATTGGACTGTATAGTCTAACAGAGAGAAAATAGGGGGAGGACGAAAAATGTTCGCAGGTCGTACATATCGAACCGGGTCGGGACGCGGCCTGTTGCTGGCGCTGACATTGCTGGGCGGCGCGTGGCTTTCCGCTCCGGCGCAGGCCCAGCAGGAAAAGCTGTCGGTTCGCCTTGATTTTTCACCCTGGGGCGTTCAGGCCGCGCTGCATCTGGCGCAGGACAAGGGCTGGTTCAAGGAAGCCGGTCTCGACGTCGACATTCAGGATGGCCGCGGCTCCGGCAACACCTTGCAACTCGTCAACGCCAAGCAGGTCGACGTGGGACAGGTCCAGCTCGGCTTGCTGCCGCAGGCACGCGCCAACGGCGCGACGGTCAAGGGCATCGCCGGATGGGGGCGTCGCACCGACCTCTCGGTGCTGGTGGACCGCGATTCGCCGATCAAGAAGGTCGAGGACTTCAAGGGCAAGACCCTTGTCGTCTTTGCCGCGAGCCCCTGGGCACCGTTCATCGACTACTGGCTGGAGCAGGGCGGGCTCGATCGCAAGAGCGCGAACATTCTGTTCGTCGATCCGGCCGCGCTGTGGGGCACCTATACCGCGAAGCGCGCCGACGGCCTGATGTCCACGGATCCGTCGGCCCTGCCGGTCGCCGAAGCATCGCGCCCGTCCAAGTCGGTGCTCGCCGAAGATGCCGGCGTGTTCTTTCCCAGCTACGGGCTGATCGTCCGCGACGAGACGCTTGAGGCCCGCAAGGATGCCCTGAAGAAACTGGTGAACATCCAGCAGAAAGCCTGGGCCTATCTGCGCGACGGCCATGAGGCCGAGGGCGCGGACGCCATGATCCATCAGCGGCCCGGCGCCAAGCTGGATCGCAACGTGCTGATCGAGCAGATCAAGCTGACCATCAAGTTCTTCGATACGCCGGCCACCAAGGGCAAGCCGATCGGCTGGCAAGCCGAGGAGGACTGGAACAAGGCGTTGAAGGTGATGGAGAAAGCCAAGGTGATCCAGCCGGGCTGGAAAGCCTCTGATTACTTCACCAATGCGCTCATCGACTGACGTGGTGGATGGCGTGATGACAACCAACGGGGTGGCTGCGGGGCCGGGAGAGTTCCCGGCCGCGGAAACCGCCTATGTCGCAATCCGTCGGGTTGGAAAATCATACGGCTCGCTGAAAGGAGCCGTCCACGCACTGGAAGGAATCGATCTCGACATCCGCGGGGGCGAGTTCATTTCTATTCTCGGCCCCAGCGGCTGCGGCAAATCCACCTTGCTCAAGTGCATCGCCGGCCTGGAGAAGCCGACGTCGGGACACATCCAGGTTCACGGCAAACCCCTGAACGGCCCGCCGGATCGGCTCGGCATGGTATTCCAGCGCGATGTCCTGCTGGACTGGCGGACGGTGCTCGATAACGTCCTGATTACCGCGGAGTTCGCTCGCATTTCCACGGCATCGGTGCGCGAGCGGGCATTGCAGCTTTTGTGGCGCTTCGGTCTCAAGGGATACGAGGATCGCCATCCGTGGGAATTGTCCGGTGGAATGCGGCAGCGCGCCGCGATCTGCCGCGCGCTGTTGTGCGATCCCGACCTGCTCTTGATGGACGAGCCGTTCGGCGCGCTGGACGCCATGACCCGCGACGACCTGAATCTGGAACTGGCCCGCATCTGGCAGGATACGCGCAAGACCGTGGCGTTCGTCACCCATGGCATCGCCGAAGCCATCTTCCTGTCCGATCGGGTGGTGATGATGGACCGCAATCCCGGCCGGATCATCGAAGTGATCGACATCGAATTGCCGCGGCCGCGACATCTCGCGATCCGCGAGACACCCGAATTCGCCCACTATGTCGGGCATATCCGACAGCTCTTCACCAGTCTCGGCCTGCTGAAGGACGGCTAACGCATGATGCGCAGATTGCAGTCGCTGCACGAAAGCGGCATGGTCCTCATAGTGCTGATCGGCGCGCTGCTGCTTTGGGAAGCCGCGGTGTTCGTGTTGCGCCCGCCACCGATCATCCTGCCGGCGCCGAGCCTGATCTGGCGCGAATTTCTGATTTCGCCCGGCTACTTCCTGCAGCAATCGCTTTCGACGCTCTACACCACGGTGGTCGGCTTCGCGCTCGCGGTCGCGATCGGCCTTGCGCTCGCTGTCGGCATCGTTCATTCGAAGTTTCTGGAGCGAACCGTCTATACCTTGCTGGTGGCGCTCAACAGCGTGCCGAAAGTGGCGCTGGCGCCGCTGTTCGTGTTGTGGATGGGCACCGGAATCGAACCGAAGATCGCCATCGCGCTGATGCTGGCGATCTTCTCGATCATCATCGACGCGGTGCTGGGATTGCGCTCGGTCGATCCCGACATGATCAACCTCGCGCGCGCCAGCCGCGCCTCGTCCTTCGCCATCCTGCGCAAGATCCGGCTCCCCAACGCGTTGCCAAGCATCTTCGCGGGCCTGAAAGTGGCGATCTCGTTTGCGCTCGTCGGCACCATCGTCGGCGAGTTCGTCGCCGGCTCGGACGGGCTCGGCTTCGCCATCCTGACCGCGCAAGGCCAGTTCGATACGCCGCGGGTCTTCGTCTGCCTGATCCTGCTCGGTCTGTTGGGCACCGTCCTGTTCTATATCATCGAGTTCATGGAGCGGCTGGCGCTGCCCTGGCATGTTTCACAACGCACCGGCCACGCCGCGGCGCCTTGACAATCGCCCGGCCGGCAGCAAGCAGCCCGAAGTTCGAGTGTCACAATGGCCGGCGCCGACGATCACAATCCGCGTGTCGCTGCCTCTCCATCACCACGACCCACTGACACGGTCGCGGCGGTCGTGGCGCTGGTCGCGACCGCGATGCTGTGGGGCAGCAACCACGTCGTGGCCCGGGCCGTTCATACCGACATCCCGCTGCCTTCGGTGGTGCTGTGGCGCTGGGTGCTGTCGCTGCTGCTGCTGACCCCGTTCGTATGGCCGACGCTGCGAAGGGATTGGCCCAACATTCGCGCCAACCTGATCTTCCTCATCTGTCTCGGCGCGATCGGCATCGGCCTGTTCTCGATCTTCCTGCTGGCCGGCGCTTATCACAGCACCGCGCTGGAAGTCGGCCTGCTCAACTCCACCACGCCGGTATGGGTGGTGTTCCTGTCCTATGCCCTCGGCATGGCGCGCTCGGTGTGGCTGCGCAACGCTGGCGTCGCCATCGCGCTGGCCGGAACCTGCCTCATCCTTTTCAAGGGCACGCTGGATAATGTGTTCGGGTTGCAATTCCAGCTTGGCAACGTCTGGTCGCTGATCGCCGCGATCCTGTTCGCCGGGTTCACGGTCGCGCTGAAATTCCGAACGCTTAATATCTCCGTACTAAGTCTGACCACGATTGCGGCATGGTCTGGCGTCATCGGGGTCATGGCGCCGTTCTATCTGCATTTCCTCGCGACCGGCGGGATCGATCCGTTTCTTAGCTTTGAAGCCGCGCCCAACACCGTCATCGCGATGCTGTATCTGGCGCTGGGCCCGACCTTGGTTGCGAACCTGTTGTGGATTTTCGGGGCGACACGTCTCGGCGCCGCGCGCGCGGGGCCGTTCCTGTACCTGTCGCCGATAACGTCCACCGTGCTGGCCGCGCTGTTCCTCGGCGAGCGGATCGCCTGGTTTCACCTGATCGGGTTCGCGCTGATCCTTTTCGGACTCTACCTTACCAATCGCGCCGCGGATGCGCCGCAGCGACCTTGAGTGTCTCATCTCGGGATGATGAGTGCAGGATCAAACAACCTCGACGTCGTCCTCGCGCAGGCGAGGATCCATAACCCCTGGCATTGGTGATTATAAAAAGCCTCGCCCTTGGTGATAGAACCGAACCGCTGCGGCGTATGGGTCCCCGCCTGCGCGGGGACGACGTTTCTCGTGTTGCAAATCCGTGCCTAAAACGAATTTCCGGTCAGGCTCCGGGATCCTCAGGCCCTCGCACGGCGTGTTTGCCGCGCACGCACCGCGTTATCCGAACGCCGCGCATCAGTCACACGACGTTCGAGCGCCCGCAGGTGATCCGCCAGCCGCCGCCCTTCGGTGAGGTTGTGCCGCTCCGACAGCGCGCCGGCCTTCTCGGCATCGCCGGCAAGGATCGCGGCAACGATCGGCTTGTGCTGGGCGATCACCATATCGGGGTTCGGCAGCAAGGCGTCGCTGGAGCGGATATAAACGCGAATCTGTTGTTCGAGCAGGGCGTATTGTTCGGTCAGCCGCCGATGGCCGGCAAGCGCAATGATGGCCTGATGCAAACCGAAATCGGCTTCGGCGATGCGGCCCGCATGGCCACGCTTGCACGCGCCGGTCAACCGTTCGTAAGCCTCGCGAAGGCGATCCGCTTTCCCGGCCTCATCGATGGCGGCGGCGGCCAGTTGCGCCGCCAGCCGCTCGATCGCCGAACGCAGGGTGTAAAGCTCCCAGGCATCCTGCGCGCTCAACGACATCACCGTCCAGCCGGTGTAGGGCACCAGCGTCAGCAGCCCTTCGCGGGCAAGCTGATGCAGCGCGGCGCGAACGGTGGCGCGCGACAATCCCATCTGCCCCGCGATCTCGATCTCGGTGATGCGTTGCCCGGCGGGAATGTCGCCCGCGACGATCGAGGCGCGCAACGCCGCCGCGGCCTGTGTCTCGATCGGGGTTTTGACAAGTCGTGGGATGCTGAGCGAGGCCATATCGAAGTTCTCCCAGGCATTTGCCGGACCACGCCGGCGCGCCGGCGTGACTGCCGCCATTATTGCTGATTGTCGCCAATCGTCAATTGTGCCATAAAGTTCTCGTCATGCTGCCTTCTGCCCCGTCGGCGCTGACGGGCGGATCACGGAACCGACGCCTCACAGGGAACGCGAGCCGATATGGTGTTGCCGGAAGACTCAGTCATCAGTCAGGGTGGGCTCGGGTCGAACTACGCGTCGATGCCGGACGCCGAGGCGCTCGAACTGACGCGACGACATTACGGCCTGACCGGGCGGATCGACCGGCTTGCGACCGAGAAGGACGACACCTTCCGGATCGAGAACGGAACCGGACAACGCTTCATCCTGAAGGTCGCCAATCCTTTCGAGGATGCTCTCGGGATTTCCTGCCAGCTCGGGGTTCTCCAGCATCTTGCGGCCCGCGATCCCGGCCTGCCGGTGCCGCGCGTCATCACTGACAATGGCGGCAATGAGCAGTTCACCTGTCAGGACAACGCGGGGCAGCGCCGCCAGGTGCGGCTATTGTCCTATCTTGAGGGCGTGCCGCTCAGCGAGTTTATCTCGACGCCGGCGGAGCGCGAGCGGATCGGCGTAACCCTCGGCCGTCTCCGGCTGGCGCTGGCCGACTTTGCCCACCCGGCCGACGGGCGCGTGCTGGCATGGGACGTCAAACATCTGCTGCAACTGGACGGTCTGCTGGATGCCATCGCGGATCGCGAGCAGCGCGCATTGCTGGCGCGCGGGCTGGAACGCTTCGCGGCGCTGTCGCCGCGCCTCGACGCCTGCCGCACCCAGGTCGTGCACAATGATTTCAGCAAATCCAATATCGTCGTGGACCGCGCCAATGCCGACTTCATCACCGGGATCATCGATTTCGGCGATGCCGTCCGCACCCTGATCGCCATCGACGTCTCGACCGCGCTGCTGAACCAGTTGCCGTCGCAACCGACCGACGATCTGTTCGCCGACGCGCGCGACCTGTTGCGCGGCTATCTGCGCGTCGCCGACCTGACCGAGGACGAATTGCGGCTGATCCCCCATCTGGTGATGGCGCGCGCGGTGGCGCGGGCGCTGCTGTCGATCTGGCGCGCCAGACTGTTGCCGGAGAAGTCGGCATACCTGCTGCGCAACACCGCGCAGGGCTGGGCGCAGCTCGCATGGTTCATGCACCGCCCGGTCGAACAAGTGTCCGATACGCTTATCGGGTTTGCCGCGCCGGCAAGCCGTTCCCCTTCGGCCTGACAGGCCGTGCAGCAGGAGACCAACGTGACGTCGAACACAGCTTCCCCCTCGCGCGGCAAGATGGTGAACTCGTTCAATCCGGCGGCTGCGAACAATCTGGATGACCACACCCGCGAACTGGTCGAACGGCGAACCCGCTTGCTGGGCCCCGCTTACCGGCTGTTCTACAGCAACCCGGTCGAGGTCAAGCGCGGCAAGGGAACCCGGCTGTACGACAGCGCAGGAAACGAATATCTCGACGCCTATAACAATGTCGTCTCGGTGGGGCACTGTCACCCGCGGGTGGTCGAAGCCGTATCGGCGCAGATGCAGACGCTGTGCACGCATACGCGCTACATTCAGGAAGGCATCCTGAATTACGCGGAGGCGTTGCTGGCGACGCTCGGCGCGCCGCTGCAACACGTCATGTTCACCTGCACCGGTTCGGAAGCCAACGATCTGGCGCTGCGGATCGCCAAGCACTGTTCCGGGCATCGCGGCATCATCATCACCGAGGAAGCCTATCACGGCAACTCGGAGCTGACGTCGAGCTTCTCGCCGTCGCTGGGCGAATTTTCGCCGCTCGGCACCTGGGTGCGCCGGGTGCCGGCGCCGGATTCCTATCGCGTCTCCGCCGCTCAGATGGGCGAGTGGATGGCGGCGCAAGTCAGCGCACAAATCCGGAATCTGCAACGACACGGTGAGGGCCTGGCGGCGTTCATCTGCGATTCGGCGTTTTCATCCGACGGCATTTTCACCCATCCCTCGGACGTTCTTGCGCCGGTCGCCAAAGTCGTGCGCGAGGCCGGCGGCCTGTTCATCGCCGACGAGGTCCAGTCGGGATTTGGACGCACCGGCGAAAGACTGTGGGGTTTCCAGCGGCATGGCGTGACGCCGGATATCGTGACGATGGGCAAACCGATGGGCAACGGATTCCCGGTCGCCGCGACAGTGCTGACGCCCGAGGCCGTCGAACGCTTTGGCCGTGACACGCGCTATTTCAACACGTTCGGCGGCAATAGTGTCGCCATCGCCGCGGCGCAGGCGACCCTCGATGTCATTCAGGACGAGAAGTTGATGGAAAACGCCGCGCGGGTCGGGACGATCATTCGCGACGGGTTCGCGGGTCTGGCTCAACGATACGCGCGTATCGGCGACGTTCGCGGTTCCGGTCTCTATATCGGCATCGAACTGGTGACGGATCGCAACAGCAAGGCTCCCGATGCCGGTGCGGCCTCTGCCGTCGTCAACGGCTTGCGCGAACGCCGGGTGCTGATTTCGGCAACGGGGCCGAACGCCAACGTGCTGAAGATCCGGCCGCCGCTGGTGTTCTCGGCGGCGGATGCCGACCGGCTGCTGACGGAAGCCGCCGCAGTGTTCGCCGAACTCGAAAGCTAAGGGTTCCACCGATCAACGAGGCCGCCGCAACACATCGTTGCAGCGCGTGTTTCACCGGCTTTGTTCCTTGGCCGGCGCGGTTTCCATCAGGACATCTTCGGTGGCGCGCGCGGCAGCGTCCCGTATATATGTACCTGCTCCGCGGGTTCGATGAGATCAGCGACCAGATCCCTGTCATCAGGACGTCAACATCACCTCGTCTTGATTCTTTATTCAATTTGGCCGAAAGGGCCGTGCGGGATTGCGCCCCTTCACGGCTGACAGTAAAGTTGACGTCTCTTTATTCATGCGGGCATTTGAATTATTGTGCCCCATACTTTTAGGTATCGTTGGTTGCGGTAGGCTCCGTGACGCCCTCCGTTCTGAAGTCGAGCGGCGGTGGTTTAACAACAGCTATGGTATTTATGCGCAACTCTCGAAACGACTTGTCAAAGGTTATCAGCCCAAGAAGGTCCCTGAAGGAAAAGCCGCAGCGCTTGGTCGCACAGAAAGCCAAGCCGCGTACCAATCGAGAGAGCCGGGAAGATAGCGTCGATCGTATCTATCACTCGGCGCTGCGGTTGTTCGTTCAGCAGGGATATCGATCGACATCGATAGATCAAATCGCGGCGGGAGCCGGGCTGACCAAGGGAGGGGTCTACTTTTATATTTCGAAAAAAGAGCATCTGATGGCGCAGATGCTCGATGAAATCGCCGGGCGTTACATTGACGCGGTGATAGCTGAGATTCAGGCCAAGGGGCTGACGGCACAGGAGCGCCTGGTAGCGTTCATGCATTCGCAGGTGTCGTTCGCGTTGCAATGCCCGGAGGAGGTCATGTTGCTGGTCATGTCCTCCGTCGAGTTCTCGAAAAGCGACGATATGCTCACAAAGAAGATAGACGTGATCTATGAGCGGATGCGCAGGTTCGTCGTGCAGGCGATCGAGGAGGGGCTGGCCAACAAGGTCTTCAAGACAAAGCTGCATCCTTACGCCGCCGCGTCGTTTTATGTCGCGACCCACGACGGGATGATGCTGGAATGGTATCGCCGCGCGGCGCAGATCGACGGCCCGGAGCTGGTGCGGGTGTTCCGTGAGGCTTTCCTGCGTGTGCTGTCTTAGGAGCTTTGCCGTTCACCGGTGAGGCGAAGGAATCCGGATTTGGGCCGGTGCGTTTCCTCACGCGAATCGCTGTATCTTCTGTCGGTGGCCTCAGGATTCGCTGTGTCTTGAGCTAGACGGAAGCGTTGCTGCCTTCATTTTGCAGGTAGTCGATGAACTTTCGCTCGGCTTCCGAGAGCGTCTTGCCGGTGTTCCAGGCGAGGCCGAGATCGAGAGAGGGAAGCTTGTGAGCGAGAGTGCGCGATTCGACCCGGCCGCCATCGAGCGACCACGGGCGATAGACCAGGTGTGCGAGAATCGTGACGGCTTCGCCGGTGGCGACGATGCCGCGCACGGCCTCCATTGAGGAGGTCCTGAGGACGACCTTCGGCTTCACCTTCAAATAGCCGCGCGCTGCGACGGGGGCTTCGTCTGACGCGAACTGCACATAGGGTTCGTCGCGCAGATCCTGTAACGAAATCCTGGATAGGCGATTCAAGCGATGCCCGCTCGAAAGCCACAGAGTGCGCGGCGAGCGCATCAGCATCCGGTGTCGCAGCTTATACCTGCGCGAGAGGTTGGAGAGGATGACCAGCGCGAGGTCGATGCTGCCTTCATGAAGCGCTTCTTCCAACTCGAAGCGCTCCATTTCAACCAGGTTGAAGACGATATTGGGATAGGCGCGGCGGAAACGCGCGAGATTGGGCAGCAGATAATAGCCGACGCCGGTATAGGTCACGCCGAGACGGATGCTGCCGGTGGTCTGGGCTTCCTTGTTCGTCATCGAATTCATCGCATCGACGATGTTGGCCTCGATGTTCCTCGCATGATGAAGGAATTTGTGACCGTCCTGGGTCAGCTCGATTCCGCCAACGCGACGGCGGATCAAGGATATGCCGAGTTGCGCCTCCAGCTCCTTGATCGCCACCGTGACGGCTGACTGCGAGATGCCGAGGCTCGTGGCGGCGGCGGAAACCTTCTCCGTCTCGGCCGCCGCAACGAAATATCGGATTTGTTTCAGTGTCAGCATATTAGTATTCCGAAATAAGAGTTTGCAAAATTCATATTTGTAATATTGCGCCGAGGTCGTCAATCTGGCTTTCCCGATAGATGCGCGGCGGGGCTGGTCTGGCAGTGCCGCGTTTTCGTGGCCGAATTCACCATCCCGACGGCAAGGCGAGGAAGCGATATGGCGGATCAACCATCGATCAACAGCGTCTCGGAAGGCATGGGCCTCGAGATCTTCGACGGCGCGCAGGGGCGACAGCGGCGACCGCGCCCGGCCCTGACCCATCGCGAAGCCGCCCGCGAAATTCCGGTTTTTTCAGAAACCGACGTGCTGGTGATCGGCGGCGGTCCCTCGGGCACCTCGGCGGCGGTCGCGGCCGCCAAGCTCGGTGCGGACGTCACGCTGGTTGAGCGCTACAATCATCTCGGCGGCCTGTCGACCGGCGGGCTGGTGATCTGGATCGATCGCATGACCGACTGGAGCGGCACCCAGGTCATCGCCGGGTTCGCGCGCGAACTGTTCGATCGGCTGCCGAAGGACGCCATCCTGGGCCCGCCGCGCAGCGAATGGGGCTCGCAGGACGCCGCGATCGCCGACTACTGGTCCTATCGGTCCGCGGCATTCCAGGGCGTTGTTACCTGGTCGCCCACCATCGATCCGGAAGCGTTGAAGACGCTGTCGATGCAGATGATGGTGGAGAACAGGATCCGGCTCGTCCTTCATGCGCTGGCGGTCGAGCCGATCATGGACGGCAACGTGATGAGGGGGGCGATCTTCGAGAGCAAGGAGGGGCGTCAGGCGATCCGCGCGAAGGTGGTGATCGACACCACGGGCGATGCCGACATGCTGGCGCGCGCGGGCGCGAAGTCCGACTCCGATATCGACACCAGCGACATCCATCACTGCATCAACACCGCCTTCATGCTCGGCGGCGTCGACATGGAGCGCTGGACTGAATTCCGCCGCACCGACGGCGCCGGCTTCGCCGATTTCATGAAACGCGGGCGCGACCGGCTGAAATTCTTCGAGAAGCCGTTCTTCTCCTGGCGCTCCGATATCGGCCTGTTCATGGGGCCGCGCCTGTCGGGATACAGCGCAATCGATGTCGAGGATCTCACCGAGGTCGAGTTGAAGTCGCGGCAACTTGCCGTCAGGCACCTTGAAATCTACCGGGCTGAAGCTCCCGGCTTCGAGAATGCCTTCCTGCTGCTGGGCGCGCCGCAGGTCGGCGTGCGCCACAGCCGCCGCTTCGCGGCGGAGCGCATGGTGACGCGCAAACAATGGGACGAAGGCAAGGTCTGGGACGACGAAATCGGCGTCTCGACCTCGCTTGCGCCGAAATGGAAGAACATTTCGGTCCCCTATGGCTCGCTGCTGCCTTCGGGGCTGGAAGGCGCGCTCGGCGCCGGGCGTCATGTCGCCTGTGACGCCAGTTCACACACCTTCCTGCGCGAGGTCCCGCAATGCTGGATGACCGGACAGGCCGCCGGCGTCGCCGGTGCGCTCGCCGCCAATGCCGGCATCGCGCCGCGCCGCGTCGAGCCGCGGACGATCCAGCGCGAATTGCTGCGGCAGGGGGCTTATCTCTCACCGTCGGTTGTCGCGGCGGCGGAGCCGGCGGCAAGCGCAGCCGAATAGCGCGCCGAATTTTCCAGCGCACCGAGTTTTCAATCTCGGTCCTGGCGGACTGGCCGGCGTCTTTTGACGGTTGGCGGCGTCTATTCGGGCGCCGAAATTACGAGGAGGGAGCGAGACATGATATTGGGAAGGAAACTGCTGGCCGCCGCGTTGCTGGCGAGCGTGTCGTTTGCGGCATCGTCCGCGATGGCTCAGAATGCCAAGCCGCTCAAGATCGGACTTTTGTTGAGCCTGAGCGGCCCTGCGGCGTCATTCGGCATTCCCGAACGCGACGCCGCCGAATTGATTGTAGCTGGTCTCAATTCGAAGGGTGGCGTTGACGGTCGGAAGATCGAACTGGCGATCTACGACGACACCACCAATCCGACCGAGGCGGCGCGCGGCGCGACCAAGCTCATTCGCGAGGACGGCGCCGTGGCCATTGTTGGCGCCAGCACCGGCAGCGGCACGCTGGCAGCAGCGCCCATCGCCGCGCGGGAGAAAATCCCGATGCTGGCTCCCAACGCGACGATCTCTGTCACGGCGCGCGAAAGCCAGTCGTATCCATATGTGTTCCGGACGATGTCGAACGATCTCGTCAATACCAAACGGCTTTATGACGCGGCGATTGCGGGCGGCGCCAAGAAGGTCGCGATTTTCTATCAGGAGGATGCCTACGGCAAGGACTCCGCCACGTACGTCAAGAAACTTGCCGAGGAGCGCGGGAGGCCGATCGTCGACATGGCGTCGGCGCCGCTGAAGTCGATCGAAGTGGCGGCTCAGGCCGTGAAGATTCGCGGCAGTTCGCCTGACGTGGTTATCATGCAGGTGACGGCGCCGGCGCTCGGCGGGGCCTTCGTGCGCGCAGCCAAGCAGGTGGGGCTCGATGTGCCGATCTGGGGCTCGATGGGTCTCGGGCAGCAATCGTTCATCGAAAGCTCCGGCGCCGCGGGCAATGGCGTTCGGCTGGTGGTGTTCGGCAACTGGGACGACCCGTCGCCGCGCCAGGCCAGGCTTGCAGAGGTGATGAAGGCAGGCGGCAAATCGCCTCAAGGTTTTGCCGAACTGATCGCAACCAACGGTCTGCTGGCGATCGTCGAGGCCGCGCGCAAGATCAAAGGCGATATCACCGGGCCCGCGCTTCGCGACGAACTCGAGAAGCTATGCAAGGTGACGACGTATTCGGATGGCGAGCTTTGTTATTCGAAGGACGACCATGACGGCTGGAGCACCGACGCACTGACCACCGTGGAAATCCGCGACGGAGCGTTCAAGCGCGTTCAGTAACGTCCGCCGCACGGTGATTTCGGGGCTGCCGCGTCGTTGCGACGCCGCAGCCCCGATCGCATGCTTTCGCTTTTCAGCATGAAATAGCGCTGTGGCGACACCTGGAAGCATTCTTGACAAACAACAATCCTTCTGTACGGTATCAGATACCAACTGGTTGGTTTTTATCTGTCGGCGGCTGAACGAACGGCAGATGCAAATCGTTTCATCGGGGAGGGTGGATGTACGAGTTGCTTGAGTTTTCCTCGCGCGGGATTCTTCTCGGCGTGACTTACGGATTGCTCGCGTTTCCGATCAGTCTGCTCTTTATCGCCACGGATACCGTCGACCTCGCGGTCGGCGCCTACGCGGTCCTGGCGGGTGCGGTTGCGATGCTTATTGGCGGAAGCGTCAATCCTGCGGTCGGCATCCTCGCTGGCATTCTGGTCGGCATGCTGGCGTCGGCGGCGACAGGTTCGATTTCGCTGATGCTCGGTCGCCGCCAGAAGGGCGATCCGCTCGTGTTGGTATTGGCGAGCTTCGGTTTCGCCATCTTCCTCGAATCCGTTGTCCTGACGCTGTTCGGAAAAGATCCGTTCATTCGCCAGCCCTTCACTTACTTCTGGAATATCGGCGGCATCCGCATCAGTCCGCAGGCCGGCGTCAACGTGGTGATCGGTCTGTTGCTGGTCGCTGCTGTTTACGTTCTGCTGTATCGGACCTCCTGGGGGCGCGACGTCCGCGCCAGCGCCAATAACGAGCGGGCGGCGTTGCTCGCCGGCATTCCGGTGCGGGCGCTGCGATTCTCGGCTTTCGTGCTCACGGGATTGCTGGCAGGGATCGCCGGCGTCCTGGTGCTATATACCTCCGGGATGGACTTCGGGTCGGGCATGCATCTGACGCTGGCCGGCTTCGGCGCCGCGATCGTCTTTGGTCTGCATGGTCCGGTGCGCGGCTTCTTCGGCGGCCTTGCCATCGGTGTCGTCGAGACCATCAGCGCCGGTTACGCCAATGGCGGCCTTGCCAGCCTCGTGCCGCTTATCTTTATCTTCCTGGTGCTGACGCTGGGGCGCGGCGGCCGTCAGGGTCCGGCGGGAGTTCGGGCATGAGTTCCCTGCTGACGCGCTATCGTTCGGTGCTCGTGCTCATCGTTGTCATGGCGGTGGTCACGCTGCTGATCCGTACCGATACGGTGTGGCTCGATACGTCCGTGGTGATCGCGATCTACTCCCTGATCGCGCTTTCCGTCGGCATCAGCTATGGTCAGGCCGGCATTCTCTCGGTTGCCCAGGCGGCGTTTGCTTCGGTCGGCGCCTACGCAACCGCCATTGTGACGGCGCGTTACGATCTGCCGGCGGTGTTGGGACTGGTGCTGGCGCTGCTGCTTCCGCCGCTCATCGCCTATCCGCTGGCGCGGCTGGTGACACGGCTCAATGCGCTGTCGCTGGCGATCGCCACGCTGGTCTTCGGTCAGGCTTTCGATATCATTCTGCGCGAGGGAGGCGACTTCACCGGCGGTTATATCGGCTTGTCCGGCATTCCGCCGCTGCCGTTCGCATCCGGCCTGCTACAGTTTCATTTCGTTGCCTGGGCGGCGGTGCTGGTCGTCGCGGTGCTGCTCAGCAATCTCATCGACTCGCCGTTCGGCCGTGCAACGAACACGCTGCGTTCAGATACGTTGCGGGCCGTCGCCGACGGCGTGAACGTGCCGCATATTCGCAGTGCGATCCTTGCATTCTCGGCGTCGGTCGCGGGTCTGGGTGGCTGGTTGTATGCGCATCACATCGCCTATGTCGGTCCCGACTCTCTCGGTCCCTCGGTTTCCCTGTCCGTTCTGCTCATGGCGGTGGTCGGCGGGGCGCAGACCGTGCTCGGTCCGATCATCGGCGCCGCGCTGCTGACGCTGCTGTTCAAGTTCATTCCGAGCCAGGAAGTGCAAGGCATGTTCTACGGCGGCGCGCTGATCGCCGTGCTGGTGCTTACGCCGAACGGTTTGATGGGGCTTCGCACCGTTTTCGGCCAGTGGACCAAATCATCCGCGGCGAAGACGGAGCGAGCTACGGCCAACGTCGCCACCGGCGTCTCCGCGGCGAGGGGGGCGTCATGAGCATCGAGGTTGCGAAAGTCGACGTCCGCTTCGGCGGTATCACGGCGCTACAGGATGTCGGTCTGACATTGCAGCGCGGCGAGGTTCTCGCCGTTATCGGGCCGAACGGTTCAGGCAAGAGCACGCTGTTCAATGCGATCACCGGATTTGTCGACATTGCGTCGGGAAGCGTCGTAGTGGACGGCAAGAACATGGCGGGCATTCCCGCGGCAAGCCGGATCGCCAGCGGCATCTCCCGCACCTTCCAGACTCCACGGATCAATCCCGCAGCCACCGTGGAGGATTCGGTGCTGTGCGGATTTCATCCTCATGCGCGGATCAGCTTCTGGGAAGGGCTGCTGCGGCCGCCGGCGATGTCACGGGCTGAATCGGAATTGCGGCGGCGACGCACCGGCGTTCTGGAGCAACTCGATCTTCTCGGCTTCGCCGGGCAGCAGATGGGCGAGTTGCCGATGGGGATCGTGCGGATGGTCGACATCGCGCGGGCCATGGCGGCGGAGCCGAACTATCTGCTGCTGGACGAGCCTGCGGCGGGTCTTTCGAAGACAGAGCAGAACGTATTGATCCAACAGGTGAGGCAACTCGCCGGGCAAGGAGTCGGCGTGCTTCTCGTTGAGCATAACTTCGGCCTCGTGCGTCGTCTCGCCGATCGGGTGATCGTGCTCGACCGCGGCAAGGTTCTCCTGCGCGGCACCGCAGACGAGGTGAGCAAACGGCCCGAATTCGTCACCGCCTATCTTGGCAGCAATGTGCAGTGAAGGGGCCATCATGACCGGGGTGCTTTCCGCCATTTCGAACAACTCCAGCGCTGCATCGCGAGGACAATCCATTCTGGCGTGCCGGAACGTCACCGCGCGCTACGGTCGGATCGGGGTTTGTCATGGTGTCGATCTGGCGGTGTCCGCCGGAGAGGTCGTCGCTGTGCTGGGGCCGAATGGCGCGGGCAAGAGCAGCTTTCTCGGGTCGATCGCGGGTCTGGTGCAGGGCGACGGCGAGGTGACCGTCTGCGGACAAACGATCGGTCACATGCCGGCTTTTCTCCGCGCCAAGCACGGTCTGGCGTTCGTTCCGGAGATTCGCGGCAACATCTGTCCGGCGCTCTCGGTTCAGGAAAATCTCGGGCTCGGTTTGCGGATGATCGACGACGGCCGTGAGGCCGCGCTTCAGCGCGTGTTGGGGTTGTTTCCGATCCTCAAGGAGCGGCTGGACGCCCCCGCCGGAATGCTGAGCGGCGGCGAGCAGCAGATGCTGGCTATCGGCATGGCGGTGGCGCGGCGGCCGCGCGTGCTGATCCTCGACGAACCGACGCAGGGTCTTGCGCCGACGGTGTATGACATCCTGCGCGCCACCTTCGCGAAGTTTCGCGAGGACGGTCTTGCCATCGTCGTCGCTGAACAGAACGTCCCCTTCGCCGCCAGCGTCGCCGACCGTTTCATCATGTTCTCGGACGGGCAGGTCGTGCTCAGCGGCGGCCACGATGAATTGCAGAAGCACGACACCATCCTCGCCGCGTTTCTCGGCAGCGAGGAGAACGCATCCAGCGCCACCCGATCCTCCAATCTTCAATAGGACCTGTTGTTGATGTCTGAAGTTTCCGATCCGGGACAACGTCCGTCCGGACCTCTCGCCGGCATTCGCGTCATTGATCTGTCGCGGCTTGCGCCGGGGCCGTATTGCACCATGCTGCTCGCTGACCTCGGCGCGGAAGTGATTGTCGTGGGCGGCGGCCGGTCGGGGCTGCCGGTGACGGAACTGTCGCGCGGCAAGACGTTTATCTCGCTCAACCTCAAGAGCGCCGTCGGCAAGGACGCATTGCATCGCCTGGTCAAGACCGCCGACGTCCTGATCGAAGGATTTCGGCCGGGCGTTGCCGATCGCATCGGCGCCGGCTATGCCGAGCTTGCGGCGATCAATCCGCGCCTCGTCTATTGCTCGATGACCGGTTATGGCCAGACCGGTCCGCGCTCGCAGGAAGCCGGTCACGATATCAATTATCTCGCGCTCAGCGGCCTGCTCGGCGCGGTCGGCCCGAAGAACGAAGTATCGTATCCGCCGCTGAATCTGCTCGCGGATTTCGGCGCCGGAGGACTGCTGGCCGCATTCGGCATCGTCACCGCGTTGTTCGAGGCGCGCGCCTCGGGGCGCGGCCAGCACGTCGATGCCGCCATGGTGGACGGCTGCATGTCGATGATGGCGATGCACTATCCGGTCTGGAATACGCCGGTGATGCCGGGGCGCGGCGACGGGCTGATTACCGGAAGCGCGCCATTCTATCGTTGTTACTTCTGCGCCGACGGGCGGCAGGTATCGGTAGGGGCGCTGGAGCTGGCGTTCTTCCGTGCGTTGTGGACCGTTCTCGACCTCGGCGACATTCCGGATCACATGGACAAGGCGACGTGGCCGTTCATCGAGCAGACGCTCGAAAGCACGTTTCGCACGCACCCCCGCAGTTACTGGTCCGATCTGTTCGCCGGCACCGATGCCTGCGTCGCGCCCGTGCTGTCGCCGGATGAGGTCTGGCAGGAGCCGCATAACATGGCGCGTCACCCCGGCGCGTCGTCTGCGCAGGTGCCGGCCATTCCGCGCTTCAGCCGCACGCCGTCGCTGGCGCGCAAGCTGGATCGTCGTGATCGAAGCCACGACGTGTTGAAGTCGGTCGCGATGTCGAATGACGATATCGCGCAGGCCGTACCGTCGGACCCCGCTTCCGCAGTCGAAGGGTTGTCCTGGCCGCCAGCCCTTCGCAACTCCGAAATCGCCTCTCGATAAGGACAAGAACCATGCAAGCAATGGACAAGCAGGCTTATCAATCGTTTCGCGACACCATGCGGCGCATCGCCGTCGACAAGGTCGCGCCGTATGCCGCGGAAGTGGATCGCACCAAGCAGCCGCCGGTGAAATCCCATGCCGGGCTGAGCGAGGCGGGCATCGTTGGCCTCGGCTTCCCCGAGGAGTTCGGCGGCCAGAGCGGCGATCTGCTCTCGCAGGTGATCGCGGTCGAGGAAACCGCGCGCGTTTGCGCCACCACCGGTCTCACGTTGATGACCGGCTGGGCGGCGCTCGACCCGTTGATCCGCTTCGGTGCGAAAGAACTGATCGGCCAGATCGTGCCATCGGTCGCCGAGGGCAAGTTCATCGCGGGCTGGTGTCTGACCGAACCGCAGGGCGGTTCCGACCTGCCGGCCCTGAAAACCCGTGCGGTGCGCGAGGGTGACGACTGGGTAATCAACGGCACCAAGCGTTTCATCACCAATGCCTCGTGGGCCGAATGGTATCTCGTACTCGCGCGCACCGGTGACGAGAAGGCTTACGGCATCTTCATGGTGCATCGGAACGATCCGGGGCTGTCGTTCGGCAAGCTGGAGAGGAAGATGGGACTGCGCGGCAGTCCGACCGCCGATGTGATCTTTGAGAACTGCCGGATCCCGGCGAACCGGGCGATCGGCGACACCACCAAGGGATACGAGTACATGACCGTGTCCTTGACGATCTCGCGGCCGCTGATCGGCGCGCAGGCACTGGGAATCGCGCAAGGAGCGCTCGACGAGGCGGTGCTCTACACCCGCGACCGCAAGCAGTTCGGCCAGTCGGTGTCGCGCTTCCAGATGGTCCGGGGCATGATCGCCGAGATGGCGGTCAAGGTCGAGGCCTCGCGCAGCCTGCTCTATCGCGCGGTCGAGGCGATCGAGGAGAACCCCACCAACGGCCGCACGCTGGCGTCGATGGCCAAGATGCTGTGCAGCGACACCGCGATGCAGGTCGCGACCGATGCGGTGCAATTGCATGGCGGCTACGGTTATCTTGAGGACTATCCGGTCGAGCGCATGATGCGGGATGCCAAGATCACGCAGATCTATGAAGGCACCAACCAGATTCAGCGACTGATCATCGCCAAAAGCGTCTACGCGGACTGAGCGATGTCGATTCTCAGCGGAACGGTGGTTCTCGATCTCAGCGAAGTCTATCAGGCTCCGCTCGCGGCGCAGGTGCTAGGCGATTTCGGCGCAACGGTCGTCAAGATCGAACGACCGGGTTCGGGCGAAATCCTGCGCGGCTACGACAGTCATGCGACGGCGCAAGGCACGATGAGCAGCTACTTCGCCGCCGTCAATCGCAACAAAAGCTCGCTCACCGTCGATCTCAAGACCGAAGCCGGCGTCGCCGTGGTCGCTCGCCTTGCGGCCAGCGCCGATGTGTTTCTGCACAACTATCGTCCCGGTGTGATGGATCGGCTTGGCCTCGGCTACGATCAACTGAAGACGGGCAATCCCCGGCTGATCTATGCGGAATCCAGCGGTTATGGCGAAACCGGGCCGCTGTCGAAAAATCCCGGACAGGACATGGCGATCCAGTCGCTCAGCGGCATCGCGATGGGCAATGCCAGACCGGATGGCTCGCCTGCGCTGGTGAATACGCCGGTGGTGGATTTTGCGGCGGGCATGATCCTCGCGCAGGGCGTGATCCTGGCGTTGCTGGAACGGGAGCGTTCAGGACTGGGGCAGAAGGTTCAGACTTCGCTGCTCAATGCCGCGATCGCAATGCAGAGCCTGGAGGCCGGATCGCAACTGATCTACGGCTATGAGACGCGCTGGATCAACAAGAGCCTCAACTTCATTTTCCAGACCAGGGATGGCTGGATCACGGTTCTCGGCTTCTTTCGGGTCAATCCGTTGCAACTGCTTTGTCAGGCGCTTGCGATCGAGGACCTGAGCGTCCGTGAAGGACTGGGCACCGCGGCCGCGCAACTTGACCGCAAGGACGAGATCTACGATCTGCTTCGCCCCGAATTTCTGCGCCTGACGACGCAGGAGGCGCTCGCGCGCCTCGTCAAACAGGACATACTGTGCTCGCCGCTGCTATCGCTCGCGGAAGCGCTGAATCATCCGCAGGTCCGCCACAACGGTATGGTCGTCGAGGTGCCGATGCGAGGGGAAAAGCGATCGGAGGTGGTCGGCAATCCGCTGCGGTTCTCGCGTACGCCAGCGAGTATTCGGCTGGGGCCGCCGGAACTGGGCGCCGACACCGACGAGGTCTTGCGGACTCTCGGTTTCGCCGAAGACGAGGTTGCCCGGCATCGTCAGGCCGGTGCGTTCGGCTGAGTTTCGACAATCGCATTTTGAAACGGCATGAACGAGGAGAGAGTATCATGAAAAGACGATCGGTTATTCTCGCATTGGGCGCGATGGCGCTCGCGGGCGGACTTCATGTCCAGACGGTTGCGGCGGCGGAGCCGCTGCGGATCGGGCTTCTTTTGAGCCTGACCGGACCGGCGGCGCCGTTCGGTATTCCCGAGCGTGACGTCGTCGAGGTGCTCGTCAAGAAGTTGAATGACGAGGGCGGCATCAATGGCAGCAAGATCGAGCTGTCGATTTATGACGACGCCACCAACCCCACCGAATCCGCGCGCGGTGCGACGCATCTGATCCAGCAGGACAAGGTGGTCGCCATCATCGGCTCGACGACCGGTAGCGGAACGCTGGCCGCGGCGCCGGTGGCGATGCGCTACGAGGTGCCGATGCTCGCGCCCAACGGCACGGTGGCGGTGACTCTCAAGGAGAACAAGTTCTATCCGTGGGTGTTCCGCTCGGTGTCCGGAGACCTCACCAACACCGCGGTCATGTTCGAGCGCGCCATCGCCGGCGGCGCCAAGAAGGTCGGCTTGTTCTATCAGGAAGACGCTTACGGCAAGAACACCGCGGACTATATCGCTGAACTCGCCAAGAAGGCCAATGTCGAGTTGATCGAAACCGCGACCGCGCCGCTGAAGGCGCTGGATCTGACGTCGCAGGCCACCAAGATCCGCAATGCCAAACCGGACGTGGTGTTGATCCAGGCGTCGGCGCCGACGCTCGGCGCCGCCTTCGTGCGCGCGGCGCGTCAGGTGGGGATCGAGGCGCCGATGTGGGCTCCGATCGGCCTCGGCCAGAAGTCTTTCGTCGATGCCAGCGGTGAGGCCGGGAACGGCATCCGGATGGTGTTGGCGGTCAACTGGGATGACCCGACCAAGGACGTCCAGGAACTCGGCAAGCTTCTGAACGCGGCCGGAAAGCCGCCGCAGGGTTTCGGTGAAGTGCTCGGATCGAACGCGCTGATTGCGATCACCGAGGCCGTCAAGACCATCAAGGGCGACGTGACAGGGGCCAGCATCCGCGATGCGCTTGAGAAGCTGTGCGGCATCAAAACCTATTCGGAAGGAAAGATGTGCTTCTCGAAGGAAACTCATGACGGCTGGACCGGAGAGATGCTGGTCTCGGCGGAAATCCGCGACGGCAAGTTCAAGACCATCAAGTGAGGCGCGACCTGAACGCGGCATAGGAAACGGAAGGCCCCCATGACCACATACGAGACCACCGTCGGTGAATGTATTCGCGCGCGCGCGACGGCCTTCCCGGATCGGGTTGCGATCGACATGGTTGGTGAGGGGCGAGAGACCTATGCCGAATGTTTCGCCGCTTCATTGCGACTGGCCCGCGGCCTGATGGCCGCGGGCGTGCGCCAGAACGACACTGTCGTCGTGATGGCGCCGAACTGCCTCACCTCGATCCATGCGTGGTTGGGCGTCAACCTTGCGGGCGCCACCGAGGTCACCATCAATACGGCCTACCGCGCCAGGCTGCTCGAACACGCGGTCAATATTTCCGGCGCGCGGGTGGTGATCGCGGCGGCCGAATTCCTGCCGGTCCTGCGCGAGAGCGAGGACGCGCTGCCGAAGCTCGAACAGATCATCGTCTTCGATCCCGCCGGCGCGCCGGCGTCGGCGGAGCTTCCGTCCTTTGGCCGGATTCGTTTGTTGCCGCTCGACGAGGTGCTGGCACATCCGTCGGATCTGGCGCTGCCGACGGTGCGGATGTCCGATATCGCCTCCGTCATCTATACGTCGGGAACCACCGGCCCGGCGAAGGGCATCATGATGCCGCACGCGCAGGTCTGCGGTCTCGCCAAGCAATCCATCGACGGGCTGCGTCTCGGCGAGGACGACGCGTTCTACTGCTTCCATCCGCTGTTTCATATGGCGGGGAAGTTCATGGCGGTGTTCGCCATGTTGATGGCTGGCGGCCGCATCATTCTCGACCGGACCTTCAAGGCCGAACTATGGGTCGATCGCGTCCGCGAGTACGGCGCGACCGTGGGGCTAGCGCACGGGCCGATGGTCGAGATGATTTATGCGCAGCCTGAGCGCCGCGAGGACAGCGATCATGGCGTGCGGCGCTTGCTGTCGGCGCCGTTCCCGAAGGCGATCGCCGGGTCGTTCGAGGCGCGGTTCAATTTGCGCGGGATCGAGGTCTGGGGCATGACCGAGATCAATATCGGCACTTGGCGTCCTTATGACGAGCCGCTGCGGCTGGGATCGTGCGGACGGATCAGCGAGGAATGGGTCGAGTTGCGTGTCGTCGATCCGCAAACCGACGAGGAGTTGCCGGTCGGTGAGGCCGGCGAACTGGTGATCCGGCCGAAAAAGCCGTTCGTATTCATGAGCGGCTATATCGGTATGCCGGGAAAAACGCTCGAAGCCTGGCGCAATCTCTGGTTCCACACCGGCGACATCGGCTATCTCGATGGCGAAGGCTATTGCTATTTCGTTGACCGCCTCGGCGACCGGATCCGCCGTCGCGCGGAAAATATCTCCAGCTACGATATCGAGGCAGCGGCGGGCGCGCATCCGGCGGTGGCCGAAGCCGCCGCGGTCGGCATCGCGTCCGAATTCGAGGCCGACGACGAGATCAAGATCTGTCTCGTCCTCAAGCCCAATGCCACGATCGCGGAGGAGGATATGCTTCGCCATCTGGCGGCGACGCTGCCGCACTACATGGTGCCCCGCTATATCGAATTCATGCCGGCGTTGCCGCGGACCCCGACCAACAAGGTGAAGAAAGCCGAGTTGCGGCAGCGCGGAGCCACGCCGGAGACCTGGGATCGCAAGCAGGCCGGTATAGCCTTGAAGGATGTCGTTGCGTCGGTTCGCTCTGCCGCCAGGCCGGCGTGAGGTCGTAACCGGCACGGGCCGGCGGCGCTTCGGCCGCCCGTCGCGCAAGAATAAGAAGGACCGGTGATGCCTCAGGAAGCAACCTGCCGCAGACGATCAGGGGCTTCGGCCATATCAAGGAGCGCAACGTGGAGATGGCACGCAAGCTCGAGGCCGATCTGGTCGCCAAGTTCGAGAATCCATCCCTTCTCAAGGTAGCCGCCGAGTGAAGGAAAAGGTCCACGCACAGGGCAAGCGTCCGCTGTTCGCAAAAACGGACGTCAATGCTCGTTCGTCCGTGCGCCTCGCGTCGCTGGTGAACAAGAGTCGAGCCTCGGTCTCGCAGGAGGCGACCGTCGACCGCATATGCGACGCCGCGCTCCAGTTGTTCGTCAAGAAGGGTTATCGCGCGACGACGATCGATGAGATCGCGCGCCGTGTTCGTCTCACCAAGGGCGCGGTCTATTACTATTTCCACAGCAAGGCGGATCTGCTCGATGAAATCGTCGAGCGGGTGAGAAACGAATATCCGTGCGGCATTCCCGAGGGTGACGGGCCACGGGAGAAGCTGGTCAAGTTTCTGCATACTCAGGCCAAATGGGCCATTGAGCGGCCGACCAATCTGCTGCTGATGATACTGATGTCGGTCGAATTCAAGGATACCAAGAGCGATACCAAGCTGAAGATCGATAGCATCTATGCGGATATGTCGGATGCGATTGCCAGGATCGTCGATGAAGGCAAGCGGCTCGGCATATTCTCCAGCCCGTTGTCATCGCGGCAGATCGGCGCGTTCTATGTCGCGGCCCACGACGGCATGATGCTGGAATGGTATCGGGGCGGTCGCAAGCTGCAAAAAGGCGTCGAGCTTGTGCAGGCTCTGCGGATGTCGATGTTGAACGCGCTCGCGGTGCGGGACGCCGAGGGCGCTCAGGAAAAATAGCGGCTTCCGCGCCGCCGGACTTCCGGCAAAGGAACGTGTGGCTCCGCCCTTGCAGGCGGAGCCACTTTCATTTCATCGGATATTGAGTTCGCCACGAAGGGCGTGAGCGGCCAGCAGGAAGAAGCCCTGGCCAAACAGCGTTGTGCCGAATGGAACGCCGGGGCCACCCGGCGGTACGGCGACGCCGGGAACCGCGCCATCCTCCAGCACCGATCCGGCGACGACATGCCAGGCCTTCAAAGCGCCGGCGATGAAATCGTCGCCGACGATCTTCTGGCTTACCGCCGTCCGGGCGGCGTAGGCGTACATCAACGTCGCGGACGCCTCGAACTTCGAGTAGCGATCGTCGAGAATGTGGTGGAAGAATCCCGAGCGGTCCTGATACGCCCGCATGGCCTCAAGCGCGCGGCGGCACGTCTCGGCGACGATTTTGGCCTTGGGATGGTCGGGAGCCATGGCCAGCATATCGACCGAGCAGGCCACCAGCCAGCCATTGCCGCGCGCCCAGAGAGTCGATTGCGGATAATGGTTCGGGCGTTCGCACCAGGCGTGCCGCGACAGGTGGACGTGGGCGTCCACCAGATACTTGCTGTGGATTTCGAACTGACGAAAAGCCTCGTCGATATAACGCTGCTCATTGACCAGTTTTCCATAGCGGATCAGGAATGGGCACATCATGTAGAGGAAATCGATCCACAGCTCCGGCGCTTCGGCGCGTGCGCAGATTCCGCCTTCCGTTGTCCGTGGTGCGGCGAGCAGGGCTTCCATCTGGAGCTTGGCGGCGTCCAGGTAATCTTGACGCTTGGTGCGCTCGTAGAAACCGAGCAGGGGATAGCCGAGGCTCGCCGAAAGGCTGGCCGTCGGCGTGAAGGTCGAGACGTGGCCGGCCGGAAGGTCGAGCCGCTCGCTATAGTTGAGGCAACCCTCCGACGTCTGGGTTTGGACGGCGCGGTCCATCCATTGCTGAATGGCGGCAACGGAATCGTCGCGGCCCCATACCAGAACGCCCGTGAGTGCGGGTGCTTTTTCCCAATAGTCGCGCTCGTAGGGATTATTGACGGTATAGCTGATGACTCTTTCAACGAGCTTCGAGGGTTCAGGCGTCACGCTCATCGTCCTTTGCCGGTGCTTGAAGTTGTCGACGACACAAAGTATACAACCCAGCCAGTCGGTATGTAAATATCAAAGTGTCTTTCCGGCGGCTTCGTCGAAGTCACGCTTATAAAGGCCGCCGAGGTTCGGTCCGTTGCGACCTGGAGCGTTTTTGAACGAAGCGGAATCAGGTTCGCGTGAAGAAAACGTGTCAAATCGCGGATCTGGAGTCCTTCACCGCTTCCATGAAACGGTGAAGGACTCCAGCGGGCCTTTTCCTGATTTGTGCGGGTGCGCTGTTGCCGCGTTGGCGGCAGAGGCTGGTTGCCGACCGGTGGGATCAACCTCGAAGCCGGCGTTGCCTGCGAGGTAGCGGATGGTCAGCGACGGACTTTGAACCCGACGCTTTCGCGATCCCACGTCCTGTCGTTGACGCCTATTGTGCGCAACTCCGTCTTGCGGATCTTCTCGGTCGGCGTCTTCGGCATCTCCGCCAGAAATTCGACATAGCGCGGCACCATGAAGTCCGGCAGCCGCGGCAGCAGAAATTCGAGCAGGGATGCGCCGTCGAGCGTCTGCTCCGGTTTCAGGACGACGCACGCCTTGATGTCGTCCTCGGATGCGTCGCTCGGCACGGCGACGACCGCGCATTCGAGCACCGCCGGATGTTCGAGGATCTCGCGTTCGACCTCGAAGCTCGAGACGTTTTCGCCGCGCCGCCGTAGCGCATCCTTGAGCCGGTCGACGAACACGTATTGGCCGGACGGCTCCTGCCGTACGATATCGCCGGTGTGGAACCAGAGATTGCGCCAGGCCGCGACGGTCGCTTCCGGCATCGCGTGATAGCCGTCCATGATCGACCACGAATCGCGCGCACGGATGATGATTTCGCCGGCGGTGCCGGGGGGCACGTCGATGTCGTTCTCGTCGACGATGCGGGCCTCGAAATCGGAGCGCAGCCAGCCGGCGCCGCCCGGCGTCGCCGTTCCCGGACGCGCGCGCGCGATCGAGGAGCCCTCCGTCGAACCGAAGCCGGTGCCGACCGCCTTGACCCCGAAGCGTCGCATGAAGTCGTCCAGCTCCGGCATGACCGGCACCATCATGATGCTCTTCAAGGGCTGGTCGGCATCGTTCGGCAAGGGCGGCTGGCGATACAGGAAGCTCGCCATCGCGCCGAGCAGCATGGTGTTGGTGCAGCCGTACTCGCGCGCCTCGTCCCAGAACCGCGTGGCGCTGAAGCGCGGCAGCACGACGGCCGAGGCGCGGCCGATCAGCGCGTTGTAAAGGCCGGCCCATTGCCCGCCGACATGGAACAGCGGCAGCAGCACCAGATTGGTGTCGTCCGGCGTCGCCGCGCCGAAGACCGCCGGCGTGCAATAGCCGTAGGCGTGCGCATGGGTGACGCGCACGCCCTTCGACAATCCGGTGGTGCCGGACGTATACATGATGCCGATGAGATCCCACGGATCGAGCTTTTCCGGCGCAGCCGGCGCGCCGTGGAGGTCGTCGAAGCCGAGCACCTTGAAGCGGGACGGAAATTTCGCGCGCGCGAGGTCGCCGCGCACGACGATGGTCGTCAGATCCGTCAGCCGGTCGGCGATCTCGGCGAGACGGTCGCAATAGACGTCCTCGATCACGATCACGCGCGCGCCGCAATTGTTGACGACATGCGCGAAGATCGCGCCGCGATAGGCGGTATTGACCGGCACTTCGACGCGCGCGGTCAGGCTGAGCCCGATCCACGACAGGACGAAGTCGACATGGTTGTCGAGCATCAGCAGGACCGGCCCCTGCCGTCCGACGCCGAGCCGGATGAAGCCCGAGGCCAGCCGCAGCGATGCGTCGTAAAGCTCGCGATAGCTGAGGCTGCGGACTTCGTCGCGCACCGCGAGCTTGTCCGGATGGTTCGCCAGCGCGTCCTCGAACACCGCGCCGACATTGCGCGTTTCGAGCGGCGGCATCACGACGGGCGGATTGACGTCGATAGCGCTCATCTGCGTTTCTCCCGCGTCACATCCCTTTGGCGCGTTCGCGGAACGACCCTTGCGCCTTGGCGTCGCGGCCGGAGGCGACCGCCGCCAGCACGACGTCCTCGATCGCCAGCCCTGCGTGATTTTTCGGCGTGAAGCTGAACGTCCCGAGCAACCCTTTGTATCCGGTCGTCTGGTCGAGGCGGCGCTTGATCGCCTCGGGATCGAGGCTTTTCTCGGCCTCGGCGGCCATCTTCACGAGATGCAGGAAGTCGTAGAGCGTGGCCTGCGGAACGATGGCTTCGAGCCGCTTGGTTTCGGGATATTCCTGGATCTTCCTTGCGAAATCGCGCTGCCGTTCGGCCGGGGCTTCCGTGTCCGTGTAGGTGAACGGCCGATAATAGGCAGCGGAGACGTTGCGCAGGGATTCGATCGGCGCGAGATCGAACAGCGCGTCGGCGAGCAGGTAGCTGTGCCCGACGATCGGCGGCGACCAGTTCAGTTCGCCCATTGCGCGCAAGGCCATGCCGGCGGCCGGCAAGGTGCCGACCCAGAAGATGACCGCATCGGCGCCGGCGTTCTTGATGTTGGTGATGTAGGCTTTCAGGTCGGGCGCGGCGATCGGGTAGACCTGATGGCTCGCGGGCGCGAGCCCGCGCGCTTTCAGCAATTCGAGCGTCGCCTGTCCGCCCTGCTCGCCGAACCCCGTGTTCTCCTGCAGGATACCGATCTTGGTCTTGCCCAGCGTCTTGACGAGATAGTCGACGAAGCGCGTCGCCTCCTGCACCGTCGTGAAGCCGCATTGATAGTGATAGGGGTACTTCTCGCCGTCCGAGTTCTCGACGCCGTTGGCGATGCCGCCCTGGATGATCTTGGCGGGCGTCGAACTGGCGAGCGACGCGAGCACCTGCGACGAGCCCGTGGGCCCGCAGATGACGGTGACGCCGGCGTCCTGCAATTTCTTGACGACCGCGGGCTCCTTGGCGGGAGAGCCTTCGTCGTCCTCCTCGACCGGAACGATCTGGCGGCCGAGAATTCCGCCCGCGGCGTTGATCTCCTTGATCGCCACCTGTCCCGAGACGTAGAGCGGCGCGAAGGAGCTGACGAGCCGGCCCGTCGTCGGTCGCACCCAGCCGATCCGGAACGGATCGGCCGCGAGCAGACGGGAGGGGCCTGCGAGCGCGATGGCGAGCGCGCCGGCGCCGGCGAGAGCGTCGCGCCGGCTGATGTGGGAAGCCGGCAACAGGCCGGCGTCGGTTCTGAACTGCATTGCGGCTGTCTCCATTGGTTTTCGGATCACATTCAAATCGGCGCTATCGATCGATGCTTCGGCGGGTGGTCGTTGGGGCGCCGCGGCGGCGTCTGCTCGAAGATGTCGATCAGGCGGCGGCGCGTGGTGCGGGGATCGATCACATCGTCGACGCCGAAGCCTTCGGCCGCCTGAAGCGCGCCGGTCTGCGCCCGCGTCTCGTCGATCATCTGTTGCCGGCGCGCCTGCGGATCGGGCGCCGCCATGTAGTCCTTGCGGAAGGCGACGTCGATCGCGCCCTCGATCGACATAGCGCAGATTTGCGCGGACGGCCAGGCGAAGCTCGCGTCGGCGTCGAAGGCGCGGCCGCCCGCCATTGCGAAATAACCGAGGCCAAAACCCTTGCGGATCACGACGGAGACGCGCGGAACCGAGGCGTGGCCCCATTCGAAAATGAGTTTGGCGCTGCGACGCCCGAGCAGCGTGCGCTCCGCGTTTGAACCGATGAAAAATCCCGGCACGTCGATCAGCGAGACCAGCGGCAATCCGTAGGCGTCGCACAGCGCGATGAAATGCGCGCCCTTGTCGCAGGCGCTGGAATCGATCATGCCGCCGGCGCGCAAGGGTTGATTGGCGATGATGCCGACCGGACGCCCGTCGAGACGCGCGAACGCCGTCACCATGTTGGCGGCGAACGTCGGCTTCAGCTCGAATATGCTGTCGTGATCGGCGATCATCGCGATCACCTTCCGCATGTCGTAGGCGCGTCGCGTCGAGGCCGGGATGAGGTCGAGCAGCGCGTCGTCGCAGCGGTCGCGCGCCTCGTCACACGC
>JBASBO010000191.1:0-2079 GCA_049651165.1 Xanthobacteraceae bacterium | reverse complement strand
TCGACGGCCACGTCGCTGATCTGTTGATCGTCGCGGCGCGCACCGGCGGCCGCGCCGGCGAGCAAGGCGGGCTGACGCTGTTCCTGGTCGATCCGAAGACCAAGGGCGTTTCCGTCGAGCGCACCGTGATGGTGGACACCCACAACGCCGCGCGCGTCACCTTCGACAACGTCGAGGTCAGTGCCGACGCGGTGCTCGGCGAAGTCGATCAGGGCGGCGCGCTTCTGGACGACGTGCTGAACATCGGGCGCGGCGCGGTCGCCGCCGAGATGGTGGGCTTAAGCGAGGAAGTGTTCGGCCGCACCATCGCCTATCTCAAGGAGCGCAAGCAGTTCGGCAAGGCGATCGGCGAGTTTCAGGCGCTGCAGCACCGCGCCGCGCAGCTCTATATCGATATCGAAATCACCCGCGCCACTGTCCTGAAAGCGTTGCAGGCTCTGGATCAGGATACCGCGCAAGCGGCCAACGCGGTGTCGGTCGCCAAGGCGCGCGCCGGCACCACGGCGACGCGCGCGGTGCAGGAAGGCGTGCAGATGCACGGCGGCATGGGCATGACCGACCAGTTCGACATCGGCCTGTTCATGAAGCGCGCGCGGGTCTGCCAGGAATTGTTCGGCGACGCCAACTTCCACGCCGAGCGGCTGGCGGAAGCACGGCAGTATTGAGCGGGGAATACGTTCTCCTGATGCGTTCCGTGCGCAGCACGGAGCCTCGAAGGAGGACACGCGATATTCGGTATCTCGTCATCCTTCGAGGCTCGCTTCGCCCGCACCTCAGGATGGCGGGTCCGTCACTGCCGCTAGGTTACCCCGCTTTCTGAAAGCGGTCGTCGAGCGCATAACCCGCGCCGCGCACGGTGCGGATCGGGTCTTCCGCCGCATCCGGATTGATGAGCTTGCGCAAGCGCCCGATATGCACGTCCACGGTGCGCTCGTCGATGTAGATATCGCGGCCCCACACGCCGTCGAGCAACTGCTCGCGGCTGAACACCCGGCCCGGATGTTCGAGGAAGAATTCCAGCAGCCGATATTCCGTCGGCCCCAGGTCGATCGGGCGGCCGCCGCGCGAAACGCGACGCTTCTCGCGATCCAGCTCGATATCGCCGTAGGTCAGCACATTCGCCACCCGCTCCGGCGCGGCGCGGCGCAACAGCGCCTGCACCCGCGCCACAAGCTCCGGCACCGAGAACGGCTTGACGATGTAATCGTCGGCGCCGGTCGCGAGCCCGCGCACGCGTTCGCTTTCCTCGCCGCGCGCGGTCAGCATGATGATCGGAAGCTGTCTGGTCGCCGGGCGCGCCCGCAGCCGCCGGCACAGTTCGATGCCGGAGAGGCCCGGCAGCATCCAGTCCAGCACCGCCAGATCGGGCACGCTCTCCTGCAAGCGGACGTCGGCCTCGTCGCCGCGCGCCACGGTTTCGACCTCGTAGCCCTGGGCTTCGAGGTTGTAGCGCAGCAGCGTGGTCAGCGCTTCCTCGTCCTCCACCACCAGAATGCGCGCCTTCATCGCCGCCCTTTCATCGCTTGCCATCACTTGTCGACGGTGCCGGCGAAGGCGGTGGTCTGGTCCGCCTTCGGCCGCTTGTCGGTGATCGGCTGGCCTTCGACCACGTACACCACCGTTTCGGCGATGTTGGTGGCGTGATCGCCGATCCGCTCGATGTTCTTGGCGCAGAACATCAGGTGAATGCAGAAGCCGATGTTGCGCGGGTCTTCCAGCATATAGGTGAGGAGTTCGCGGAACAACGAGGTGCAGATGGCGTCGATTTCCTCATCGCCCTTCCACACCGCCATCGCCGCCGGCACGTCGCGGGCGGCGTAGGCGTCCAGCACCGCCTTGAGTTGCGCTTCCACGAGGTCGGTCATGTGCTCCAGACCGCGGATCAGTTGCAGCGGGTTGAAGTCGCTGTCGAGCTGCATCACGCGCCTGGCGTTGTTCTTGGCGAGGTCGCCGATCCGCTCCAGATCGGTGGCGATCCGCATCGCGCCGACGAGCTGGCGCAGGTCCACCGCCATCGGCTGGCGCCGCGCGATGGTGAGCACCGCGTGCGCTTCGAGATCGCGCTGCAAGGTGTCGATG